>CAMJKI010000004.1 GCA_946406355.1 uncultured Bacteroidales bacterium | reverse complement strand
GTGGGCCAGGCCCATTACGATACCGCCCAGCGCGTGAAGCAAATCCTTCAGCGCAACCAGGAACTGCAGGACATCATTGCCATCCTGGGCATGGACGAGCTGTCCGACGAAGACAAAACCACCGTGAACCGCGCCCGCCGCGTGCAGCGCTTCCTTTCGCAGCCTTTCTTTGTGGCCGAGCAGTTCACGGGCGTTCCCGGCGTGATGGTCTCCATCGAAGACACCATCAAGGGCTTCAACATGATCCTGGACGGCGAGGTGGACTACCTGCCGGAGCAGGCCTTCCTGAACGTGGGCACCATTGAGGACGCCATTGCCAAGGGCGAAAAGATTCTGGCGGCCGCTAAGTAATGGACGTTATTGCCCTACATATTCTGAGTCCCGAGGGGACGCTGGTGGAGGCAACGGCCGAATTGGTAACGTTGCCCGGCATCATGGGCCCTTTCCAGGTGCTCAAGGACCATGCGGCGCTCATTACCATCCTGGAAAAGGGAGAAATCAAGTGGCGTACCCAGGGCCGTGAAGAAAAGCTGGCCATTCGGGAAGGCTTTGTGGAAGTGCGCAATAACCGCGTAACCGCGTGCGTGGAGGTATGATGCTCGTTTTCCTCATATCGTTTTTGCTTCTCCAGGGCTCCGGAGCAGACGTGTTCTCCTCCGCGAATAATATAGCCGATGCTACGGAGAACACGTCTGCTCCGGTAGCCAGTAACATAGCCGATGCTACGGCGAACACATCTGCACCGGAAGCCGGTAACATAGCCGATGCTACGGAGAATACATCTGCTCCGGAAGCGACGGAAGAGGAAGGTATCAATGTGGGCGAAATTATTTTCGAACACATCGGTGACGAGTATGAGTGGCACATTACGGAGTGGAAGGGAAAGCCCGTCGCCATTCCGCTGCCCTGCATTGTGATTGAGAACGGCGTGCATGTTTTCACGTTACACCATGCGGTCGAAAACGGTTATACGCTCAACGAGGATGGCAAACTGGTGAATGCGGAAACGGGAAAGCGGCCGCTGGACCTGTCCATTACCAAGAATGTGCTGTCCCTTATGATGAGCAGCCTGCTACTGCTTGTGATTGTGCTGCTTACGGCCCGCTGGTACCGCAGGCACGATGTATTGGAAGAGGCGCCCACCGGCCTGGCCGCCTGCATGGAGCCGCTGGTGATGATGGTGCACGAAATGGCGCGGGAGAATATCGGCGAGCAGGATTACCGGCGCTATTCGCCTTATCTGTGCATGGCCTTCCTGTGGATTCTGTTCAACAACTTCCTGGGCATTCTGCCGTTCTTCCCGGGTGGCGCCAACCTCACCGGCAACATCGCCATCACCCTGGTGCTGGCCCTGTGCACCTTCTTTACGGTGAACCTTACCGGTACCAAGCATTATTACAAAGAGATATTTGCCCCGGATGTACCGGGCTTCCTCAAACCCATCATGCCGGTTATCGAGGTGTTCAGTGCCCTCATGAAGCCGGTATCCCTTACCATCCGTCTTTTCGCCAATATGCTGGCGGGCCATATCATGATCCTGTGCATGGTGTGCATGATCTTCATCATGGCCAAGTACGGCCCGCTGCTCAGCGGTTCCCTTACGGTGGTTTCCGTGCTCTTCGGCGTTTTCCTGGATGCGCTGGAGTGCCTGGTGGCTTTCATCCAGGCCTATGTGTTTACCATGCTCAGTTCCATCTATATAGGATTGGCCAGAGCACACGAAGAATAACTTTTAATACGTAATATTATGATTCTTTCAACTATTCTCCTTCAGGCTGCCGCCGGTGCGGCCCTCGGAAAGGTCGGTGCCGCCCTGGGCGCCGCTATTGCTGCCATCGCTGCCGCTATCGGTATCGGTAAAATCGGCAAGTCCACCATGGAGGCCATTGCCCGTCAGCCGGAAAGCGCCGGCAACCTGCGCACATCCATGATTATTGCCGCCGGTATGGTGGAAGGCGCGGCCCTGTTCGCCATCATTGTGGCCCTGCTAGCTATTCTTTTGAAATAATTATGAGCCTGGTTACTCCCGAATTCGGCCTTCTTTTCTGGATGGTCGTCATCTTCGGCATTGTGTTTTTCCTGCTGGCAAAATTCGGCTTCCCGATTATTACCTCCAGCGTGGAAAAGCGCAGTGACAAGATTGCTCAGTCCCTGAAGGATGCCGATGAAATAGAGGCGCGGATGGCTGCCTGGAAGGTGGAGCAGGAACAGATGATGGAAGAGGTGCGCCGTCAGCAGAGCGCCATCCTGAAGGAAGCCGCCGACACCAAGACCCGTATTGTGGCCGAGGCCAAGGAGGAAGCCCGGGATGAGGCCGGAAAGATTCTGGCCCAGGCCCGCACGGAGATAGCTGCCGAAAAGGAAAGCGCCCTGCGGGACGTGCGGAAAGAGGTGGCTCTGCTCTCTGTACAGGTGGCCGAAAAGATTCTCCGGCACGAACTGTCGGAAGAGGGTACCCGGCAGGCCTTCATCGACTCGCTGGTAGATGAGGCAGGCAAAGCGGAAATGAGGTCATGAACCGAAGCATCATCGTGTCGCGGTACGCCCGCTCGCTGGTGAAACTGGTCCGGGAAACGGGTCAGGGAAGCACGGTATGTGCCCAGGCGGAGACCCTGGTGGAACAGCTCCACAAGGTTTCCGAACTGCAGCGCATGGTTACGGCGGCCGATGACGTGGTGTCTCCTTCCAACAAGATCAAGCTGCTGGAGACGGCTTTGGGAGAAGGGATGTCCCCTGATTTGGGCCGCTTCCTCTCCCTCCTGAACCGGAACGGCCGGATGGATATGGCCGAGGATATCCTGCGGGACTTTGTGGACCTGTACCGCCGCAGCATGGGGGTGCGGAAAGCCCACCTGACCACCGTGGCAGAACCTTCCCAGCTGCTGTTGCAGCGCCTGAAAGACCTGGTGAAGCAAAAGACCGGGGACGATGTAATTATAGAAGTGGATGTGGACCCGTCCCTGATAGGCGGGTTTGTGTTTGACATTGACGACTACCTCCTGGATGCCAGCATCAAACGGCAGCTGGACCTGATCCGGGAACAATTTGTGGAACGAAACAGAAGAATTATCTGATGGCAACTAATCTTAAACCCAGTGAAGTGAGCGACATCCTGCTCATGCAGCTCCGGGACATGAAAAACGATCTTCAGTTCGAGGAGATCGGCAAAGTGTTGCAGGTAAGTGACGGTGTGGTCCGCATTTACGGACTGGACCATGCCGAAGCCGGTGAGCTGCTGGACTGCGGGAACGGGGTGATGGCCGTGGTGATGAACCTGGAAACCGACAACGTGGGCGCGGTGCTCATGGGTCCTACCGATCATGTGAAGGAAGGCATGGTTGTACGGCGTACAGGCCGGATTGCCTCCATCGGCGTAAACGACAAGCTGCTGGGCCGGGTGGTGGATCCGCTGGGCAACCCGCTGGACGGCCTGGGCCCCATTGACGGCGACAAGGTGGATATGCCGCTGGAGCGCAAGGCTCCGGGCGTCATTTACCGGGAACCGGTGAGCCAGCCGCTGCAGACGGGTCTCAAGGCTATCGACGCCATGATCCCTATCGGCCGCGGACAGCGCGAGCTCATTATCGGCGACCGCCAGACGGGTAAGACGGCCATTGCCATCGATACCATCATCAACCAGCGGGCAGGCTTCCTGGCCGGCGATCCGGTGTACTGCATCTATGTGGCCATCGGCCAGAAGGGCAGCACCATCGCCGCCACTGTGGACACCCTGCGTTCGCATGGGGCCATGGATTACACCATTGTGGTGGCGGCAACGGCGGCCGATCCCGCGGCGTTGCAGTATTACGCTCCTTTTGCCGGGGCGGCCATCGGCGAGTTCTTCCGCGATACGGGCCGGCATGCGCTGGTAGTGTATGACGACCTTTCCAAGCAGGCTGTGGCCTACCGCGAAGTGTCCCTGATCCTGCGCCGTCCTTCCGGCCGTGAGGCCTATCCGGGCGATATTTTCTACCTGCACTCCCGTTTGCTGGAACGTGCCGCCAAGATCATTTCCCAGGAGGAAGTGGCTGCGCAGATGAACGACCTGCCGGAGACGCTCAAGGGCAAGGTGAAAGGCGGTGGTTCGCTCACCGCTCTGCCGATTATTGAGACGCAGGCGGGCGATGTGTCGGCCTACATCCCTACAAACGTGATTTCCATCACCGACGGCCAGATTTACCTGGAGCAGGCGCTGTTCAACCAGGGTGTGCGTCCGGCCATCAACGTGGGTATTTCCGTTTCCCGTGTGGGCGGCAGCGCCCAGGTGAAGTCCATGAAGAAGGTGGCGGGTACCCTCAAGATCGACCAGGCCCAGTGGACGGAGCTGGAGGCTTTCTCCAAGTTCTCGTCCGACATGGACAAAGTCACGGAAATGGCTTTGGACAAGGGCCGGAAGAACAATCAACTGCTCATTCAGCCTCAGTACAGCCCCATGCCGGTGGGCGAACAGGTGGCTGTTCTGTACTGCGGCACCCATTCCCTTATGCGGGACATTCCCGTTTCGCGCGTGCGGGAGTTCCAGGACGCTTTCCTGGAACGCATGCGCATGTCGCACCAGGCCGATGTGTTAATGCCGCTGGGCGAGGGGAAGGTGCCCGAAAATGCCGTGGCCGTCATTGAAGAAATTGCCTCCCAGGTAATCCAGTCTATGAAAGTCTAATGCCAACATTAAAGGAAATAAAAGGCCGGATCGGCTCGGTCCAGAACACGCTCAAGATTACATCGGCCATGAAGCTGGTGTCGTCGGCCAAGCTCCACAAGGCGCAGGCGGCCATTGCCAACATGCGTCCGTACGAAGCCCATCTGCAGCGCATTCTGGCGGTGGTACAAGGGGGAGGGAGAGACACCTTTTCCTCCGCGAAAAATATAGCCGATGCTACGGAAAAGGTGTCTCTCCCTCCTGCAGATACAGCCGATGCTACGGGTGCCGTTGTGATTGTGGCCATTGCTTCCAATTCTTCCCTTTGCGGCGGGTTCAACGCCAATGCCATTGCCAAGGTGAAGGAGCTGCTTAGGGCGTATCCCAAGGCTACGGTGTATTCCATCGGCCGCAAGATGGCCGATGCCATGCGCAAGGCGGGTTACCCTTCGCCGGCCGATTATTCCGCCCTTTCCGAGCATCCTTCCTACGGCCCGGCCGATGAGCTGGCCTCCGGGCTGATGAAGGAGGTGGAGGAAGGCCGCGTGGGGAAGGTGTTCCTGGTGTACAATCACTTTGTCTCCTCGGCCCGTCAGGAGCCCACCATAGAGGTGCTAATCGCTAATGGGGGAGAGAACTCCCTTTCCTCCGCGAAAAAGATAGCCGATGCTACGGAAAGGGAGTTCTCTCCCGCAAATATAGCCGTTGCTACGGAAAGGGAGTCCTCTCCCTCCGAAGATTACATTCTGGAGCCTTCTGCCAAAGAAATCCGGAAACGGCTGTATCCCAAAACCATTAAGCTGCGGCTGTATGCTACCCTGCTGGACAGCGCCGCTGCGGAGCATGCTGCGCGCACGGTGGCCATGCAAACCGCAACCGATAATGGCGAAGACCTGCTGGACGAGCTCACGCTCCAGTACAACAAGGGCCGTCAGCAAAAGATTACCTCCGAGATTCTGGACCTGGCTTCAGGTCAGCAATAACCCCGTAACTGATAACCAATATGAAAAAAGCACTGATCCTTCTTTGTGGCCTGCTGGCCGTGACAGCCGTGTTTGCGCAGGAACAGCGTCGTCCCGACGCACCGCTTCCCAAATGGGAAGGTCTGGCCGAAACCCCGCAGATGGGGTGGAACTCCTGGAACAAGTTCGCCTGTGACATCAACGAGGAGCTCATCAAGGCCACGGCCGACAAAATGGTGGAACTGGGCCTGGTGGATGCCGGCTATGTGTATCTGAACCTGGACGACGGCTGGCACGGGGAGCGTGACCAGCAGGGCTTCATCCACGAAGATCCGCAGAAGTTCCCTTCCGGCATCAGGGCCCTGGCCGATTATATGCACGAGCGCGGTCTCAAACTGGGTATCTACAGCGACGCCGGAACCAACACCTGCGCCTGCTATGCCGGCAGCCTGGGCCATGAGTATCAGGATGCTTTCACCTATGCTTCCTGGGGTATCGACTACCTCAAATACGACTGGTGTTACACCCAGAACCTCAACCCCATCGGCGCCTATACCACCATGCGCAGCGCTCTGAAGCGGGCTGGCCGGCCCATCCTGTTCAGCATTTGCGAGTGGGGTTCCAACAAGCCTTGGGAATGGGCTGCCGATATCGGCCATTCCTGGCGTACCACGGGCGATATCGGCGTTCATTTTACGCCCGTTCCCGTTACCTATGACGAAAACGGCCGTCCGCGCTGGCGTCCGCAAAGTGTGCTGGAAATCCTGGACCAGAATGAGCCGCTGCGTCCTTATGCCGGTCCCGGTCACTGGAACGATCCGGATATGCTGGAGGTGGGTAACGGCATGAGTGTGGCCGAAGACCGTGCCCATTTCACGCTCTGGTGCATGATGGCCGCCCCGCTTATCTTGGGTAACGACCTCACCAACATGAGCGATGAAACCCTGGCCATCATTACCAACCGCGACGTGATTGCCATCGACCAGGATCCGCTGGGTGTCCAGGGCCTGCGCCTCAAGAAAGAGGGCGACCTGCAGTACTGGTTCAAACCGCTCTACGACGGTGCCTGGGCCTTCTGCCTGCTGAATGCCGGCACCGAGGACGCCACGGTGGAACTGGATTGGGAAGCGCTTGACTTTACGGATGAACTGAGCGGCCGCAGCACCTCTTTTACCGAGGTGAATTATCAGGCCCGGAATCTCTGGAATGCGGCTGACAAACCCTTCAAAACCCGCGCGAAAGGCAAGAAGCGGGGACAGACTGTTGGAGCTAAAGTCATCGTAGTGGTGCCTTCGCACGATGTGATTACTTATCGGCTGACTCCCCTGCAGTAAGAGGGATATAGATAAAACAATACCCGCAGCGAATTTCACAATTGGCTGCGGGTTTTTGTAGTGTATGTAAGGTATCAATATTTATGTCTGATACCCCTTAATTCCAATACCGTGCCAAAACGGTGAATTATTGCAGAATTTTCTTTTTTGCCCGTTTTTTCTGGTTCCAGTCACCGTAGATTTCGCTCACGTTTCCGGCGGTAATAAAGCCGTGGATATCGTTTTTCTTCAGATAACCCATCAGATTGGCAAACTCGTCCTGGGTGAGCAGGGCTTGGATTTCTACGTTCTGGTGACCGTTATAGCCCCCCGTTACCTGATACAGGGAGCAGCCCCGCTGCAGGTCTTCGATAATGTATTTGCGGATTTCCTCGTAGCGGGAAGAAATGATGCAGACGCGTTTGCGGCGGTTGAGACTGGCTGTAAAGTAATCCAGGGCCAGGCCGTTGATCCAAGTGCCGATGATACCGATGACCACCAGGCGGAACGGGTTGACGGCAAAGGCGGTGCAACAGATGAGGGCACCTGCCACTGTGACGGATGTGCCGATGTCGAAGTGCAGGTACTTGTTCACAATCTTGGCCAGGATATCCAGGCCGCCGGTGGAGGCGTTGATGTGGAAGAGGATGGTTTGCGAGATACTCAGGATGAGTACAAAGCAAATGAGGTCGAACCAGATGTCTCCCATGAGGGAAGTGGAGCCCGGCTCCATCAGGCGCTCTACGGGGAGTATTTTTTCCCACAGCTCGATGAGCGGACCCAGAATAAGGGCGGTATAAACGGTTTTGGCGCCAAACTCGCGGCCGATGAGAAACCAGGCCAGCACCAGCAGGATGGCGTTGATGACGGTAACCATCACCGACACCTTGATGGGAATGCCGGCTGCCATGAACAGGTTGGACAGCACCATGGACAAACCCGTGATGGAACCTATGATAAGGTTGCTGGGCATAAGGAAATAATACACGGCTCCGGCTGCAATGAACATTGCCAGCGTCATGATAACCAGTTCCTTCCAAAATTTGAAGGTGCCCAGAGGGCGAAGCAGGTCTTTCATATTATGTGGTTTGGGACAGTAAAGTTAGTGATTTATTCCTTCGGCCGCAAGTATTTCCAGCCGATAATGGGCAGCACAAAAGCGATGAGGCAGGCGACGGTCCAGAAGATGGAAACCGGTGTAAAGTTGTACAGGCCATCGGCCGCATTGCCGTCGATGAGAAAACCGCTCACTATGGACTGGGCGCCAGCGGCGGCATAGCTGGAGATGCCCACGATGCCCAGGGCGGCGCCGGTGGCTTTCCGGGGCACGAAGTCCAGGGCCATGAGGCCGGCCACAATGCAGAACACTATGCTGAAGGCCATGCTGAACAGGGCCACGAAGGCGATGTTGGCCCAATAGCCTCCGCCCAGGAACAGGAAGCCGGTAAGGGAAAGGACGGCCAGTATGCCCGCAATCATTACCGGGCGCACCCGGTTGCCCCGGAACAGGCGGTCCGACAGCCAGCCGGCCATCAGGTTGCCCGCTACGCCAAAGACTTCGGCAATGCCAATTACCTGCGTGGCGCTTTCCAGCGAGAAGGTTTTTTGCTTCTGGAGGAACAGCACGCCCCAGTCGCTCACGGCATGCTGGGTAATGTACAGGAAGGCCGTGGAAATGGCGATAACCCAAATGCCCGGATGCCGGAAAACCCATTTCTGCAGTTCTCTGGTGGGCTTTTTATCCAGTTCCCGCACCGGTTCTCCGGAGAGTTCCTGCACCGAGGGAAGGCCCCGGCTCTCGGGCGTATCGGAAATGAAGACCAGGGAAATGATGGTGCCGGCCACGCCCGCTGCGGCTGCGGCCAGGAAACCCCACTGCCACCCTGCGGCGGCAACGATGAAGCCCGTGAGAATCATGGAAACCGCTTTCCCCAGCTGCGGCGTAGAGCTGAAGATGCTGTACATGGTGCCGCGGGTTTTGAGCGGGAACCAGCGGGAAAGGCTGATGGTGCCGGGCGGCGAACCCATGGACTGCATCCAGCCGTTTACACCCCAAAGCAGGGCAAAAGCCAGCATCATGGCCAGGGAGCCGATGCCCAGCGGTCCGTGCAGCAGGCCCAGTATGCCCAGAATCAGATTGATGAGGGCCGAAACGCCCAGCCCCGCCGCCATGAAACGGCGGATGTTGCAGTAATCGGCTATGAATCCGTTGGTGAACTTGCCAACCGCATACACAAAGTAAAAGGCCGATCCGATGATACCCAGCTGGCTGGCCGACAGGATGCCGCCATCGATGAGGGGCTGCTTAACCACGCCCAGCGTCATCCGGCACACATAGTACAGGGTGTAGGCGGCGGTTACGCCCCAGAAGGTGCGGGTGCGGAAGCGTTTATACGCAGCATCCACCTCTTCGGCAGGCACTTTTTCGGCCGCGGGTTTGCTAATGCGGAAGTAATGGAACAGCGACATGTCAGAAGCTTTCAAAAACTTTTCGCAAATCTTCTCCCTGGGGAACAAGTACTGCATGGATGCCCACGGAACAGGCCGCTTCCACGTTAGTCTTGGAATCGTCTACAAAAAGGATTTCCTCCGGGGGCAGGCCGATCCGGCGTACCGCCTCCCGGAAGATTTCCGGCGAAGGCTTCAGCATCTTCATCTGGAACGAACAGAATTCTTCCCGGAACAGCGTCTGCCAGTCCAACCCCAGATCTTCCAGGAGTTTGTGGTAGCGGATTCGGGCAATCTCGTTGTTGTTGGACAACAGATACAGGGGATATTTTTTTGAAAGGTCCCGCAACAGATCGGCCTTATAGGGCTCCATCCCCGAAATCATGGCATCCATGCACCGGTCTACATCTTCCGGACGGCTCCCGGGGCGCGATTCGGCCAGCACGGCGGCACGAAACTCGTCGGTAGTGAGTTTCCCTCCCTCCAGTTCTCCGTAGATGCCTTTCTGATGGAAAGGATCCAGGATTTCCGTAATCCGGTCAAAGCCCAGAATCTCTTTGAAGGCCTTTATGCAAGCCGGCGGGTCCAGGTCTATGAGCACCCCGCCCATATCGAATACGATAGCTTTAGTCATAGCAGATGCAAAGATAACCTTTCTTGCCCACATGAGCAAAAATGTGTAAATTAGCGGAAAATACATGGCCATGAAACAATATATCCAAGAGAATAAGGAAAGGTTCTTTGAAGAGCTTTTTTCGCTATTGCGTATACCTTCCGTTAGCGCCCAGCCGGAACATAAGGCCGACATGTACCGCTGCGCCAACCGCCTGGTGGAACTGTTGAAAGAGGCCGGCGCGCAGGAGGCGGCCGTGTACGAGACGGACGGCCATCCGGTGGTGTTCGGCCAATATAATATGGGCGCGGAACGCACCGTACTGGTGTATGGCCACTACGATGTTCAGCCGCCGGAGCCGCTGGAGAAATGGCGCACCAACCCCTTTGAGCCCGTGATTGCTCCAGACCCTGCCAGCGGCGAGGAAGCCATCTACGCCCGCGGCGCCAACGACGACAAAGGTCAGCTGTTCATGCACCTGAAGGCCTTTGAGTTCCTGCTGCGGAAGGGGCTCCTGAAGCATAACGTAAAGTTCATCCTGGAGGGTGAGGAAGAAATCGGCAGCCCGTCCCTGCCCGCCTGGGTTCGGGAGCACAAGGAGCTGCTGAAGGCCGATGTGGTGCTGGTTTCGGATACCACCATGATCAGCGAGAAGGTGCCTTCCATCAACTGCGGAATGCGTGGCCTGGCCTATCTGGAAGTATCGGTCACAGGTCCCAACAAGGACTTGCATTCCGGCCATTACGGCGGCGCCGTGGCCAATCCCATCAACGTGCTGTGCAACATGCTGGCCTCCCTGCAGGATGCCGACGGCCACATCACCATCCCCGGTTTCTACGATTCGGTGGTGGAACTGTCGGCCGAAGACCGGGCTATGCTCAACCGGGCGCCCTTCGACATGGAAGAGTACAAGCAGTTCCTGGATATTAAGGAGGTAAAGGGTGAAAAGGGGTACACCACCATTGAGCGTACGGCCATCCGGCCCAGCCTGGATGTTTGCGGCATCTGGGGCGGCTACACCGGCACGGGCGCCAAAACGGTACTGCCTTCATCGGCCCATGCCAAAGTGTCCATGCGCCTGGTGCCCAACCAGCGGGCATCGGAAATAAACGAGCTGTTCATGAAGCACTTCCAGGCCATTGCTCCGCCGTATGTAAAGGTGAGCGTTACGCCCTGCGAGGGCGGAAACGGTTTCCTTATTCCGCTTAGCTCTCCGGCTTTCAAGGCGGCATCCCGGGCCATGACGGAGGTCTATGGCATGGAACCCGTTCCTGCCCGCGGCGGCGGCTCCATCCCCATCCTGGCCGATATGCAGCAAATCCTGGGCGTGGATCCGCTCCTGATGGGCTTCGGCCTGGAACGCGATACCATCCATTCGCCCAACGAAAGCTATCTCCTGCGCCAGCTCTTCGCCGGCATGGAGAGCATCGCCCTGTTCTATCAGTACTGGTAGGAAGGCCAGCGGAGGGTGAGATACCCTGCCCTTATGGCCAGATGCACGAAATAGGCAGCCATCAGCAGATGAATGGCGGCCTCGGGCGTTTTCATGAAGCCCACCCCCGCGAACCACACGGCAAAGAAACCCACGGCGCAAAGCAGGGTGCTGTTCCTCAGGTCCTTGGACGCCGTGGCTCCTATAAAGATGCCGTCCCAGATAAAGGCCGGACAGCCGATGAGCGGCATCAGATACAGCCAGGGCAGATAGGCCCGGCCGGCTTCCACCACGCTGGCATCGTCGGTCATCAGGTGTAGCAGCGGTACTCCGCCCAGGCCGTACACCAGCATGAACAGCGCCGCCACGGCAATGCCCCAGAGGAAGGTTCCCTTTACGGTGGCCCGCACGCCTTCCTGTGAGCCCTCGCCGATGAATCGGCCCGTAAGCGCCTCGCCGGCATAGGCAAAACCGTCGGTGAAGTAGCTGAAGAACATGAGCAACTTCATCAGGATGGCGCTAACCGCCAGCAGTACATCCCCATAGCGGGCGCTGATAACGGTAAAGCCGATATACACGGCAATCATCCCAATGCTTCGCAGTATCAGGTCCCGGTTCAGGGTAAAGAAGCGTCCCTTTCCCTCCTCTTCGGCCCGTGCTTCTGCAGGGCTAATATGTTCTGTATCAGCCGCTTCTGTGTTTCTCCCTGTGTCTCCAGTCACAGGGAGAGAAGCGTAAGGAGCTGAGTGTGAGGCGATTGGCTTCCAGCCATAACGTCGGCGGGCAGCCAGGAAGGAGTAGGTGAAACCGCTCCATTGGGCCAGGACAGTACCCAGGGCAATGCCGGGGAAGCCCATGGCCGGAATGAGCAGCGGAGCCGCGGGCAGGATAGTACCGCCACCACCGATGCCCAGCGCCAGCAGGATGGAGGCGCCGATGTTGATGCCGTTCACCAGCAGATCGGCCGTCATGGGGCGCACGGTATCCTGCAGGCCGATGAACCAGCCCTTGAAAGCGAAGAGCGAAAGCGTGGCCGGCGCCGCCCAGATGCGGATGTAGAAGTAACGCGATGCCAACTGCTGCACCTCCGGACTGCAGTCCACCACCAGGAAAGCCAGCTGCACCACCACCCATTGCAGGACAATGAGCGCCATGCCCGACAGCCAGGCAATGCGCAGCGCCCGCCGGAGGATAGTACTAATCTCGTTATTCCCGGCTTGACCGGGAATCTCCTTCTGGTGCCTTCCATAGGCCTGCGCCGTCAGACCCCCTGTTCCAACCCGCAGGAAGCCGAAGTTCCAGTAGAGCAGGTCGAAGAGCATGGCCCCGATGGTAATGCCGCCGATGAACGCTGCGGAAGAACCCGCCGGAAGATGCCCGGCCACAGCCATATCCACCATACCCACCAGCGGCACGGTGATATTGGCCAGAATGCTGGGCACGGCCAGACGCAGTATTTCCTTATTCAATTTCATTGTTCTTCTTCAGAGGGGAACGTCATTTCCGTAACATCGGTTCTCTTCTATGGCAGGAAGGTATGTATTTCCCTCCGCGAAAAAATAGCCGATGCTACGGGAAATACATACCTTCCTGCATAAGCTCTATCGGGGAAATACATATCTTCCTGCATAAGCTCTATTCTTCCTGCTAAGCTCTATCGGAACTTTTTATCTTCTTCCAGCATGCCCAGGTAGGAATTGTAGCGCTCTGGAGCAATGACCCCGGCATCTACGGCGGCCTTTACGGCGCAGCCGGGTTCGTGCGTATGTGTGCAGGGGGTGAAGCGGCAATCGGCCGAGGCATGGAGCATCTCCGGGAAGTACTTGGCAATCTCTTCCTTCTCCAGATCTACCAGCCCGAAGCCCCGGAGCCCCGGAGAGTCAATTACATAGCCGCCGGAGGCAAGGGGGTACATCTCGTACAGCGAGGTGGTGTGCTTTCCCTGCAGGTGGGCGGCTGAAATGGTGCCGATCTTGGGGTCCAGCCCCGGGTCCAGCGCCTTGATGAGGGAACTTTTGCCCACGCCGCTTTCCCCGGAAAAGAGGTTCACGCCTCCTTTGCAGGCTTCCCGGATATCGGCTATGCCCTCTCCGGTTTCTACGGAAGTTTCCACTACCCGGTAGCCTGCGCCCTCGTAGATGCTGCGGAAGCGGTCAATTTCCTCCTGCGCGGGCTCGCGGTAAAGATCCGTTTTGCTGAGGACGATGGTAGCAGGGATGCCGTACACGCCGCAGGTGACTAGGATGCGGTCCAGGAAAGGCAGCTTTACCTCCGGGAAATAGAGCGAGACGATGAGCCACGCCATATCCACATTGGCGGCAATGATGTGCGCCTGGCGGGAAAGGTTGGTGCTTCGGCGAATGACGTAATTGCGTCGGGGCAGGATTTCCGTAATAACGGCCCCGTCCCCCTCCTGCACGTACCGCACCCGGTCTCCCACGGCCACGGGATTGGTGATTTCGCTGGCCTTGAGCCGTACTTTGCCCCTGAGCACCGCCGGGAACACCTCCCACGAGGGCAGCGCCGACAGCAGATAATGGCTGCCCGCATTCTTTACCACCGTTGCTTCCAACTCGTTCATACTGCAAAGATACAAAAGATGATGGGATTCTCCCTTTCCCCATCCACGAAAAGCGCTCAAAACGTGGAGGAAAATGAGAGAGTTCCCCCACTTGTGAAAGGGACCTCTCCCAAAGGGATTATGATGGGAAAGGATCAAAAGGTCCAGCCGATACCCACTTCGGCATGGATGTTACGGAAGCCGATGGTGGAGGCGCCGGCCATCAGCAGAAAATGCCCCAGAGGTACCCGGACGCCGGCTTCTGCGGCCAGGCCACGGGTCGACAAGTCCGTTACTTCCAGCCATTGTCCGGCCGCGTCTTCCCACAATTTCCGGTAGAAACCGTACCCCGCTCCGGCATAGATTGAGGCGAATGGAAGGACCTGCCACATCAAACCGCCGCTAAGGCTAAAACGGGATGTGCTGTTTTTGCCGCTGGTCCACACATAGCCCCCGGAAGAGGTGGTGCCGTTGGAAAGGCATTGGCCCGACGTTGCGCGGTGGAAAAGGGTAGAAGAAGCCTTCAGATAACCGCCCCAAGCTCCTTTTTGTAGGCCGGTCATCAGGCCCAAACTAATATCCGGAAGGCCACAGAACGCCACCAGACTGAAGCGCAGGGGCTCTTTCTGCGGAACTGTCATCGGCCGATGAACATAGCGGGGCGGTGGAACGGGCCATTTCCTTAACTGGAAGGGTTTGGGGATTTCCGGCCCGGCCGGAATGGCCGACAAGGAATCCCGCCTGTTGCCGGAGAACAGACCGGAATATGTTTGCCGGATACGCTGGAAACGGGTTTGTTGCTGGGGTGTCATGCTGCCTTCGGCCTGCCGCAGTTGCTGCCGCAGGGTGGAAAGTTCTCCCAACAGGGTGCTTAGGTCGTTGGCCGGCACGGTTTGCCCCCGGGCCGCCAGGTTGCGCAGCCGCAGGCATTCTTCGCAGATTCGCTCGTAACGGTCCAGCGCCTGGTCCCAACGGTCCTGTGCTTGCGCAAGCTGGAAGAAAAACAGGGCCAGAAGCACCCATGCATATGAAAACAACCCTTTCATCCTTACAAATTTACGAAAATTTTGCTATATTTACATGTTAATAGTTCCGGGCCGATGGAAGAATCTTCCGGTTTTTTCACTTCACAGGATGGCGCTAAAAACGCTGCCCTCCAGCTTGTCCACAGCTCCCAGGAAGGGTTTGTGGAAGTCTGGCGCGTAGACCGGATGGGACGCTTCCGGGCGCTCAAATGCCTGAAGGCGGAGTACCGGGGAAACCGACTTTATGAGGATCTGCTCCGTAAGGATTTCGAGATCGGCTATTCTCTCCGCCATGCCGGCATCGTGGAGTATTATGGTTTTGTCAAGGAAGAGGGTTTGGGCAACTGCATAGAGATGGAGTGGATAGACGGCCGCACTCTGGCTGTCCTTAAAGAGCAGGGGCCTTTAGGCAAAGATCTGGAAGATAGCATTTTAGATGAGCTTTGCGACGCCCTTTCCTACCTTCATTCCCGGGGCGTGGTGCACCGGGACCTCAAGCCTTCCAATGTCATGGTCACCCACGCCGGCAATCATGTGCGGCTCATCGATTTCGGCTTTTCGGATACGGCCTCTCATTCCATCCTCAAGGCATCGGCCGGAACGGTAACGTATGCGGCGCCGGAAGTGCTGGCTGGTGGTGTGGCCGATGAACTAAGCGATATCTATTCCCTGGGGCTTGTGATGACCTCCCTTTCTCGCCGGCACGGGGGCGTAATCCGAAAGTGCTGCGAACGCCATCCTCGGCACCGGTATCAGTCAGTGGGGGCGGTGAAAAAAGCCTTGCATAGCCATTCCATGTTGTGGGCGGGTATCCTTTTTATCGGCCTGGTGGTACTGATGGTGCTGTTGCCGCTGTTGCCTCGCCAGGTGGAGGAGACCTCTCCCGCGGTGTCTCAGGCCGATACTGCGGCAGTGCTTCCCGTTCAGGAGCCAGTGGCTGCCCCGGCCGCTGTGAAACCGATGGAACTCCCCCGTCCGCACACAACAGCCCCGTCCGGAAGCGGCCACATCGGCCAAGTGGCGGTAGACACGGCCATCATCGACGACCTGTTCCGCCAGGCGACAGATTTATTTGACTGATTTAACTTCTACCCGGGTATTCTCCGGAATCAATTCACTGTCCCGGTTAACAGTTATTCCCGGAATTACTTGTCCCGAAGCCACGTATATAACTTCCAGAAGATTTCCCGGGCTGGGTGCACAGTCCAGATGAGACAATCGCAGATTTTTGCTCACATCCAGTTGGGTGAGGAATGTGCCCCAGCAGCTCAAATTCTCCAGTTTAGGATTGGCTGAGAGATCAATGTCGGCAATTGAGGTGTCGTTGAAATGAAACTCCTTCAAAACCGCATTATTGGATACATCCAAAGACGTAAAGAGATTCTGAGCACAGGAAAGTTCCAGTAAGCGCGTATTATGGGTTACGTCCAGTTCGGACAGCAGATTCTCCCAGCACAAAAGCTTTTCCAGTACGAGATTCTGGGATACATTCAGCGAACGGATCTGGTTGTTGAAACACTGGATTTCCCCTATTCTGGGGTTGGAGGACAGGTCCAGTTCGATTAATCCGCCCCGGCCCGGGCTGGTCCCGTTCGCATACAGGCTTTGAAGATTGGGCATATACTCTATTCCCTCGAGGGAAGAAATCCGGTCGGTAATAACATCAATCTTTTCAATTCTTCTTGCTTCTGCAACGGAAAGGTTTCCATCCAAATCCTGGTCAAACTGCCGGATTAGATATTCCTTGAAGGCCGGGTCCGGGATGGGGATGGCATTATCCGGGGATTTCTCCACAATCTTTGTCCGTTCCGGGATGAACTCCGTGCTGCGATTCTCCGTAACACCCGGAATCACCTGACCGGGGGCAATGAACAGCGTGTCAAGCATGTCGTTCTCCATAGGGGAGAGGCGCAGTTCCTTCATGTACGGGTTGCGGGATACATCCACCGTACGCAGATAGCTGAAGGAAGCATTGAGCTCGGAGAGTAAGGGTAGGACACTTAAATCCAGTTCCCTCACGCCGTTGTTCATTATCTGGAGATGGCTTAACTTCGGGTTCAGGGACAAGTCTGAAACCCCATTGGCAACACCTCCTATCCAAAGATACTCCAAATCCGGACACTTGGACACGTCAATGAACATCCGCAGGTACGATGTCTGCTCATAGCCGATATCCAGAAACTGCAGTTTCGGGAACTGGCTGATGTCCGGCAGGGGGCCACGCAGATGGGAAAGGTTCAGTCTGGTAAGATTCTTCAGATGAGAGATCTCCGGATAAAACAGATAAGTCATATGGAGCTCCAGGACCTCCAGGTTGGGATTGTTAGAGAGGTCCAGCGACCTTTGCATATCTCCCAGAGCGCTGTTGTTACCCACTTTCAAAACCCGCAGTTTGGGGTTGTGGCTCACATCCAGTTCTTCCAGCGTACCCATGGGACCGCGGTGATTGTCCCAGAAGTAGTGATGGCTCAAATAGTAAAACGGATAATTAGAAGGGTCTATTCCGCCCTCGTTCCAGTCACCGGAAGCATCCAGCTCTTCCAGGTTCTCCATATACTCAATACCTTTCAGGGACTTAACCCCCAACTGGCTGGTTGTGAGGTGAATTTCATAAACCCGTTCTCCTTCCTTGGGAGATAGCTCGCCATCCCCGTTGAGGTCATAGAGTTTCAGAAGATAGGCCTTGAAGGCCGGATCCGGAATGGGGATGGCTCCTTCTACAACGGTGAAAACCTGTTCCTGGGAGCGGATCGTGTTGCTGCCGGCCATGGCAAAGGCTTCCCATCGGTATGTTTTATTGAAAACCAGTCCTTTTGCCGTGGCGGAGAAAACGTTGTCCTCCAGCGTGGCATCCAGCAGAAGGGTTGTTTCACCGTCGGAAAGCGAGAATCCGCAGCGGTCCACCCGGCTGTCCGACAGCGTTCCCCTTAGCACCGCCGTGGCCCCATTCACTTCGGCCTCTACGGACAGGATTTCCGGCGCCATAAACTCCTGACCGTTCTGCCCCCGGCAAGCGGAGAGCAAAAGCAAGAATGTAATCAGAATAAATGATCTCTTTTGCATGATCTTGCCGTTTACAATGCTCTTAATTGGAGTACCCATTTCTTGAAAAAGGGATCGTCATAGAGATACTTTCCGTTTTTAATCAGAATCCCGGAACTGACCAGACGTTTCAAGGCGCTAAAAATGGTGCTGGCCGGTATTTCCGGATTCTCCATAGGCTGCGTATCTCCGTCTGCCAGTTTCAGCAAGACCATCCGGTTGGTCTTGTTCATGGATTCCCACAGCCGGGAGTAATCAAAATCGTGAGACTGGACGATATGGTTTACTGCCGTTTCCACTACATTGTCCGTATGGGGACCGGTCTGCAACAGTTCAAACCATACCTGGAAAGCCAGTTGTTGTGTATAGTATGGATGACAGTCTGTAAAAGAAAGGATTTCGTCGGCAATGCGAAGGCGGGCCTTCTCGGGAACGGCCGAAGGAAGACGTTGTTCGATATAATCCTTAAAATCTGGCGCAGGAATCCGATCTAAATGAATAGGGACACCGAAATGATAAAAAGGAGACCTTTTGCGCAGAAATATTTTTTTCATCATCTCTTCCTGGCTGCCCATCAAGACGTAATTAATATTTTTATGCTCCTGCATAATGGACCGGAGTATTTTATCCAGTCCTTTTTCTAACTGAAGGATTTCCGGAAACTCATCAAAGACGACAATCAACCGTTTCTTTCCTCCACTTTTTTCCAACACGCTAAAGGCATCCTCCAGAAGGACTTGTCTGTCGGAGTTTGGGATGAAGGAAACCTCGGGAACTCCGCTGACAGGGTTGAAAGATACAGAGGGCACAATTCGAATTCCGGTCAAATAACTCCTGGCCTTTTCAAATGGGTGAAGAGAGAAAAATTTTCTGTATAAGACCTCTGCCAATTTTGTTGAACTGGTAATGGCTTGCAGATTCACGCTAATGACATCTCTTTTCACTTCCCGCAGTGTTTCTGCCACAAGCGAACTCTTCCCATACCGCCGGGGACTGATTAGTATGGCGTGGTTGGGACTGTCCAGCACCTGCCGGAGATAAGCGCGTTCCTCAGAACGGTCTGTAAAATACGGCCCCTCTACGATTGACCCGAATTTGAACGGATTTTCCATATTGCGAAATTTTTCGTTGCGAAATTTTTCGCAATATAAAAAAGATCGTCCGGAATAGCAAGAAAAACAGGAATTATTCCCGTTCAACGCGATTGAGGCCGCCGGTTTTGCCGGCCACATAGGAGGGCGTGGGGCCATCGGCCCGGTCGATATGGTCAATGTAAAGCGGGTAGCCCAGCAGGAACTGGCTGGCCCGGAATACGTCCCCGGCCTGGAGTTTGGCGTTCTGGCTATCCACTACCATATAGCTGTCGTCGCCCAGGAACTGCAGCCGGACCAGCCGGTTGGGTGCCCAGCCGATGAGGATCATCTCGCCGTCCCGGAGGTCGGCCGACGAGATGCAGGTGGTGCTGAAGAAGTCGGACGGGATGTCCGGAAGGGTTTTCAGCTTATCCCGGAAATCGGCAAAACTGTCATACCCGCAGAAACGGCTTAGCACGTCCAGCGTGGCCACCCGCGGCGCCGGCTTCAGGCTCACATACCCCCACAGCCGCTTGAGCGTGGAGGCCGATATATACTCGTTGATGTCCCTCTCGATGACGACCGAGAGGGATTCGAAGTCCGTGGAAGTATTCACCTTCCGCCCGTACTTCTTCTCCACCTCCCGCAGGAGTGTGGCTATTTCTGGAATGGTGTTGGGCATTTTGCTTGTGCAAAGATAATACTTATTAAAACACCAAGTTGACGTATTTCAAAACAAAAGTCATTAGTATTGTTCCTTATCCACTTTACCAACGAACTTGTAGTCAAGGTGCCCCTTTTCAAAACTTACTTGAAACAGCAAAAGTGTTTTGGTTTTAGTCCACCCTTTATCCTTTAGCCATTGCCTAATATCACCACTACTAAAACCGTGATGATTATTGAAAGTATCGACGTTCATCTCCCAGGATGTCGATTTGACTCTTCCATCACCGTCTTTAACCGGCACCGTAAAGGTGATTCTTTTGATTATGCTCGTGCCGATATCATACCTGACTTGCCAATACTGGGATAAGGGAAGATGGTCTAATATTCTCCCCTTATCTGTTACGCTTAAGATAACATGATAGTTTTTTAGTTTCATTGTTTAAAATTTAATGATAATAATAGAATCTTTCATATCTAGCAGCATTGACTGCTTACAATCGTTTCTTTCCGGCCAACCATAGGGGAAAAACACAACTTCTATTAAAATTCTAATCTAATTATTGTGAACTCCCCCTTTTGTGGTCTTTCCTATATTAATGATAAGTGAATTGCAAATATGTCTTATAATCAGAATTCTAATTGTTATTAAAAAAGACAATGCTCAGTCTGTGACTGGACGAATTGTCAAACCATCCTTGCGGCTACTTGCTGCGGAAGAAGATTTAGATGACGTGAAATTCTCAGAATTCGCATTACTTGGAGTCTTTGTATCATATAACTCAGAAGTCCAATAATACCCTCTATCACCAATATGGTTATCAGAAGCTAAAGTGCCTGCCGCTATAAACCCAGCCGCAGGAAGAAAAATAGACTTGTCTTGATATCCGGATACTTTGCTTTTTATTAAATATCCTTTCACATCATTTACTGTCGTCCACTTCCATGTACATTTCTTAACTAATTCTTCATACTCCTTTTTAGTGGGGATTCGCCAAGACCCGCCCAATACGGCATTTGCCGCGTCATCTTCGATATCGAGTATCGTTTTGTTATCTACAGTACCATGGGAACTCTGTGTATTATATTTTGTTAATGTCTTTTCGCTCCCATCACACCATTTATAATTCGCCCATTTACAATAAGCCTTAGTTGATGAGCTGGTTTCACCCCATTGATAGTACTTTCCATACTCCTCCGGAGCATTTGCGCCTAAATTACAACTCGCCCATAGGACACTAAGTCCTAAATCCACAGCTCCGTCTGGAATGGCATTGACAGTAACTTCGCATTCGGCTGTCAATCCGTTCTCCTGAGAAGTAGCTGTTATTGCGGCTGAGCCAATGCTTATACCTGTTACAAGGCCATCTTGATTAACAGTTGCTATGTTAGTATTGTTGGACGACCATGTGACAGACTTATTCTTTGCTGTCTCCGGAAGTATTGTCACCTCCAATAATGATGTGTGACCCGGATATAGATATATGTGAGTCTTATCTAGAGAAATAGATTCAACACGGTCATAATAAACATTAACCAAACATTTTGCCTGTACCTCATTATTATCGTTAGAAACCGCTGTAATTTGGGCTGTTCCTTCACTAATACCTGAGACAAGACCATTTTGATTAACGGTTGCTATATCTGAATTACTGGAGATCCATACGATTGTTTGATCTGTAGCCGATACTGGGAAAACCATCGCCACCAGTTTCTCAGTAGAATCCTCACGAAGTGAAAATACCGTCTTGTTAAGAGAAACACACTCAACATGCTGCTTCACATTTACGGTGCAACTTGCTTTTATTTTAGTCCGATTCGCAGATTTCACAGAAATAATTGCTGTCCCCGGAAAGATAGCCGATACTTGCCCGTTTTGATCTACGGTAGCTATATTGGCATCTGACGATTCCCATATCAACAACCGATTACCCGCATTCTCGGGAAGAATAGTTGCTGCTAAAGTGGTTGGCTCATCTCGGACAAAAATGTCAATTTCAGATTTTTCAAAAGAAATAGACTCTATAGGGCGAAGAACAGTCAATTCACAAGATAGACCCGCCCTGCTGCCAATTAATGCCTTTATTGTAACACATCCTGGGCTTAAAGCCGTTACAACACCGGAACTATTGACGGTAGCTACCCCCTCATCAGATGAAGCCCATGTTAGATTATCGATGTAGGTATTGCCAAGAATCAATGATGCAGACAAGGTTGTTTTATCACCTACTGCTAATTCCATAGGAGAGTGAATAAGCTTTACCGCTCGAGTATAATTAACCGTTGCTGTTTTCTTTTCATCCTCTCCCATATTTGTATTAATATTGCCATCAAATAGGCGCTCTTTATAATAATAATCTGAATTCGAAGGATTATTGGAACATGACCAATAATACTTATTAATCCTTAATGACAATGTAACGTAACCGGCTGCGCTCAAGCACTCATTGATTTGATAAAAACCTTGACTGATATACGTTAGTTCGTCTATCGTCGGCATACTCCAGGAATCGCCATAAGCACAGCACCAATCATACGATGTTCCCCAATCCATGTCCCGCAACTCAGTAACCGACAGTAAAAGAATGTAACCTTCATCATTGACTCCGGCAACTATACCAACCCCATCAGCCTCGACAATATCTCCAATACTGTATTGATGAATAGATGGATTAATCTTTGCCGTGTAATTAATCGTCTTATCAAACAATGTCCCTGTATTGTATTTTGACCTGAGATACGTGGCACTCCTCTCAATGCTCCGACTGCCAATCAAACTGTTTGTTTCAAAAGTGACCGTGAACCCTTTTTCGAATATTTGAGGGAATAACGTGATGTAATAGTATTTTCCGACCTCAAGTGTTTTACCTATTGGGGCTGAAAGAACTATCTCCGTCTTACCCTTGCCTTCTACGATTGATGGTACAGTAGGACGCCCATCTTCACCCATAGATACACTAAACTCTCCAGCTACAATTTCGCCATTGTTTCCCCTAAAAGTCACTGACGTTATACCCTCTTGCTGAACTGAAAAACGGAACCACGAACAGGCATTGAAGAACGACAGGTTCATGCCAGAGGATTTAGCGATTGAAATGTTCGTATTTGGTGCGAATGACCCCGCTTTCGCTACTTGATGATTGCTGAGTGATGCAACTATAGAAGATCCGTCACAACTAATGGCTGAACTATAAGGATAAATGGCCCAGAACGAGTGAGCCACACCTACTTCGGCCTCACCTGTAAATGCATTCAGCGTTCCAGTAAAAACCGCCTTTGCCGTTTCTGTATCATTCGTCGCTGTGAATTGGCTGCCCTCAGAATCCCCATAAAAGATACAAATCTGATCCCTGGGGCTCCACCAAATGGAGGTTTCATCGGCTTGGAAAGCCGTCTTTGTCTGCACTTCGCCAGACTCGGCAGTGAAAATTAACTCCTCTCCACGGCTAGCTACTTCTGACGCAGAATAGTTCCCCTCCCTTGTACAAGACACAAGAAAAAGGAGAATCATAGTGGTCCTTATTACTCTATTTAAAGATGAGCCCCAAAGGACTGATGAAAAAACACGCATAGCCATTTAAAACAAGCCTCGTTAGACATCAATAATAACGAACATAGAGAGCACGTATTCTACTCAAAAAGCTACCTTCTGGATTTCTTCAAAACTGCATCCAATTCTCGAAATATACCTAATCCTTCCTCCGCGATTTGCTTTGTTTGAAGGTATTTAGTTTCGAAAGATATATCATCGCCATCCTCTATTTTTGCTAGCTCATGTAACGATGTGTTTCTGTTACTCCTCCAACTGTTAATCTTGGGGATAACTGAAGACAATACTGAATCTCCAGACAGCGTTTTACATAGTTGACCAAGGGTGGAAAAGTCAGAGCCTGTATTACCCAGGAACAAAGCTCTGCTCTCCAACCGATCCGCAATTAAACTCTCTGCTAAAGTAATTGCCTCAAGATAATAACCTGAATCAAAAGCCTCTTTGTATCTCCCGATGGCTCTTTTTATAACATCATAACGATATTTCCCCTTTTCGGGAGAGTCTACTATCATTCGTTTCTTTTCACTTGACATAATTAAACGCCGATTAATAAACAGTTACTGTTTACTCATTAATGATCCCTTGAATACAATCCGCATACTCACACCAATATGGGGCCGCCTTATAAGTATCAACACTCTCGAGAGGAACATAAATAACACACCCATTAGTGTATCCAAACATATATCCAAACATATTAGAACAGCCATCAGGAGGAGATATCGAGAGAGATATTATCGTTGACAGAGCCTTACCACCAAATGCCCCTACACCTATTGTCTTAACGTTGCTTGGTAGAATGATGGACTGCAATGAACAATCATAAAAAGCGCGCTTGTTAATACGAAGCACGGAATTGGGGATTATGACTGATGACAAATCACTGCAAGAATCAAATACGGATTCTTCAATGGCGGTTAAAGACTCTGAAAGGACAACTGTACTAAGCTTGGAACATTTATAAAAAGCAAATTTACCCAACTGAGAAACACTGGGGATAACGGCCTCTTTCAATTTTGTGCAAGACTGAAAAGCGTATATGCCGATACTGTTCAAACTATTCGGGAAATTAATCTCTGATAATGCTCCACATTCGTTAAAAGCATAAGCTCCGATAGTCTCGAGAGAGTCTGGTAGAATGACCGTGGAGAGGTGGGAACAACCAGAGAAAGCATCATATTCTATGCACTTGACTCCTGTTGGGATTATTATAGACGTTAATGCCTTGCATCTATAAAAGGCTCTAACTCCCAAGGTGACTAGATTATCAGGAAGGTCGATTGACGGGAGTAAAGAGCACCCGTCAAAAGCACTATTCCCGATAACCTCGAGAGAGTCTGGCAGAATGACTGTGGAGAGGGAGGAACAACCAGAGAAAGATGCGCTCTCTATGTGGTTGACTCCTGTTGGGATTATTATAGACGTTAATGCCTTGCAATTAGAAAAGGCTCCTTTCCCTAAGGTGACTAGATTATCTGGAAGGAGAACTGACGGGAGTACAGAGCACCCGTCAAAAGCATAATTCCCGACAAATGTAACTGAACCAGGAATATAAATACTTTTTAGGGATGTACAATTATTGAAAGTATAATCTTCAATTTGAGTTATCCCTTCCGGAAGCTTTATATATACAAGGTTACTACAACCTTTAAAAACACCGGTCCCCAAACTGGTTATTGACTCTGGAAGATAAAGAGATGTGAGGCTGACGCATCCTGAAAAAACATTACTTTCTATTCGAGTTATTGATTTAGGAAGAGTTATAGCGGAGAGTGATGTGCAACCATAGAAAGCGCCTACTCCTATAGTCGTGATATTCTGTGGAATAGAGATAGAAGACAAAGACTCACAATTTCTAAAAGCATAATCACCTATGCTAGACAAATTGCTTGGTATTATTATCGATTTAAGCTTTGTACATCCATCGAAACCCTCCACCGAGTTAAGACCTGAAAAATACTGTAGTTCATCGAATTCAACGATTTCCGTATTCTTGAAAACATCATTTAGGGTTGATATACTAGCTGCCTCGGTCAAAGAGATACTACCATCGTTATCACTATCCCAGTTAGAAATACAAATCGACTCAACTAATTCATCAGCAAATTGAATATAAGTTTTATTATATGTTGTAATGATACAGTTGGCAAGGGCGCCTCCAACTCTTGCGGTAATAGTGGCAGAGCCGGGGTTTAATGCAGTAATAATACCCGTATCGTCTACTTGAACAACATCCGAATCAGAACTAAACCATTCCACATTCTTACTCGCCGAACTTTCAGGAAGAATCGTTGCCGTTAATGCCGCGTTATCCCCTACCCCAACTTCAAGGTGGGAACTACTTAATGAGATACGTGTGTCATCCCATACCGGGCGGATACTACGGCCAATAGTTTCGCTACCATATTCAAACTGGCCATCGGGACTTTTAAAATAACACGCACGATATATATCATCAATCTGGAATGTATCACTTGTCCAATATTGAATAAAATACCCAGCATATCCAATCCTGTCGCCACTCTTAAAACCGCCTTTGGGAAGGATAATGCTATTCTCGTTTATTCTACTGGTTATAACCACATAATTATTAAAATCTTCCCATACACATTGGGTCAATAACTCTTCCCATTCTTGTCTCGTCGGAATACGCCATCCTTCAGGAAGTAGAGTCTGAGCTGCATCATGCGTAACAAAACGATCAACATTATTAGTGAAGCCACTATATGTTTCATCGGAGTAGGTGTACTTTGGACTTATTTCATTCCATGCGAAAAAAGCACCGTTTACATAAGGAGTCCCAGCGCCTAGGTTCTGAGATGACCAATAAACACTTAATCCCATATCCACAGGATCTGCAGTATAATTACAATCGACATTAATTATACACGAAACACGCTTATTACCATGAAAAGCTACAATCTCAACCTTACCGTAATTTATGCCTGTCACCAGACCATTTTGATTTACGCTAGCAGTATTGCCATCAGAAGACGAAAACACAATTGTGCTATAATCAGCACTTTTCGGGAATGCCGCCACAGAAAGCAATAGTGACTCTCCAGCATGTATGGATATTTCGGTACTTACAAAGGATAAAGATTCAATGGGGTCAGGCGGGTTATTAGGATCTGTAGCTACAATTTTCACGGCTCTTGCTCTACCTTGAGAGTGAATACTACCGCCGTCACCGCCCAGTGCCATTATCCACTCATAGTAATTCGCTGAATAAGGATTCAGACGCTGAGAACTTGACCAATAATTTTTATACCATGACAAGGAAGTGAGACCTCTGTTTGACAGTATTGTATTTATAGTCTCATAGTTAGAAGAAATGACACTTAGTTCATCTATTGATGGCATTCTCCATAAAGAACCGTATGCTTCACACCACTCTTTAGCATCTTCCCAACACAGATTATCAGACTCCTCAACAGACATTAACAGAACGGCTTCAGTTCCCACGGATACAACTATACCTACTCCATCCTCATCAACAATATCCCCAATTTGATACTGAGAGGCTATGTTACTTTTCGCCGTATAATTAATTGTCTTATCAAATGTAGTTCCTGTATTGTATTTTGACCTGAGATACGTGGCACTCCTCTCAACGCTCCGACTGCCAATCAAACTGTTTGTTTCAAAAGTGACCGTGAACCCTTTTTCGAATATTTGAGGGAATAACGTGATGTAATAGTATTTTCCGACCTCAAGTGTTTTACCTATTGGGGCTGAAAGAACTATCTCCGTCTTACCCTTGCCTTCTACGATTGATGGTACAGTAGGACGCCCATCTTCACCCATAGATACACTAAACTCTCCAGCTACAATTTCGCCATTGTTTCCCCTAAAAGTCACTGACGTTATACCCTCTTGCTGAACTGAAAAACGGAACCACGAACAGGCATTGAAGAACGACAGGTTCATGCCAGAGGATTTAGCGATTGAAATGTTCGTATTTGGTGCGAATGACCCCGCTTTCGCTACTTGATGATTGCTGAGTGATGCAACTATAGAAGATCCGTCACAACTAATGGCTGAACTATAAGGATAAATGGCCCAGAACGAGTGAGCCACACCTACTTCGGCCTCACCTGTAAATGCATTCAGCGTTCCAGTAAAAACCGCCTTTGCCGTTTCTGTATCATTCGTCGCTGTGAATTGGCTGCCCTCAGAATCCCCATAAAAGATACAAATCTGATCCCTGGGGCTCCACCAAATGGAGGTTTCATCGGCTTGGAAAGCCGTCTTTGTCTGCTCTTCGCCGGATTCGGCAGTGAAAACCAACTCCTGATGGTTTTCAGACTGACAAAGCTTTTCACTTTCCTGAACGGTACATGCTCCTGCCATGAATAATACTATCATGCAGGGAATAAAAAAACGGCGCATAAACTTTCTGTTAGAAGGGAAAACTTGAAGGGCCTAAAGGATCGATACCACCAAATGGATCTTGAAGCGGCGCGTAGTTCTCGTTTCCGCCTCCGCCTTCATTGGACCCGGTGAGTATCATTCCGCTTGTTTCTGCCACAATTAGCTTGCATTCAGGAGAAATATACTGAATATATTGTTTATCCTTCATATGTGGTTGTTAATTGGTTATGTGCAAAAATATAGACATTGTCATCGCCCGTCAAGTTCACATTGGTTCATTTAATGTGTGGCTGATTTTTAAGTTGGGCTTTTTCCCCTTCGGAGCCCTGTGTCATCTTTGCCGCCATTCCACCGAATCGGCCTTGTAGCGTGCTCAGTATGTACTCGCGGCTGGGGAAATGGGAAAATAGGCCGATTTATCGGCCGCGAATCCACGAAATCGGCCTTGCAGCGCGTTCTGAGCGTATTCGCGGCAGAAACACAAAAAGGGGCCCCCAATGGTAGGCGACCCTTTTCTCGGATGGGTAAACAGTCTGTGGCCTATGCCACACGGGGAACTACGTTATCTTTCGAAAACGGGTTCGGATGGTTTCCTTCGTAACCCTCAGACTTTTGAGATGGTCCTGGCCGTTTTACAACGGTCTATCGTGACGGCAAATCTACTAACAATCGGCAGGACGATGCAAGTATCAGGGACGAAAACAGCGAAGATTTAATTGTTTTCATAGTACAAAAGAGTCTTATTTGGGAAATCCCCCGCTAATCCGTAACTTTGTGGCCGATATGGCAGACAATGACTGGAAAGCGCGTCTGGGGGTGGTGTATTCCACCAATCCGGACTTTCAATACACTACCGCAAAGGCGGAGGAGGCGGCTACCCTGGAACCGGGGAAGCAGCGCCTCATCGTGGGCATTGACCGGCGCAACCGGGGCGGCAAGCAGGTGACGCTCATTTCCGGTTTCGTGGGGGCCGATGAAGACCTCAAGGCCCTGGCCAAAACCCTCAAGACCAAACTGGGGGTGGGCGGCAGTGCCAAGGAAGGGGAAATCACCATCCAGGGGGACTTCCGGGACAAGGTGACGGAGCTGCTCAAGCAACTGGGATACAACGCAAAACGCGGCAACTGACATGTGGGAGACTCCCTTCAAGAGCGGTGAGCTCCTTATGGAGCAGAGTCCTTCCCCGGCTGTGGAAACGGCGGTGGGAACGCCCTGGCTCATGGGCATCCTGGTTACTTTCTTTGTCTTGCTTGCTATACTGGAATTCAGGAATATCGTTCATGTGGCTCCTTTTCTTTGGGACAGTGTGTTCCGGGCCCGGGGCAGCATAGCGCTGGAGAACAATGTGCGGGTGGCCCGGGAGCGGGACCAGCTGACCAGAATACTGATGATTCCAGCCATCCTGTTCATGTACCGTTACCGGCTATACAACGCGCGTTTCCTGCAATCGCTTACCGACAACTGGCGGCTGGCCGCCGTGGCCGGGGTCTTTATAGCTTTCATGCTTTTGAGGCTGTTTATGTACCTCATTTGCAAGCCCCGCCGGCGTGCCGATACCTACCGGATGGCTCACCGCGCCGGATTCACCTTCTTCATCTCACTCATGCTTCTTGCTATAAGCGGGGTGGTTGTTCTGTACTTTTTGCGGGCCAATGATTTTATAATCAGGACTTTCCTGTATTCGCTGGCCGTGTTGGCCTATTTGACGTTTTTGGTTCGAAAAACACAAATTTTGTCTATATCTTGCAAACCTTTGCCAACTTTTTTGTACCTTTGCGCGCTTGAATTTCTGCCCACTGGCATTCTTATAGCCACGGCAGTGTTGTTGTAGTGAAGAGAACTTAGCAAAAATGAGCATCAAGAACATCCTGATTTCGCAGAAGGCTCCCCGTGTCCTTACTCAGTATCAGAACGTTACAGAGAAGTTCGGCGTTAACTTCGAGTTTTGTCCCTTCTTTGTGGTAGAACCCCTTTCGTCCCGTGAATTCCGGGCGCAGCGTATCAATCTGCTGGATTATACCGCCATCGTTTTCTCGTCCCGCCATGCTATTGACGCTTTCTTCCAGCTGGCCGAGGAACTCCGGATTAAAATTCCCGAGACCATGAAGTATTTCTGCACTACGGAAGCCGTGGCCATGTATCTGCAGAAGCATATTGTCTATCGCAAGCGCAAGATTTTCTACGGAACCGGCACTCCGGAAAGCCTGGTGGCCCTTGTCGGCCCCAAGCACAAAGGGGAAAAGTTCCTTATCACCATGTCGGATTCTTCATCGGCCGATGGTCTCACTTCGCAGTTCCAGGCGCATAAGCTGGACTATACCACCGGCGTTTTTGTGAAGTCCGTGAGCCAGGATCTGCACGAAAAGAACCTGCAGGACTACGACATGATAGTTTTCTACAATCCTGCCGACGTAAAGTCGCTGCAGGAGAATTTCCCCGACTTCAAGCAGGGCGATATCAAGATGGTGTCCTACGGAAAGTCCATCGTGAAGGCCATGGAAGAAGCCGGCCTCAGGATAGACGTGAAAGCCCCCTCCCCGGAGGCTCCGTCGGTGGCCAGCGCCATTGAACTTTATCTGGAAAGCCTTAAATCATGACGGATGAAACCCTCTCCAAGTCTGAGCGGCTCTGTGGCAAGAAAGCTGTGGAGGCACTTTTCGGGCAAGGAAAGGGAGGTGTAAAAGGTTGTCTCCGTTACCGCTATCTGCTGCGCGGTGACCAGGAGCCTTCCCGTATTTTGGTTTCCGTGCCCAAGCGCAGTTTCAAGCGTGCGGTAAAGCGGAACCTTCTCAAACGCCGCATCCGCGAGTCCTATCGCCGGCAAAAGGCCCTCCTGCCCGCCGGTACCGACATTCTCTTTATCTATAATTCGGCCGAGGTGCTTCCTTATGCCGATATCTACGCCGACATGACGGCGGTCCTTACCTCTTTGGGGCGGTGAACTGGTTGAAGACCATACTCATTGCGCCGTTTGTGCTCCTGATCAAGTTCTATCAGGTGTGCATCAGTCCGTTTACTCCGCCCAGCTGCCGTTTCACGCCCACCTGTTCCCAGTATGCCCTGGAGGCCTTCCGCAAGTACGGCCCTTTCAAGGGGCTGTATCTGGCCGTCCGGCGCATCCTCCGCTGCCACCCCTGGGGTGGAAGCGGATACGATCCTGTACCGTAATGCCTAAGAAAGAAAACATACAGAACATGTTCGACGGCATTGCTCCGTCGTACGACAAGCTCAATCACATCCTCAGCTTGGGGGTGGACAAGTGCTGGCGCCGGCGGGCGCTCAAGGAAACGGTGGACGGCAGCGTCCAGCAAATCCTGGACGTAGCCTGCGGCACGGGAGACAGCACCATCGCCCTGGCCAAGGGTGCCGGTCTGGGCAGCCGCATCACCGGCGTGGACATTTCGGAGGGTATGATGGCCCTCATCATGCGGAAAGCAGCCCGGGAAGGGGTGCACGACCGCATTCGCCTGCAGGTAGCCGACGGCGAAGCCCTGCCCTTTGCCGATGAGAGCTTCCATCGGGTCACCTGCGCCTTCGGTATCCGGAATTTTGAACACAAACTCCAGGGACTGAAGGAGTTCCGGCGGGTGCTGAAGCCCGGCGGCAAGGCGGTGATCCTGGAACTGTCCGTTCCGGACAACCCTACGGTCCGCAAATTCTACGATATTTATTTCATGCACATCATGCCCTGGATAGGCGGGCTGGTCTCCGGCGACAAATCGGCCTATAAGTATCTGCCGAATTCGGTGCATGCCTTCCCCCCTCCCGACGATTTCTGCCTGCTCATGCGCTCAGCCGGTTTCCGGAATGTGCGTTATAAGACCCTGAGCATGGGTTTATGCCGGCTTTTCATTGGGGAATGGTAAATTATTCGTATCTTTGTAAATGTAACTGTTAAAATCTAAGCCCTATGTCCAATTACTTCTACGATATGGTCCCCAAGGAAGAACTGGAGCGCATGCCCTATCTTCCCACACTGGGAGAATTCGTGGATTGGATGGGTAAGACGTATGCCGATCTTCCTGCCCTTTCCGACCAAACCAATACCATCACTTATAAGGAGATGTGCGAGCGCATAGCCCGCCGTCGCGCTTTCATCAATGGCCTGGGTTTGCCCAAAGGATCCCATATTGCCATCTTCGACCGTAACAGCCAGGATGCCATAGAGCTTTTCTTCGCCATTACATCGGCCGGATATGTGGCCATGTTCCTGCCGGCCTCCCTGCCGGAAATGGCCGTGGTGGGCTCCTGCATGAAGTTTGACATTGCCGCCATCTTCGTGCGCGAGGAATTCATGCCCCTCACCGCCAAACTGCAGAATGTGAAGGTGCTGCCCGCCGCAAGCATAGCGGAGGAATCGGCCCCGGTCACCATCGTAGATAAGGAACAGCCCGCCGCCATTTTCTTCACCGGCGGTACTACCGGCAGCCCCAAGGGAGCCGTTCTCAGCCACCGCGCCTTCATGCGGGGCGGCTACAACACCATCTTCAAGCCCGGCAAGGTAATTGGCGTACACCGCTATATTGCCCTGCTTCCGCTCAGCCACGTGTTCGGCATCATCGCCGGCACCATGGGCTGTTTCTACACGGGCAATCTGCTGTTTACCTGCGAGGATATGAAGGCCACCATCGGCAAACTGCCGGTAATCAAGCCCACCCTGCTGGTTATCGTTCCCGGTATCTGCGACATTCTGGCTGGCCTGGTGAAGATGTACGGTCCGCAGTTCCTGGGCGGCCAATTAAGGATGATTATATCCGGTGCCGCCAATGTGCCTCCGCGCTTGGTGAATATCTTCTCCGGTCTGGGCGTGGAGTTCTGCTTCGGCTACGGCCTTACGGAAACCGCCAACCTCACCTCGGCCAATGCCGATGCGGTGGCGCACCCCACGTCTATCGGTAAAATCTATCCCGGCCAGGAAACCAAGATTGTGGACGGCGAGCTCTGGGTCAAAGGCGATAATCTGTTCTCCGGCTATTATAAGGACCCGGCCCGTACGGCCGAAGCCCTTACGGAAGACGGATGGCTCCGTACCGGAGACCTGTGCCATTTTGACGAGGACGGATACCTGTATATCACCGGCCGCATCAAGAACCTCATCATCCTTTCCAACGGAGAGAATGTAAGCCCGGAGGCGCTGGAAGAGCCGTTCTATGCCGATCCTTGCGTGCGCGATGCCATGGTAAAGGAAGACAGTTTAATGGACAAGCAAGTAATTGCCGTTGAAATACTTCCGTTCATGCCGGCCTTCGACGGCAAGCCTTGGGAAGAGGTAGAGGATTATATGGCCAAACTGGTTAAGAAGATAAATGCCGATCTTCCCACTACCCATCAGATTATGAAGGTTACCGTACGCAAAGAAGACTTCAAGCGTACCGGCAGCATGAAAGTGGCCCGCGTATGACCAGGGAAGAAGTATTTGAAGGATTGAAGGAAATCCTTGCCATCATCCGCCCCAATACGGATATCAGTAAGGCAAATTTCGATACGGAGCTGGTGCGTGAGCTGGGCATAGACTCGCTCACCATGCTCCTCCTTTCCCTTGCGGCCGAGGAAAAATTCAAAATGAAATTCCCCGACGGGGAGGCTGCGCCCACCACCGTAGGGGAAGTGTGTGATTCCGTACTGAAGGCGCTGGCCTAAAGCACTTTTACAAAACTCCTGCGCCGCTGGTAGGGCTGCGGGTTGTAGTCTCCGAACAGGGTCTGCACCTTGTGGTTGTCTTCCAGTTGCGGGTTCAGATACAACCGCTTGATTCCCAGGCGGTTGTAATTTTCATGTAAGTACTTGAACATGAGCAGGGCCGCTCCCTTGGCCTGGTATTCCGGCAATACGCCGATGAGCAGACCCTCGGCCTCGTGGTTCTTTTTGGGGTTCAGCTGCGGAAGGATATGCATCCAGCCGAAGGGGAAGATGCGTCCCTTGGCCTTGCGGATACCGGAACTGATGTGCGGGACCGTGACGGTGAAAGCCACCAGTTTGTCTTCTTCGTTCACCACCAGGGCCACCATGTCTTTGTTCAGCACGGGGACGTACTGTTTCACATAGCCGTCTATCTGTTCCTCCGAAAGCTTGGAATACTCGTACAGCTGGGCGAAGGCTTCGTTCAGCACATGGAACATCTCCCGTCCGCGGCGGGCCATTTTCCGGATGGTGTCGGCCGTGTAGATGTGCAGGCCGTACCGCTTTTCCACCAGGGAGGCATATTGCATCATCGGCGGAAGGGTGGGGCTGAATTCTATGTAGCGCTGGGTCCAGTCGGCATCCTTGGTAAAGCCCATCCGTTCCAGGTATTCGCCGTAATAAGGATAGTTGTAAATGACGGTGAAGGGGCTTTCCTTCTCGAAACCTTCCACCAGCAGACCTTCCCGGTCCATGTCGGTGAAGCCCAGGGGCCCTTTAATCTTCTGGGCGCCCCGTTCCTTGCCCCAGTCGGCCACGCGGTCTACCAGCGCCTTGGCCACCTGGAAATCTTCAATGAAGTCCATCCAGCCGAAGCGAACCACCTTTTCGCCCCATTTTTTGTCGGCATTGTGGTTGATGATGGCGGCAATCCGTCCTACTACTTCGCCTTCCCGAAGGGCAAGATACAGTTCCCGCTCGCAAAAGGCCAGGGAGGGATTCTCGTCTCCCAGGGATTTATATTCATCGTCTTCCAGGGCAGGGACCCATTTGTCGCAACCCTTGTAAAGATCCAGAGGGAAGTGGATAAACTGCTTAAGCATCCGTCGCCCCTTTACAGGGACGATTTTCAGGCAGGTTTCAGCTTTCATTGTACACGGTTTAGGCTACAAATATAACCAGAATTATTGTTATCTTTGCAAATTGCCGTTAAAAAGACAACAATGGACAAGAAAACATTCGACAAATGGAACTGGATAGTAGCCCTGGCCGTACTGGTTGTTTCCGGGGCCACCTATCTTGCCACCATAGAACCCACCGCGTCGTTCTGGGACTGCGGAGAATTCATAGCATCGTCCTATAAACTGGAAGTGGGACACCCCCCGGGAAACCCGGTGTTCCAGCTGCTGGCGCGTTTCTTTACCATTGGGGTAAAGCCGGAGCATGCCGCCGTGGCTGTAAACGCCATGAACGCCATCCTGAGCGCCCTCACCATCTTCTTCCTGTACCTCACCATCGTCTTCTTTGCCAAGAGGCTGGTGATTGGCAGGGCATTTGTGCCCGCCGGAGCATCGGCAAAATTATTCGCGGAGGCGGGTACAAATGCCCCTGCCGGTAATAATAACGTCCCGGAACAATTCAGCACAGCTCAAGCTATCGCCATCTTCGGCTCCGGGGCTATAGGTGCTTTGGCGTACTGCTTCAGTGACACCTTCTGGTTCAGCGCCGTGGAGGGCGAGGTGTATGCCATGAGCTCCCTCTTCACCGCCCTGGTGTTCTGGGCCATGTGCCGCTGGTACGAAACGGCCGACCGGCCCCATGCCAACCGCTGGATTGTGCTCATCGCCTTCTTGATGGGCCTCAGCATCGGCGTGCACCTGCTCAACCTCCTTACCATCCCGGCCTTCGTATTCATGTACTACTACCGGAAGAACGAGGATAAAAAGCTGCCTTTCAAGAAGCTGGTTGGCATTTTCCTCATCGGCGTGGTAATCGAGTTCCTGCTGGTGTACCTCTTTATTCCGTACCTGCCCAAGCTGGCGGCTTTCTTCGACCGCATCTTCGTGAACGGCTTCGGCCTGCCGTACAACAGCGGCGCCCTGTTCTTTATGGTGGCGCTGCTGGCGCTGTGCTTCTGGGGCCTGTTCAGCACGCTCAAGAGCGACAAGGTGTTCCTGAATACGGTGCTTCTGTGCGTCACCACCCTGGTCATCGGCTTTTCGCTGTTCTCCATAGTAATCATCCGTTCCAGCGTAAAAACGCCCACCAACGAGTATCAGCCCGATAATCCTTACACCCTGGTCCGTTACCTGAGCCGGGAACAGTACGGCAGCACGCCGCTGGTTTACGGGCAGTACTTCGACGCTCCGTACGACCTGAAGGTGGACAAATACTGGGCTCCGCTCAACGGTAAATACGTGCATGTAGATTCCCCGGCCGATGCCGAATACCGCCAGGAAGGCAAGATGCTGTTCCCGCGCATGTGGTCCGGCGCCGACCAGCGATACATCGATTTTTATCAGATCTATACCGGCGGAAAGGGAAAGCGCATAAAGGACGCTACTTACCGTAAGCCCACCTTCGGCGCCAATATGGCCTATTTCTTTGACTATCAGCTCAACTGGATGTACTGGCGCTATTTCATGTGGAACTTCGTGGGCCGGCAGAACGAGATTCACAGCCCCACCCCCGGCGAGCTGTTCTATGGCAACTGGGAAAGCGGTATCGGCTTCATCGACCAGCTCCGGCTGGGTGACCAGTCCGACGCCCCCGCCGTGCTCAGCGAGAACAAGGGCAAGAACCACTACTTCTTCCTGCCGCTGCTGCTGGGCCTGCTGGGCCTGGTGTTCCAGTTCGACCGGGACAAGCGCGGTAGCTGGCTGGTGTTCCTCATGTTCTTCATGACGGGCATAGCCATTGTGCTGTACCTGAATCAGCCGCCGTACCAGGTTCGTGAGCGGGACTACGCCTATGCGGGCTCGTTCTACATGTTCGCCATCTGGATCGGCCTGGGCGTTGCCGCCCTGTACGACTGGCTTTCCCAGGCCGTCAAGGGCCGCGAGAAGGCGGTGGCCATCGGCGTTTCCGTGCTTTGCCTGGGCGTTCCCGCCCTTATGGCCGAAGAAAACTGGGACGACCACGACCGTTCCCACCGCTACACCTCTACGGAGATGGCCGCCAACTACCTGAATTCGGTAGGGCAGAACGGCCTCCTGGTTACCCACGGCGACAACGATACCTTCCCGCTGTGGTATGCGCAGGAAATTGAAGGCGTCCGCACCGACGTGCGCGTAGTGAACACCTCCCTGCTGGGCACCGACTGGTATATCGACCAGATGAAGTGGGCCTGCAACAAGAGCGCTCCGCTGCCGCTGACGGTTCCCCAGTCGCAGTACCTGTACGGCACCAACGAGTTCATTTATATCACCTACGACGACGGTTCCCCTATGATGCTGTCCGACGTTATGGACATCTTCAAGGATCCCAAGATGAAGGTAACCCTGAACGACGGTACCAAGCTGGATTTCATCTGCGCCCGCAAGCTGGTGATGCCGGTGAACAAGGAGAACTGCCTCAAATATGGTATTGTGCCCCAGAAGTTTGCCGATATGATTCCGGACGAGATTATGCTCACCATCCCGGAAGAAAAGAACTACATCACCAAGCCGGAGCTGTTCATGCTGGACCTGCTGTCCAATTACCAGTGGGACCGTCCGCTGAGCGTGCTCAACATGGGCGGTGACCTGAAGGTGGGCATCAAGGACTACCTGATGTACGACGGCTATTCGTACCGCTTCACCCCTATCCGGAACCAGATTTCGTCCACGGATCCCGGCTTTGTGGATGCCGATGAACTTTATGGCCGGATGAAGGACCTGTACAAGTGGGACGCCCTCAAGCGGGACGACTATTTTGTGGACTATCAGAACATGTACACCTTCCTGGGTGTGCTCAGCCAGCGCCAGCTGTTCGTGACTACGGCCCGCGCCCTCCTCGGCGAAGGAGAGAACGAAAAGGCCATGGAGATGCTGGACCTGTGCCAGGAACGTTTTCCGGAGAGCAATTTCCCGCTGGAGAGCATTCCGCTGGGCTTCTCGGGCAACGACTACATGGTGGCCCAGATGGTGGAATTCTACTATTACCTGGGCGCAACCGACAAAGCCCGTTCCCTGGCCCGCCGCATGTGCGACGCCCTGCAGGAAACCGCCGCCTTCTACCTGGACTGGGGCGACCTGGGTTCGTCCGAATTCGAAACGGCCGGCCGCGTACTGCTGTACATTGCCGACATCATGAAGGATTACGGAGACCAGGAACTGGCCAACGCCCTGCTGGACCGCTTTGACTCCCTGCTGAAGGGCGTCACCGGCTCCTACGACCTGGAGCTGGGTGACGACACCCTCACGATAGGGAAGTAAGTTTCTGATTCATAGCTTATTAACGATTTCTCCCTGTGTCAAAAGGCACAGGGAGAAATGTTTAACTGCCTCACAGGCAGGTATTTCCATTCTGGGGGCTTAGTCCTGGATGGCAGCGATGCCGGGGAGGATCTTGCCTTCGATGGCTTCCAGCATGGCGCCGCCGCCGGTGGAAACGTAGCTCACCTTGTCGGCATAGCCCATCTGGGTAACGGCAGCCACGGAGTCACCGCCGCCCACCAGGGTGTAGGCACCGTTCTTGGTGGCTTCGGCCAGGTCTTCGGCAATCTGCAGGGTACCCTTGGCAAAGTTGGGCAGCTCGAACACACCTACCGGTCCGTTCCAGAGGATGGTCTTGGAGGAGAGGATAATCTTCTTCCAGATTTCCAGGGATGCCGGGGAAGCGTCCATGCCCTCCCAGTCGTCCGGAATCTGGTCGATGGGGAACACCTTCTGGGGCGTATCGTTGTCAAAAGCCTGACCGCAGACGGTGGCAACGGACAGCGAGAGGTTTACACCGCGCTCCTTGGCTTCCTTCATGATTTCCAGTGCATCGGGAATGAGTTCGTCCTCGTGCAGGGACAGGCCGATTTTACCGCCCTGGGCCTTGATGAAGGTATAACCCATGCCGCCGCCGATGATCAGGTTGTCCACCTTGCCCACCAGGTTTTTGAGAACGGCCAGCTTGGAGCTTACCTTGGAACCGCCGATGATGGCAGTGAGCGGGCGCTGGGCATTCTTGAGCACATTGTCAATGGCCTTGATTTCGCCTTCCATCAGGTAGCCGAACATCTTGTCGTTGGGGAAGTATTCGGCGATGAGGGCGGTGGAACCGTGGGCGCGGTGAGCCGTGCCGAAGGCGTCGTTGATGTAGCAGTCGGCATAGCTGGCGAGGGTTTTCACGAACTCCTTCTGGGAGGCCTTTACGGCAGCCTTGGCGGCTTTCTTTTCCTCGTCGGAAGCATCCTCGGCCAGGCCGCGGGGCTTGCCTTCTTCCTCGGCATAGAAGCGGAGGTTTTCCAGCAGGAGGGCCTCACCGGGCTTCAGGGCATCGGCCTGGGCCTTGGCCTTCTGGCAGTCGTCGGCAAACTGGACGGGTACGCCCAGGCATTCGCTTACGCGGTCAACGATGTGCTTGAGGGAGAATTTGGGATCCACCTTCTTGGGGCGGCCCAGATGGGACATGATGATGAGGGAACCGCCCTCGGCCAGCACCTTCTTGAGGGTGGGCATGGCACGGCGGATGCGGGTGTCGTCCGTAATCTCGAAGTTTTCGTTGAGGGGAACGTTGAAGTCTACGCGCACGATGGCCTTTTTGCCTTTGAAATCGTACTTGTCAATGAATTGTTGCATAAGTATATCGATTATAAATATATTGTCCAGTCCACAAAGATAGCTATCTTTGTAAAAAATTCAAAAAGTATGGCTGTCGAATTCCCTGCGTCTTACTGGAAAGACTACGAGCTGCTGGACTCCGGAAACGGAGAAAAGCTGGAACGCTTCGGCAAATATGTGCTGCGCCGGCCGGAACCCAAGGCCCTTTGGCATCCGTCCCTTCCGGAGGCGGAGTGGAAGCGCCTGTGTCATGTGACGTTTGTGCCCGGCGCCGGCTTCGGCAAGGCCGGGAAGGAAGACAGCGGCACCTGGGACCGGCACCGGAAGATGGAAGACCAGTGGGGCATTGCCTACAACGGACAGCCGGATGCCGAAACCCACGCCGCCAGCGATTTGCACCTGAGTCTCCGCCTGGGACTCACCTCCTTCAAGCACGTGGGCGTTTTCCCCGAGCAGGCGCCCAACTGGGAATTCATCTATAAGGAAACGGGCCGATTGTGCCGCATCCATAAAGCCAACGGCCTGCCCGCCCCCAAGGTGCTGAACCTCTTTGCCTATACGGGCGCCGCTTCACTGGCCGCCAAATGCGCCGGGGCCGATGTCACCCATCTGGATTCGGTGCGGCAGGTGGTTACCTGGGCCCGCGAAAACATGGAGCGCAGCGGCCTGGACGGCATCCGCTGGGTAGTGGAGGATGCCCTTAAATTTGCCAAACGGGAAGCCAGGCGCGGCAATAGGTACAGTGGCATTATTCTTGATCCGCCTGCCTACGGCCATGGCCCGGACGGCGAAAAGTGGAAGCTGGACGAACTGCTCTTCGGCCTGCTGCAAAATGTGGCGGCCATTCTGGATGAGCGGGATGCTTTTATGGTGCTGAACCTTTACTCCAACGGCTACAGCGCCGCCTTGGGAGAAACCGTGGTGCGGGAAGCCTTCAAAGGACAGTTCAAGGAGATGAGCTCCGGCGAACTGGCCCTGAACGACTCCTTTGGGAAGGCCCTCCCGTTAAGTATTTATGTTCGGCTTAAACGATAAAATTCCTATCTTTGCATTATGGAATTATTGGTAGTCAATTGGAATGTAGACCCGGCCATCCTGCATATCGGCGGGTTCCAGCTAAGGTGGTATTCGGTCCTGTTCGTGAGCGGATTCATCCTGGGCTGGTATATCATGAGGAGTTTCTTCAAGCGGGAGCAGATTAGTACAGACCTGCTGGATCCCATGCTGTACATGCTCCTTATCTGTACCATCGTGGGCGCCCGCCTGGGTCACTGCATCTTCTATCAGCCGGACTATTATTTTGGCAGCTGGGAAGGTTTCTGGGAAATCTTCATGCCCTGGAAGGGCGGTTTGGCCAGCCATGGCGGCACCATTGCCATCATCCTGGGTATCTGGTGGTATGCCAGGCGCTATGGTCCCAGGAACGGTTTCGACTTTGTGTGGGTTATAGACCATCTGGTAATTCCCACCGCTTTTGCCGCCTGCTTCATCCGGCTGGGAAACCTCTTCAATTCGGAAATCTATGGTATTCCCACCAGTCTTCCCTGGGGTTTCATCTTCGAGCGTAACGGGGAAACGGTTCCCTGCCACCCCACTCAGCTCTACGAGGCCGGCACCTACCTGCTGCTGGGAATTGTCCTCATGTACCTGTACTGGAACAAGCTGGACAAAATGTACCGCGGTACCTTTACGGGCATTTTCATGATTGTGTGCTTCGGCAGCCGTTTCCTTATTGAATTCATCAAGAACGACCAGGTGGCCTTTGAGGCCGACAGGGTGCTGAATCAGGGTCAGCTGCTCAGCATTCCTTTTATACTGCTGGGCATCGGCATGCTCATTTACGCCTACAAAAAGAAGATTCCTGCCAGGGCCGTACACCCGGAAACCGGGCCGAAGAAAAAGGAGGAGACTCACTACGCCAAGCCCCTCAATCAATAATTTTTAAAATTTTTTATCATGCCCCGTAACTGGGGCGTGATTTTTGTAGTAGATAGGCGTCTTCTGATTAAGAATAGATTGATTTATATGAGTTTAAAAAAGTGTATTCTGATCCTTGCGCTGCTGGTCCCCATGGCGGCCCGGGCTCAGTACAGAGGGGAGGAGCGCCCCGTAACGGACACCACGCTGGTGCTTACGCTGGACGACGCGCTCAAGATTGCCCTTTCCGAGAATGTTTCCGTAAAAGTGGCCGATATGGAGGTAGAGCGCACCAAGTATGCGCGTAAAGGCTCCTATGGCCAGCTTTTCCCGCAAATCAGCGCTTCCGGCATGTACAGTTATGCCATCCAGAAGCAGAAGGTATACTTCGGATCGGATTCGGAAGATGAAGGTTCCGGCAGCGGTGGCGGTGGCGGCATGGCCGGCATGATGGCCGGCATGATGGAGCCCATCATGTACTACATCGAGCAGCTGTATCTGGCTACCAACACTCCGTTTATACCCTATGTGGCTCCCGTTACGCCGGATTCGGACTCTTCCTCATCCAGCGGTGACGGCGCCATCGAGATGGGCCGCCGCAACCAGGTCTCCCTGGGCCTGTCGGCCTCCATGCCGGTGGTGAATTTCCAGCTTTGGGAGAGCCTGCGCCTCACGGGCGACCAGGTGGAACTGGCCGTGGAACAGGCCCGCGAAAGCCGCCTGGGAACGGTAACGTCGGTGAAGCAGGCCTACTACTCCGTGCTCATGGCCAAAGCTTCCTACGATGTATATAATGCCGTGTACGAGAATGCAGTAGAGAACTGCAAGCTCACCGAAAGGCGATACAATGCCCAGAAGGCCTCCGAGATGGACCTTTCCCGCGCCCAGGCCAATGTGGCTTCCGCCATCCCCAACCTGTACAATGCCGAGAATTCCATTTTCCTGGCCCTTTGGCAGCTGAAGGCGGTGATGGGTGTGGATCTGGACCTCGCCATAGATGTGGCGGGCAGCCTGGAGGATTATGCGCAGCACATGTTCTACGACATCAACGAGGGCAGCGAAGCCTCGCTGGACCGCAACTCCCAGATGCGCCAGCTGGCCACCCAGGCCGAAATGCTGGCCAAGCAGATCCGCATGCAGCAGTATGCCTACCTGCCTTCCCTGAGCATGCAGCTCAGCTATAACTACTATACCCAAAGCGACAAGTTCAATCTGAGCCAGTGGAAATGGCTGCCTTCCAGCACCCTGGTGTTCAACCTGAGCATTCCCATCTTCTCCGGCGGACAGCGTTACCACACCATTAAGCAGACGCGTGTACAGGCCAAAGAGCTGGATCTCCAGCGGGTGAACGCGGAACGCCAGCTCCGCATCGGCATTCGCCAGAGCCTCTCCACCATGGAAACCTCCATGCGCTCCTACGATGCCGCCAGGGAGGCCCTCAAGAGCGCCGAAAAGGCCTACGACGTGGCCGCCAAGAGCTACGAGGTGGGCCGGAGCACGCTCACAGACCTGAACAACACGGAGCTCACCCTTACCCAAACCAGGCTGCAGGCCCTGCAGGCGGTGTACAACTTTGTAAACGCCAAGGCCGGTCTGGAGCAGACGCTGGGCTACGATTTTACCGACGAAACAGCAACCCTAGAAAACGAATAAAACAGATATGAAAACCAGAATCATTGTATTGGCTGCAGTTGCCTTTGTGGCATTTTCCTGTGGAAACCGTGGTACGAACGGTCCTGCAGGCCCGGGCGGATTCAACCCTATGGCCCCTGTTACCCCCAGCGTGGAAGTGATTAAGGCTTCCTCCAAGGATGTGGCGCAGGAGAGCACCTATGCCTCTGCCGTAGAGGCTTTTGCAACCAACAACATTATGCCGCAGAGCGGCGGCCGCATCCGCAAGATCAACGTGGAGGTGGGCGATTATGTAACCAAAGGCCAGGTGCTGGCCGAGATGGACCGCCTGCAGCTGGAACAGCAGGAACTGCAAATCCAGAACGACGAAATAGAGTACAAGCGCCTCAAGGCCCTTTATGAAGAAGGCGGCCTGTCCCAGAGCGACTTTGAAACGGCCGAACTGGGTTACAAAGTGCGTAAAAACAATTACGAGAACCTGCTGGAAAACACCATTCTGCGCAGCCCTATCACCGGTTTTGTCACGGCCCGCAACTTCGACCAGGGCGACATGTTCTCCCTGAGCGCCCCGCTGTTCACCGTGCAGCAGGTGGTGCCCGTGAAACTGCTCGTGGGCATTTCCGAAAGTGAATACACCAAGGTAAAGAAGGGCCAGACGGTATCCATCAAGGCCGATGCCCTTCCCGGACGCAGCTTCACCGGTAAGGTGGAACGCCTGTATCCCACCATCGACGCCGCTACGCATACATTCAAGGCCGAAGTCCATGTGGCCAATGCCGACCGCCTGCTCCGTCCCGGCATGTATGCCCGCGTAACCATGAATTACGGTTCCAACCACAACATTGTGGTGCCCGACATGTGCATTGTGAAGCAGGAAGGAACCGGCCAGAAATTCGTGTATCTGCTTAAATCCGACAATACCGTGAGCTTCGTTCCCGTTACCCTGGGCCGCCATTTCGGCACCGAATATGAGGTGACCGAAGGCCTCTCCGAAGGCGATGTGGTGGTTTACAAGGGCCAGTCGGCCCTCCGGGACGGTGTGCAGGTTGTAGTTCTTAACAAGTAAGGGAATATGAGCATTTTCAGATCAGCCGTCAACAAGCCGGTCACAACCGCTCTCGTTTTCCTGGCCTTCGCCATCCTGGGCGTGTTTGCGCTCACGCGGCTTCCGGTAGATAACCTGCCGGACATCGAGTCCAATACCATCATGGTAATGAGCTCCTATCCCGGCGCCAGCGCCGAGGATGTGGAGAACAACCTCACGAAGGTCCTGGAGAACTCCCTGAACGGTGTGTCTAACCTGAAGGACATTACTTCCAACTCCCGCGAGAACATTTCGGTGCTCACGCTGGAATTCGAATACGGAACGGATATCGAGGACGCCACCAACGACGTGCGCGACAAACTGAGCATGGTGAGCCAGACGCTGCCGGACGGCGCTTCTTCCCCCACCATCTTCAAGTTCAGCGCCGAGGACATGCCCATCATGATCCTGTCGGCCACGGCCAACCAGAGCATAAGTGCGCTGGACAAGATCCTGGACGACAAGCTGGCCACGCCGCTGGCCCGCGTTTCGGGTGTGGGTACCGTGTCGGTTTCCGGCGCCCCCCAGCGGGAAATCCAGGTGTATTGCGACCCTAACAAGCTGGAGGCCTATGGCCTTTCCATCGCTTCCATTTCGCAGGTGATTGCCGCCGAGAACCGGAACGTCCCTTCCGGAAGCATCGACATCGGCTCCAACACCTATACCCTTCGCATCAAGAAGGAATTCCAGGACCCGAACGAACTCATGGACATTGTCCTGGGATCCTACAACGGTGGAACCATCTACCTCAGGGACGTAGCCCGGGTGCATGACGGCCTGGAAGAAAAGTCCCAGGAATCCTACACCAACGGCGTGCGGGGTGCGCAGATCATCATCCAGCGCCAGTCCGGCTACAACACCGTGAACGTAATCAAGGATGTGAAGAAGGAGCTGGCCAAGCTGCAGCGCAACCTGCCGTCGGACATCAAGATTACTACGGTTATCGACTCTTCGGACAACATCCTCCGCACCATCAACTCCCTTAAAGAGACCATTATCATCATCTTCCTGGTGGTGGTGCTGGTGGTGTTCCTGTTCCTGGGCCGATGGAAGGCCACCTTCATTGTGGTGTTGTCCATCCCTATCGCCCTGCTGGCGTCGCTGCTGTACCTGTTTGCCACGGGGAACACCCTGAATATCATTTCCATGAGCGCCCTGGCCATTGCCATCGGCATGGTGGTGGACGACGCCATTGTGGTGCTGGAGAACGTGACGTCCCATCTGGACCGCGGAGAAAAGCCCAAGGAGGCCGCCGTGCACGGCACCGCCGAGGTGGGTATCTCCGTTATCGCTTCCACCCTCACCATGCTGTGCGTTTTCCTGCCGCTTACCATGATTTCCGGCATGACGGGTATCATGTTCCAGCAGCTGGGTTGGATTGTGTCCATCATCATGATTGTGTCCACTACGGCAGCTCTTACTCTTGTTCCCATGCTTTGCTCGCTGCTGCTTACGGTAGAGAACAAGAGCGGCCGTCTGTACCACTTTATCTTCGACCGTTGGAACAAGGTACTGGATGCCATTTCCAGCGGCTACTCCCGCATGATCGGCTGGTGCATGAACCACAAGCGGCTCATCCTTGTGCTGGCGGTGGTCATTTTTGTCGGCGTGCTGGCCCTGTATGCTCCCTGGATGAAGACGGAATACTTCCCCACCCAGGACCAGGGCCGTCTGCAGGTGTCCATCGAGCTGCCCATCGGAACGGCGCAGGAGGTTACGGCCGACGTGGCTGCCCGCGTGTACGAAAAGATAGTGGCCGATGTGCCCGAAATCAAGGTGCTCAGCTACAGCTTCGGCCAGGCCGATTCCCAGAATGCCTTCGCTTCCATGCGAAACAATGGCGCCTATCTCATTTCCATGAACATCAACGTGGGTTCCATGGAGAACCGCAAGCGCTCCACTTCGGAGATTTCCGACCTCATCCGGGCCGACTTGCAGCTGTTCCCGGAAATCCGGAAATCTACCGTTCAGGAAGGCGGAATGGGCATGGGAGGCCGCTCCAGCGTGGTTGTGGAAATCTACGGCTACGACTTTGAAGCCACGGAAGATGCGGCCCGTCAGGTGCGCGAGAAAATGATGGCAAGCCCGGCCTTTGCCCAGGTTATCATCAGCCGCGACCAGTATACGCCGGAATACGAAGTGGACTTCGACCGTGAAAAACTGGCCCTCAACGGCCTTACTTCCACCACCGCAGCCGCTGCCGTAAGTGCGGCCATGAGCGGTTCGGTGGCTTCCTACTACCGGGAAGACGGTGAGGAGTACAACATTCGCGTACGCTTTGCGCCGGAGTTCCGCCAGAGCATGGAGGACATAGAGAATATCGTCATCCACAACGCCCAGGGCCGCGGCATCCGGGTGCGTGACCTGGGACAGGTGGTGGAATCCCGCGTCCCGCCCACCATCCAGCGCAAGAACCGCGAGCGTTACATTTCCGTGACGGGCATGATGGCCCGCGGAAAGGCTTTGAGCGACGGTGTGGAGGTGGTGGACGCCATTATGGCGGCCAACCCGCTTCCGCCGGAGCTTTCCTGGGAAATCGGCGGTGAGTTCGAGGAACAGCAGGACATGTTCTCCGACATGATTCTGCTCATGCTCCTCATCGTGATCCTGGTGTACATGGTGATGGCCTCCCAGTTCGAATCCTTTATGGGACCGTTCGTTATCATGTTCTCCATTCCGTTTGCCCTCACCGGCGTTGCGCTGGGCAATCTGGTCAACGGGCAGGCGATAGGTGTGATGTCCCTCATCGGCATCATCATCCTGCTGGGTATCGTGGTTAAGAACGGTATCGTGCTCATCGACTACACCATCCTGTGCCAGGAACGCGGCATGAGTGTGCGGGATTCTTCCGTGACGGCTGCTAAGAGCCGTCTGCGGCCGATTCTCATGACCACCCTCACTACCGTGCTGGGTATGCTGCCCATGGCGCTGGGTACGGGTGAAGGCTCCGAAATGTGGCGGGGCCTGGGTATCACCGTGGCCTGGGGTCTCAGTATCTCCACCCTCATCACCCTGGTGCTGATTCCGGTCCTTTACTGCGGTTTCACCGAGCACCGTGCCAAACGCAAAGCCCGCAAGGCCCTTAAACAACAGGTATAATGAATCAGAGGAATAAATGATTATGAAAGCTATATTCGTTGCATATAATCAGGCATACAATCAGGAGATTGTAGAGCTGTTGGAGAAACTGGGACAGCGGGGTTATACCGTTTGGGAAGAGATTGGCGGACGGGGAAGCAAAGACGGGGAACCGCATTTGGGCAACCATGCCTGGCCTACCCAGAACCATGCCGTTTTGTCGGTGGTGGAAAACAACCTGGCGGGGCCTGTGATGGAGGAACTCCGCAAGCTGGACGCCGCCAACCCCAAGCTGGGCCTCCGCGCCTATACGCTTCCGGTAGAAGACGCCCTGTAGCGTCATCCCCGGCACCAATCCGTCATTCCCGGCATGACCGGGAATCTCATTTTAGAAAAATGCTTATATTTGTAAGTTAAAAGATTTTGAATTATGGCAAAGATAGCAACCAATACCACATTTAACGACCTGCTGCAAGACAGCCGGCTGGTGATTGTAGACTTCTGGGCTACCTGGTGCGGCCCCTGCCGCATGCTCTCTCCACTTCTGGACGAGGTAGAGGAGGAAATGTCCGACAAAATTGTTGTGGTGAAGGTAAACGTAGACGACGCCGACGAGGTAGCCGCCCAGTTCCGCATCATGAACATTCCCACCCTGCTCTTCTTCAAGAACGGACAAATTGTAGACAAGACCGTTGGCGCCATGCCCAAGACGGCTCTGGTTCAAAGAATCAACGCAAACTTATAATTCATGAAAAAGCTTTTTGTTCTGGTTGCAGTACTGTTTGCTTCTGCAACCCTGGCCCACGCCCAGTTCGGGATTGTGGGTGGTCTTAATTTTTCCAATACCAGCTTTACCAAAGAGAATAATATGTGGGAGCAGGCCAAGACCGTTACCCTTTTCCATGTGGGTGTCGCCTACAAGGCCAACCTGGGTTTGGGCTTTGCCATCCAGCCGGCTCTTACGTACGAAATGAAGGGTGCTTCCATCAAGGACTCCAAGAACTTTGGCGACTGGACCGGTTCCCTGGACAGTAAATCCGGCTTCCTCGAGCTGGGTGTAGGCTTGCAGTGGGGTCCGGATCTCTTCATCGGTCGTCCGTTCGTTCAACTTCAGCCTTATCTGGGTTATATGATTGTTCCTAATGGAGAGAAAGCTGCCGACAATATTGCAGGTATTGGAATCAGTTCCGACAAGTTCAATAAGGAGCTGGCCGATGCTAAGAACAGGTTCGAATACGGCCTCAGTATCGGTGCCGGTATTGAGATTATCAAGCACCTGCAGCTGTCCGTTTCCTATTTTATGAACCTGGGTAAGTTGTTCACGGGTGATAAGATTGACGGGAATGAAATCTGGAATACCTACAAGAACAGTTTCAACAACATCAATAACTACAACGGCGTCAAAGTAACCCTGGGCTTCTTCTTTTAATGGACAGTAAAAAGGCAGTTGTTTTCTGTTCGGCTTCGGATACAATTGACCCGAAGTATAATCTTGCAGCGCGTGAACTTGTTCGCGCGCTGCATGCTTTGGACTATTCGGTGGTGTCGGGAGGCGGAAAGATTGGCACCATGGGCGCTATCACCGACGAGTCCGTAAAACTGGGCGGCCATCACGTGGCGGTGCTTCCGGGCTTTATGAAAGGCCTGGAGAACCCCGCCGTGTCGGAAGTGGTGTGGACGGATACCATGAGCACCCGCAAGGAGCGGATGCGCCTGGGTTGCGATGTGGCCATTGCCCTGCCGGGCGGCATCGGCACCCTGGACGAAATCATAGAAACGCTGGTGCTCCGCAAGCTGAGCCGGTGGAATGGAAAAGTGTTCTTGCTGAATCTGGACGGCTTTTATAATCCGCTGATTGCCCTGCTGGACCATTATGTTACAACCCACATGATGGAACCTCAGGACCGGGCCCTGGTGCAGGCGGCTAATTCGCCGGAAGAACTGGTGGAAATGTTAAACGCATGAGCCTGAGTGAATTAAAGCAGTTCCTGAAGCCGCAAATGGAGCGGGTGGAGGCGCAGATAGATGCGTCTCTGCGCAGCGACATCGGCCTGCTGGACGCCACCAACCGTTCCCTTCGGGAGAACCGTGGTAAAATGCTGCGTCCCATGCTTTGCCTGCTGGTGGGCGGCGCCTGCGGAACGGCGAATGAAGATACCGTCCGTTTTGCCGCCGCATCGGAACTGCTGCACAATTCCACCCTGCTGCACGACGATGTAGTGGACGGCGCTGCCGAAAGACGGGGCCTGCCCACGGTAGCAGCCCTTTTGAACAACCCCGCCGCCGTGCTCATCGGCGATTTCTGGCTGGTGCGCTGCGTGCAAACCATCCTGGATGCCGGGCGCCATCCCGAACAGGCGCTCCGGTTTTACGCCAAAACCCTGTCCGACCTGGCCGAAGGCGAGCTCCTGCAGATGCAGAAGGCCTCATCGGCCGATACCTCAGAGGAGGATTACCTGCGCATCATCTACAGCAAAACGGCCTCCCTGTTCGAGGCTACAGCCCTGGCAGCCGCCCTGTCGGTGGATGCTCCGGAGGCTTTGCGGAAGGCTGCGGCCGATTTTGCCCGCAACCTGGGCCTGGCGTTCCAGATCAAGGACGACATCTTTGATTATGAGTCCAGTGCCGATGCGGTGGGAAAGCCGGTGGGGATAGACCTGCAGGAGCAGAAGATTACCCAGCCGCTGCTGTGCGCCCTGGAAACGGTGTCGGCAGAAGAAGCCGCCGCGGTTCGCAGGAAGGTGGCCACTATCCTGGACCATCCGGAACAGGTGGCCGAAGTAAGGGACTTTGTGCTGTCCCATGACGGTGTGGCCCTGGCCCGCAAGAAGCTGGACTACTATATCGGCCTGGCACTTTCCAGTCTGGAAGCCTTGCCGGAGTCGCCGGAACGGAATTACCTGGCCGAACTGGCCCGCTTTGTGGGCGAAAGAACCCGCTAAAATGCAGAAGATATACGGGAATACGGAGCTTGTGAACGCCCTGCACCAGATGGTGGAGAGCGGTCATATCCCGCACGCCCTGCTGCTGCACGAGGATGATGGCGGCGGCGCTTTCCCGCTGGTCCTGAACTTCCTGGAAGAGCTTTACGGCGGGTCTCCCCGCGTGCAGAAGCTCATCCATCCGGACATCCATTTCGTTTTCCCGGTGGCCGGATCCGACAAGCCCGTTTCGCTCCAGTTCATCGGCCCTTTCCGGGAGCTGCTGCTGGAGAATCCGTATTTCTTTGAGAACGAACTGTACGGCGCCATCGGCATTGAAGGCAAGCAGAGCAACATTTCCGTGAACGAGGCCCGTTCCATCCTGGAGCGGCTGTCGCTGTCGGCCGTGGAAGGCGGCTGGCGCACGGTGGTGATGTACCTGCCGGAAAAGATGAACATGCAGGCGGGCAACGCCCTCCTGAAGATGGTGGAGGAACCGCCGGAGGGAACGCTGTTCCTGCTCATTACCCATGCGCCCGAAAAGGTGCTTACAACCATATCGTCCCGCTGCCTGCATCTGCGGGTGCAGCCTTTGTCTCCCGAGGCAGAGGAGCAGGTGCATCAGAAGGAAGCCGCCGGCGATGCCGTACTGGCCGACCTGTTCCACGACCTGCTGAACGCTCTGGTGGAAAAGAACCTGCTGGCGGCCCTGGAAACGGGGGAGGCGCTGGCTTCCCTGGAATCGCGCGAACGCCAGAAGGCCTTTTGCCGGGTGGCTTCGCAGGACCTCCGGACCCTCTTCCTGCTGCAGCAGAAGCTGCCGGCGCTCACCCACATCAAGGCCGATGAGGAAGACTACTACCGGCGGATGGCGGCAGCCCTGAAGCCCGCCTTCCCGCGCCTGGCCCTTTCCTGCGTGGACCGGGCCCTGCTGATGATAGAACGCAATGTGAACCAGAAAATCCTGTTCGCCGACATGGTGAACCAACTATATATCCGCGTGTAAAATGGACCTGAATAACGAAACCATTCAATACGACTGCTTCCGGGGCTGTACGGTAACCACCGACGAGAAAACGCTGGAGCGGGATATCCGCTACCGGCAGGGATGCTGCAAGCTGGAGGTGTACAACTACCTCAAGGGCATTTCCCAGGAACAGTTCAACTCCTACTTCGAAGTACGCTTCAAGAATACCCGGAAGGGCTTCTATGTAAATGCCTCCGGCCAAAGCATCAAGACCGGCGACCTGGTGGTGGTGGAAGCTGCAACGGGCCACGATCTGGGCATCGTTACGCTGGAAGGCCCCATCGTGGGCCGGCAGATGAAGTGCAAGGGCGTAGATCCGGAGACTACGGAGATCAAGAAAATTTACCGCAAGGCCCGTCCCTACGACATCGAGCGCTGGCAGGAGGCCATTGCCCGGGAGCAGGAAACCATGATCCGCTCGCGCGTGCTGGCCAACAACCTGGGGCTGGAGATGAAAATCGGCGACGTGGAATTCCAGGGCGACGGTACTAAAGCTATCTTCTATTACATTGCCGATGGCCGCGTGGACTTCCGTCAGCTGATCAAGGACTTTGCCGAAGAGTTCCATATCCGCGTGGAGATGAAGCAGATCGGCGCCCGTCAGGAGGCCGGCCTGATCGGCGGACTGGGCGTATGCGGCCGGGAACTTTGCTGCGCCAACTATATCACCGAATTCAAGTCCATTACCACATCGGCCGCCCGCACGCAGGATCTTTCGCTGAACCCGCAGAAGCTGGCCGGCCAGTGCGGCAAACTCAAATGCTGCCTCAACTACGAGGTGGCGGCCTACCTGGACGCCCATTCCCGCATCCCGCGCGTGAACGAACCGCTGGAGTTGGAAGACGGACAGGCCTGGCTGGTAAAGACGGACATCCTGGCCGAGACGCTCTACTTCTCTTACGAAAAAGGTTCCCTGGCCCAGATTTTCCCGCTGTCGGCCGACGAGGTGCGGGAAATTCAGGAAATGAACCGCCGGGGCGAAAAACCCGAAACGCTCCGCCAGGAAGAAGTAATTGCTCCCGAGTTTATTACGGGGCAGGACGATGCCATTAACCGCTTCGATCAGGAAAAGAAGAAACGTCGCCGCAAGAATCGCGGCCGTAACCGCAAACCCGGACAGAAGCCAACCAACACCGAATAATGCTAAAGCGTCTGCCATATCTGCTGTTGCTTCTTCTGGCCTTTTCGTGCCGGGAGCCGCGTTCCATGGAGCAGTTCATTGCCGCTCCGGGGCCCTATACCTTCCGGGTAGATATGTCGGACACTACGGTTACTTACGACTTCTCTTTCTACACGCGTCTGGACGGTTATCCTACCGAACTGCAGGCGGCCCGGGAACTGCCCTTGGTCATTACCTGGATTTCGCCTTCCGATTCCAGCTATACCGAGCAGGTATTCATGCCCCTCAAAGGCCAGTCCACCCTGTTCACCCGCCAGGTGCTGCAGCCTTACAGGGAGCGTGTGTGCCCGGTGGAGCCCGGGCAGTGGACGCTTTCGGTGGCCATACCCTATTCCGCCAGCCGGGAGATTCTCCGAGGTCTGGGTCTCACGGTTTCCAAAAGACTGGAATAATGGGACACGGGAAACTGCGCAAATTTGCCGAAAACGAAACCTTCCGTTGCCTGTTGCAGCCGGATGCGTCGCAGGTGCTGGACAAGGAGCCGGGTTCCCGCGAACTGAAACTCCGTGACCATGCCATCAAAGGCCGATGGGGCCGGGATATGTTCGGCAACGACCATCCCATAGTGCTGGAGCTGGGTTGCGGCAAGGGGGACTACACCATTGCCCTGGCGCTCCGACATCCGGAAATCAATTATATCGGCGTGGATATCAAGGGTGCCCGTCTGTGGAAAGGTGCCAAATATGCCACCGAAAATGCCTTGCCGAATGTAGCTTTCCTGCGCACCCGTATCGAATTCATAGATGCCTTTTTCGGTCCCGGTGAGGTCTCTCAAATCTGGCTCACCTTCTCCGATCCCCAGCTGCATGGCAGCGAAAACAGCCGCCTGTCTTCACCGCTGTTCCTGGAGCGCTACCGCCATTTCCTGCAGCCTGGCGGCATTATCCACCTGAAAACCGACTCCCGTTTCCTGTACGAATACACCAGCGCAGTCTGCAATGTAAATGGTCTGCAGGTTTTGGCTTCTGGAATTGATATTTATCGGCTTGGTTTGGACCAGGTCCAACCTATTTTGGGGCCAGGTCCCATTTTGCCCCCTGGACCAGGTCCAAGCAGTATGCCCTGCAGCAGCCTGAAAGCCTTATTCGTTGGACCAGGTCCAGAATATGATGTGCAAGCCGTTTTTGAGGTGCAGACGTTCTACGAAAAAATGTTCCTGGAGATGGGACTGCCGATAACGTATCTGGCGTTCTGCATCGACCACGATGGGCCTTATGCATTTCCGGGAGAGGCCTTTGACGCCGATTTCTGGCTGGAAGCCGAAGGCCCCCGCCGCAGTTTCTCCCATCAGCCGAATAAAAAGTAGCAATTAATTTGCTATCTTTGTAGAACTATGGCCAAATTAATATACACTATGGGCGAAGTGGCGGAAATTTTAGGGGAAAACACCTCTGCAGTACGCTACTGGAGCAACTATTTCGAGAAATTCATCAAGCCGGACCGCAATGCCAAGGGTAACCGTCTTTACCATCCGGAAGATGTGGAAACCTTGCAGCAGATCCAGTTCCTGCTAAAGAAGCAGGGACTTACGCTGGAGGGTACCGCCCTCAAGCTGCAGGAAGACCGCCGCAGTGTGGAGGGGCGCGTGAAAGCGCTCACCATCCTGAAGGACATTCAGGCACAGCTGAAGGAAGTGAGGAAGGCCTTATGACAGTAGGGGATATTACGCGGGTGCTGGAGGCGTTTGCGCCCCTGGACATCCAGGAAAGCTGGGACAACAGCGGCCTGCTCATCGGTTCGCCGGAGGACGAAGTTCACGGGGTGCTGGTGGGTTTCGACTGTACGCCGGAGCTCATTGACGAGGCGGTGGAAAAAAGCTGCAACCTGGTTGTAACGCATCACCCGCTCATTTTCAAGGGTATCCGCCGCATCAACGGGCAGGATCCGGTGGGCGCCGCGGTCATGAAGGCCGTGCAAAAGGGCGTGGCCGTTTATGCGGCCCACACCTCGGCCGATAAAGTAATTGGCGGCGTGAGCGGGGCCATGGCCAGAAGGCTGGACCTCAAGGATGTGGAATTCCTGGAGCCGGGACCGGAAGGTTTCGGCATGGGTTGCGTAGGCAACTGGGCGGCCCCCAAGACGGGGAAAGAGGCCCTGGCCTTTGTGAAAGAGCGTTTCGGCCTGCAGATTATCCGCAGTTCCAAGCCGCTGGAAGGCCCCATCAGCCGGGTGGCGCTGCTGGGTGGAAGCGGCGGCGGAGAAGTGGAATCGGCCATCAGGGCCGGTGCCCAGCTGTACATTACGGCCGACGTTTCCTACCACCATTTCTTCACCCCGGAGGGCTTCATGGTCATGGATATCGGCCATTTTGAGAGCGAAGTGGAGATTGTAGACATTTTCTTGGCGCAGATAAGGAAAAATTTTCCTAACTTTGCAAGCTACAAAAGTGCCGCGCTGGACAGGAGCAATCCGGTCCACTATTTTGTGATGTAAATATAAATCGATTTATAATTTTATGGCAACCAAGAAAACTACCGCCGCCAAGAAAGTGGAGGCCCCTATCGACAAGAGAGAAACTTTTGTGTCCCTGCAAAAGAATTTTGCCGATTCCGACATGCCCGTAGAGGAAAAGCTCAAGACCCTCTATCAGCTTCAGGCCGCGGATTCCGAGATTGACAAGATTATCCAGCTCCGTGGTGAGCTGCCGGCCGAGGTGGCCGTCCTGGAAGAGGAAATCGCCACCATGAAGGAGCGCAGTGCCGCCATTTCGGCCACCATGGACCAGATGAACCGCAACATTGCCGACGCAAAGCTGGCCATTGCCGAACATGAGAGCATCATTGAGAAGTATCAGCGCCAGCTGGAAGGCATTTCCAACTCCCGTGAGTACGATTCCCTGAACAAGGAAATTGAAAACCAGGAGCTGCTCCGTCAGATTGAGGAGAAGAAGATTGTGGATACCCGGGCCGAAATCGGCGCCCTCAAGGCTCAGCTGGACGACCTGAAGGACCATCTTTCCATCCGCACCGACGACCTCAAGGCCAAGAAGGAAGAGCTGGACGCCATTGTGGAGTCCACCGCCAAGGAAGAGGCCGTGCTGCAGAAGCACCGTGACGAGTGCGCCGCCAAGATTGACGCCCGTACCATGAGCGCCTACGAGCGCATCCGTGCCAGCGTGCACAATCACCTGGCCGTGGTGGGCATCTACAACGGCGACTCCTGCGGAGGCTGCTTCAACACCATTACCCCGCAGCGCCGCGTGGAAATCGCTTCCAACCGCAAGCTCATCATCTGCGAGCATTGCGGCCGCATCATCATCAATCCGGATTTCGAATAGTCTGTTATGCCGGAGCCGTCCCGCAAAAGAAACCGTCCGGAAGAGCCTCAGAATCTGGAGCAGCTGATGGGGAACAAACCCCCTCAGGCCCTGGATGTAGAGGAGGCCGTGCTGGGTGCCATGCTGGTGGAACCTTCCACCATCGACGAATCCATGGAGGAACTTTCGGCCTCCTGCTTCTACGACCCTCAGCACCGGATGATTTTTGAGGCGATGGCCGAACTGGTGAACGAACACGTGTCCATCGACCTGGTTACCGTGAGCGAAAAGCTTCGCTCCAAAGGCAACCTGGAAGCCGTGGGCGGCCCCGTTGTGCTGGCCCGCCTGTCGCAGAACATCGGCGCGGCGGCGCACATCGAGTACTATATCAAAATCCTCAAGCAGAAGACCATCCAGCGGGATCTCATTACGGCTTCGTACGAGATCCTGAAGCAGTCCTACGACGAGTCCACCAATGTGGACGACCTCATAGACAACGCCCAAACCAAGGTCTTCGCCGCCATCCAGAACAATGTGAAGCGGGATGTCCAGGACATCGGCTCCATTATCAATTCCGTTCTGGACAACCTGCAGGAGCTGCAGCAGGTAACCGGCCTGTCCGGCGTTCCGTCGGGTTATCCTTCCGTGGACCGCGTCACGCAGGGCTGGCAAAAGAGCGACCTCATTATCCTGGCGGCCCGTCCGTCGGTGGGTAAAACCGCTTTTGCCCTTAACATTGCCCGCAACGCCGCCGTGGAGGCCAATATGCCGGTGGCCGTGTTCTCCCTGGAAATGAGTGCCGACCAGCTGGGAAAGCGTCTCATCACCACGGAATCGGGCCTTTCGGGAGAAAAGATCAAGGGCGGCATCAAGCTGGAACAGTACGAGTGGACACAGCTGGAAGAAACCCTGCGCCGTCTGTCCAAGGCTCCGCTTTACATTGACGATACGCCCGGCATTCCCATCATGGAATTCCGCACCAAGGCCAAGCGCCTGGTAAAGCAGAAGGGCGTCCGCCTCATTGTGGTGGACTATCTGCAGCTGATGCAGGGCCCGGCCGAACTGCGCGGCCTGCGTGAACAGGAAGTGGCGGCCATTTCCCGCACCCTCAAGGCTACGGCCAAAGAGCTGAACATTCCCATCATAGCCCTGTCCCAGCTGTCCAGAAACGCCGTACAGCGCACGGGCGGCACGGGTAAGCCCCAGTTGAGCGACCTCCGCGAATCCGGCTCCATCGAGCAGGATGCCGATATGGTCATCTTCATCCACCGGCCCGACTTTGTGGGCATGAGCGAGAATCCGGAAGACAAGGAAAAGGCCTATCTGGTTATTGCCAAGCACCGTAACGGAGAGGTTTGCGACATTGAAATGAAGTACAAGGCCGGTCAGGTGAAGTTTGTGGAGCCCGACCAGAGCCTGGATGTTTATGCCCGCCAGGAACCCGTGGCCAGCGGCGCCAATTACAACTTCGACCAGCAGGCCGAATTCTAAAGATGCGCTGCCGCCTTGTCATATTAGCCCTCTTTATTGCCATTGCGGCCGGGGCGCAAGACCGCTATTCCTGTATCCCGTTTTCCGACAGGAAGGTTTTTGACGCAGGAGAATCCCTCACATTCGGGGTTTCGTACAAGTGGGGCGCAGTAAATTCGGAGGTGGCCTATGCCTCCATCTCCTTATCGGAGAGCGAACAGGGGAGGAAAAGCGTTTTATACAGCGATGTAGTGGCGCGGACCGCTCCCTTTTTTGATGTCTTTTTCAAGATCCGCGAACATTTCGAGGGCTGGTTCCAGCGGGAAACGCTGGTCCCCCAAAAAGCCATCCGGGACACGCATGAGGGCAATTATGCGGCCTACAATATTTACAATTACGACTGGGAAGAGCGTCTTATCCACGCTTTTGTGGACATGTCGTCCACCGGGCCGATGAATATAGATATCCCTTTGGTGGACTGTTTGTGCGACGTACCTTCCCTGATGTATGTCCTGCGCCAGATTGACGTTGCCAAGATGGAGATGGGAAAGCGCTACGGCCTTAACTTCGCCATCGACGACACCATTTTCCATATCTTCCTTACCCGGATGGGGCAGGAGACCGTGAAGGGGGGCAAGGGCATCGGCAAGGTACGTTGCAACAGATTGCACTGCTCCGTTGTGGAAGGTGCCGTGTTTGAAGGCGATCAGGAAGTGAAAATCTGGCTGTCGGACGATGCCGACCAGGTGCCGGTAGCCTTTTGGGCTCCGCTCCGGGTGGGTGCCATGCGGGGTACGCTGAAGAGTCATAAGGGTTTGTTGCACGGTTTTACCGCACGTGAAAAGTCATGAAAGAGCAGGTAAGTCATAAAGGCCGGGTTGTGAGGATAACGCCCCAGACTACCACGGTGAGCATTGAGCAGCATGCCGCCTGTTCCTCTTGCCACGCCGCAGGGCTCTGTGGCATGGCCGAAGTGGCCGAAAAGGCCGTGGAGGTACCTACAGATCCGTATGCATCCTATGGAGTAGGCGACGAAGTGGAGGTGGTGCTGAAGGCTTCCATGGGCATGAAGGCCGTATGGCTGGCCTATTTTATCCCGCTGGTAATCCTGATGGCGGTAATCCTGGGCCTGGTGGCTCTGGGTGTGGGTGAGGTGATGGCCGGCCTGTGCGGACTGGGTGCCATAGCCGTCTATTATCTCCTGCTGTGGCTGTTGCGGGACAAGTTCAAGAATGAATATGTATTTACAATAAAAGGATAAACTATGTCATCAACTATCATTTGGACCGTTGCGGTGATTACCGTCCTGGGACTCCTGCTGGCCCTGGTCTTGTACCTGGTGGCCAAGAAGTTCAAGGTAGAGGAAGATCCCCGTATCGACGAAGTGGAAAAGGTGATGCCCGGAGCCAATTGCGGCGGTTGCGGCTTTGCCGGCTGCCGTGCATTTGCCGAAGCTGCGGTAAAGGCCCCCAACCTGGACAACAACTATTGTCCGGTGGGCGGTAACGATACCATGGCCAAGGTGGCGGCCATCCTGGGTTACGAAGTGCAGGCCAAGGCTCCTATGGTGGCCGTAGTGCGCTGCAACGGAACCTGCGAGGCCCGCCCCAAGGTGAATGAGTACGACGGCTTTGCCTCCTGCTATGTGAAGTCGCTCCTGTACACGGGAGACACGGGCTGCGCCTTCGGCTGCCTGGGCTGCGGCGACTGCGTATCGGCCTGCCAGTTCGGCGCGCTTTCCATGAATCCGGAGACCGGCTTGCCGATGGTGGATCAGGAGAAGTGCACCGCCTGCGGCGCCTGCGTGAAAGCCTGCCCCAAGCAGGTGATTGAACTGCGTCCCATGGGCCCCCGCGGCATGCGCATGTTCGTTAGCTGCATCAACAAGGACAAGGGTCCCGTGGCCAAGAAGGCCTGCGCCAGCGCCTGCATCGGCTGCGGCATCTGCGCCAAAACCTGCACGCACGATGCCATTACGGTAGAAGGCAACATTGCCTATATCGACCCGGCCAAGTGCAAGCTGTGCCGCGAGTGTGAGGCCATGTGCCCCACCGGTGCCATCCACGGCGTAAACTTCCCCAAGCCCCTGGACAAAGACGCCATCAAAGAGCGTATAAAAGTCCGTCAGCAAAAAGCTAAGGAAGCGGCCGAGGGCAACACCCCTGCGGTCGCTGAAAAGAAAGCCGATGCCAATGGTGTTGCGGCAGCAGATGTATCTGCCTCCGCGAAGAAGATAGCCGATGCTACGGCAGATACATCTGCTACCGCAAAAAAGATAGCCGATGCTACGGCAGATACATCTGCTACCGCAAAAAAGATAGCAAATGCTACTGCTGAGGCTAAAGTAAAGGAGGACAAGAAAGATGAGTAAGCATACATTCTCCATCGGCGGTGTTCATCCGCACGACAATAAGATTTCCCGGGAGTGTGCCATTCAGCCGCTGCCGCTGGCTCCTTCTGTGTATATTTCTGTGGCCCAGCACATTGGTGCGCCTTCCGTGCCGGTTGTGGCTGTGGGTGACAAGGTGAAGGTGGGCCAGGTGGTGGCCGAACCGGGCGGCTTTGTGGGTGCTTTTATCCACTCCTCCGTCAGCGGAACCGTGAAATCCATCGCTCCCCGGGCCGATCTGGCCGGTCGCATGGCTACCCATATAGAGATTGCCGTGGAAGGCGACGAGTGGCTGGAAGGCATTGATACTTCCGACACCCTGGTTACTGCCATCCCCGAGGATGCCAAGGCCATTGTGGACAAGATCCGCCTGGGCGGCGTCGTGGGTTTGGGTGGTGCCACTTTCCCCACGCATGTGAAGCTTTCCCCGCCTCCGGGTTCCAAGTGCGAGCGCGTTATTATCAACGGCTGCGAGTGCGAACCCTACCTTACCTCCGACTTCCGCACGCTGCTGGAGAAGGGCGAACAGGTGGTGGTGGGCGCTGCCCTGCTGCAGAAGGCCATGGGCGGCGTTCCCTGCACCATCGCCATCGAAGAGAACAAGCCCGAGGCCATTGCCCATATCAAGGACGTGATTGCCAAGCTGGGTTACAGCGGCATTGAGGTGATGGTAATGAAGATGATGTACCCGCAGGGCGGTGAAAAGCAGCTCATCGACGCGGTAATGCACCGCCAGGTGGGTTCCGGTGCCCTGCCTATCAGCGTAGGCGCCGTGGTCCAGAACGTGGCTACTGCCCTGGCCGTGTACGATGCCGTGCAGAAGAACAAGCCCATTGTGGACAATTCCGTTACGGTAACGGGCGAGTGCTTCCCCAAGCAGGCCAACCTGCTGGTGCGGGTGGGTACTCCGCTGCGCTATATCGTAGACTATCTGGGAGGCGTTCCCGAGAATGCCGTCAAGATTATCAGCGGCGGTCCCATGATGGGCCGTGCCGTTGCCAATCTGGATGCCGCTACCGTAAAGGGAACGGGTGCCCTGCTCTTCCTTACCGAAGAACAGACCAAACGTGCTCCGGAAAGCCATTGTATCCGCTGCGGCAAGTGTGCCGATGCCTGCCCTATGGGCCTGGAGCCGTTCCTGCTGAACAAGCTGTCCCAGGCCAAGGACACCGAAGCCCTGGAGGCCAATGCCGCCCAGGACTGCATCGAGTGCGGCTGCTGCCTGTATTCCTGCCCCGCCCATATTCCGCTGCTGGACCATATCCGCGTAGGAAAGGGCTTTGTGATGAGTGCTATCCGCGCCCGTGCCGCTGCCGCCAAGGCCGCCGCCGAGGCTGCGAAAGCCGCTGCTGACGCTAAAAAGTAAAGGATTATGAGTAAGTTACTAGTATCTCCTTCTCCGCATATCCATTCCAAGGACTCTACCAAGTCCCTCATGCGGGATGTGATTATAGCGCTGTTGCCGGCCGTCATCTGTTCCTTCGTATTCTACGGATGGCGGGAAATACTGGTGATGGCGGTGAGCGTGGCCTCCTGCGTGCTGCTGGAATGGGCCATTACAAAATATATGCTCAAGAAGCCCTCTACCGTGGGCGACCTTTCCGCTGTTATCACCGGTATCCTGCTGGCCATGAACGTGCCTTACACTACGCCCTGGTGGGTGATTGTGATCGGTTCGGTGGTGGCCATCGGCGTGGCCAAGATGACCTTCGGCGGTATCGGCCAGAATATCTGGAACCCCGCCCTGGTGGGCCGCGTGTTCCTGCTGGTTTCCTTCCCTACCTACATGACCACCTGGAGCCAGCCGCAGGGCCTCTTCGGGGCCGATGCGGTAACGGGTGCCACCCCGCTGGGCGCCATCCAGGAAGGCCTGATGCAGGGCGCTACGGTGCAGGATATCATGGCCGAACATGGCTACAACTACGGTCAGATGCTGTTTGCCAACCTGGGCGGCAGTGCCGGTGAGGTCTGCGCCCTGGCCCTGCTGGCCGGCTTCGTGTTCCTGTGCGCCCGCAAGGTTATCAAGCCTTGGATAACTCTCAGCATCTTTGCAACGGTGGCGCTGGTGTCCCTGGTGTTCTGGGGCATCAACCCGGCCCGTTTCACGGATCCGCTGTTCAACCTGCTCACCGGCGGTCTGGTCCTGGGTGCCTGCTTCATGGCAACGGACTACGTCACTTCGCCGATGTCGGTGTGGGGCGGTGTGGTCTTCGGCGTTGGAATCGGCCTCCTTACGGTGCTCATCCGTTACTTCGGTTCCTATCCGGAAGGCGTTTCCTTCGCCATCCTCATCATGAACTCGGTGGTTCCGCTCATCAATATGGGCTTCAAACAGAAAAAATTCGGGAGGAAATAAGCTATGGCAGTAAAATCCAACCTTACCAATATGGTGCTGGTGCTGGGCGTCACCTGCCTGGTTTGCTCGGCCCTTCTGGGCGGAGCCTATGCCCTCACCAAAGATCCCATCGACAAGGCCGCGGCTGCCAAGACGGAAAAGGCCATTGCGCAGGTGCTGCCCCATTTTACGGAAGTTCAGTACAACCAGGAAGGCCGATACTATACGGCCACGGACGGTGACGCCGTTGTGGGTTATGCCATCGAGTCCTCTACTGTGGGCTTCGGCGGCACCCTTACCCTCATGGTGGGCGTTACCCCGGACGGCGTGGTTTACAATACCTCGGTGTTGTCCCAGTCGGAAACGCCCGGCCTGGGTGCCAAGTGCAATACCGATGTTAAATTCATGGACCAGTGGCGGGGCTTCGACCCTTCCGTGAAGGTCCTGTCCGTGAAAAAGGACGGAGGCGACGTAGATGCCATCACGGCTTCCACCATCACTTCCCGCGCCTATACGCTGGCAGTAGCCAATGCCCTGGATACCTTTAATGCCATCAGCCATGAGTAAGTTTAAACTGATTACCGACGGTCTGGTAAAAAACAACCCGACCTTTGTGCTGCTCCTGGGCATGTGCCCTACGCTGGCAACCACTACATCGGCCATCAACGGTATGTCGATGGGCCTTGCCACCCTCTTTGTGCTGGTGCTGTCCAACATGGCCATATCGGCCATCGCTCCGGTAGTGCCCGACAAGGTGCACATTCCGGTGTATATTGTGGTCATTGCCACCTTCGTAACCCTGCTGCAACTCCTGATGCAGGCCTATACGCCCGCCATGTACGAGACGCTGGGCCTGTTCATCCCGCTGATTGTGGTGAACTGCATTGTGCTGGGCCGTGCCGAAGCCTTTGCCAACAAGCACAGCGTGCTGGAAAGCGCCTGTGACGGTCTGGGTGTGGGCGTGGGCTTCACCTGCTCGCTCACCGTGCTGGGCCTGGTGCGTGAAATCCTGGGCTCCGGCAGTGCCTTCGGCTACAACTTCATCGGTGGACACGACGGTATGCTGGCCTTTGTGATGGCTCCGGGCGCTTTCCTGTGCCTGGGCTACCTGATGGTCCTGTTCAACAAATTCCTCAAAAAGAGCTAGGCTATGGAGTACTTTCTGATTATTATTTCGGCGATTTTCGTCAACAATATCGTCCTGGCCCAGTTCCTGGGTATCTGCCCCTTCCTGGGCGTTTCCAACAAGCTGTCCACCGCAACGGGCATGAGCATGGCCGTGTGCTTTGTTATAACGCTGGCCACGCTGGTTACCTACCTCATTAACCAGTACCTGCTGGTGCCTTTCGGCCTCACTTTCCTGCAGACCATCGCCTTCATCCTGGTGATTGCGGCGCTGGTGCAGATGGTGGAGATTGTGCTTAAGAAGGTGAGCCCCGGCCTGTACCAGGCCCTGGGTATCTTCCTGCCCCTCATTACCACCAACTGCGCCGTGCTGGGTGTGGCTATCAACGTGGTTACCAAGCAGTTCTCCTTCGTTCCCGGCGGTATGCTCAACCTGGGACAGGCGCTGGTGTATGCCTTTGCCACCTCCCTGGGCTACGGCCTGGCCATGGTTATCTTTGCGGGTATCCGTGAGCACCTGGCCCTGAACGACGTGCCCAAGGCCTTCAAGGGCGTTCCCATCGCCATCATCAGCGTGGGTATCCTGGCCCTGGCTTTCATGGGTTTCAGCGGAATGGTAAAATAAGAGTATTATGATAAAACGCATCCTTTCCCTCCTGGCCGCACTGGTCATTTCTTTCCCGCTTTTCTCCCAGGAGTTTGACGGGCAAAGCTGCACTTCCATCATGGTGGGCCGGAAAGCCTCTGCCGACGGCTCGGTGATTACTTCCCATACCTGCGACGGCCGCTACCGTACCTGGGTCCAGATGGAACCCGCCCAAGACCATGCGCCGGGAACCATGCATCCTGTGTTGCGGGAAACGATGCATACCGCTTTCCGCGGGGATACTACCGGAGTTCGGCTCATGGGGGAAATTCCCGAAGCCGCCCACACCTACGCTTATCTGAACACGGGTTATCCCTGCCTGAACGAGAAGCAGGTGGCTATCGGCGAAACCACTTTCAGCGGCCCCGACACCCTGATTAACGCCGCCGGCTGGTTCACCATCGAGGAACTGGAGCGGGTTGCCCTGCAGCGCTGCGACAATGCCCGCGATGCCATCCGCCTCATGGGCGCCCTGGCCGAACAGTACGGCTACGGCGACAGCGGCGAATGCCTCACGGTGGCCGACAAGAACGAGGTTTGGCAGTTCGAAATTGTGGGCGTGGGAATGGATAAGATCGGCGCCGCCTGGGCTGCCCAGCGCATCCCGGACGATCACGTTGCCGTATCGGCCAACATCCCCCGTATCGGCCGCATCGACCGAAAGAACCCGGACATAATGGCGTCCTCCAACGTGGAAAAGGTGGCCCTTGACAACGGCCTTTGGGACGGCAAGGGCGAGTTCGTTTTCTGGAAGGCCTACAATTCGGACTACGGCGCCGGAAAGAACTTCAACGACCGGGAGTACTTCCTCCTGAACTACTTTGCTCCTTCCCTGAAGCTCACCTACGACATGGACGAGCTTCCCTTCTCCGTGAAGCCCGAAAAGCCCGTGGATATCCGCGAGGTAATGGCGCTTTTCCGGGAAACCTACGAGGGAACGGACTTCGACATGACCAAGGGCGTGAAGATGGCGCGTGCCGCCAACAGCATGCATCCGGCCGATACCGTGGTGAGCCCCGTTGCCAATCCCTGGCTCTCTACCAACCTGCGGAACACCCTTAACACCCTGGCTCCCGGAACGGTGGAATTCCGTCGGACGGTGGCCGTTGCCTGGTGCGCCTATTCGCATGTTACCCAGCTGCGGAACTGGCTTCCGGACAGCGTGGGCGGCATTTGCTGGCTTTCCCTGGACAATCCCGGACAGAGCCCCCGCGTGCCCGTTTTCTGCGGCACCACTACGCTTCCCAAGGCCTATGAGACCTGCGGACAGATGCAGTATGTGCCCGACTGTGCCCTCTGGCAGTTCCGCCGGGCCAACAAACTGGCTACCGTGGCCTGGCAGAACACCAAGCAAGGCTTCAACGAGGAAATCCTCCGTCTGGAGAACCTGGCCCTGGACGGCCTTCCGGGCAGCGACGCCTCCCCGGCCGTTCTCACCGCCTATACGGAATATATCTACCAGGAAAGCGTCCGGAGCTGGCAGGCACTGGAAGAGAAATACTGGCTCATGTTCGGCCTGGGATTCTAAACTCGGCCGGCCATGAATACTTGCAGAATCCTTTTGCTGGCGGTGCTGGCAACGGCATCGGCCGCCTGTTCCCGGAATACAGCCCCGCTTATGGAGGTGAATAAGAATGTACCCGCCTATGCCGTTATGGCCCACCGCGGTTCCACCTACTGGGCGCCGGAAGAGACCGAGAGTGCCTGGCGCTGGGCCCGCGAAATGGGTGCCGATTACCTGGAAAGCGACCTGCAGTGCACCAAGGACGGCGTTATTCTGGCCAATCACGACGACAACTTAACCCGTACCACCAATATCGAAGAGATATTTGGGGCGGAAGTTCCGGCCACGCGCCGGGATTTCTACCTGTCCCTGGGCTTCCCGGAGGCCGATGCCGATGCGCAGCTGGCCATAGACCGGGAAGGCTTCAAGCCCTATTATGCTGCTTCTTACTATTATGCCGAGCTGCTGATGCTGGACGCCGGTTCCTGGTTCAACGCCGCCCGGCCGGAGCAGGCCCGTCCGGCCTATGCAGGCAGCCAGTACGTATCGGCCCTGCAGGACCAGATTGCCTATGCCGAGGGAAAACGGCTCCGCAGGGACGCTGACGGCCACCGCGTGCTGCCGTTCGGCCTGAAGCCCTCCTGCGCAGGGAAAACCCTGGCCGAAATCCGCGCCACCGCCGCCGAAGGGGGAAAGTATATGGAGTTTGTGGCGTACGATTTCTCCGGCGCCTATGAGGCCGACCCGGCCGACAGCGGTCATCGGCCCGGCATCTACATCGAATTCAAGGAACCGGAGGTGAATCCGGAAGATATGGAACAGCGCGTGTACGACGTGCTGGACGCCGCCGGCTGGAATATTATCACTTCTCCCGCCACCGAAACGGAGTTCTATGCCGATGGTAGAATCCAGGTGGGCAAAACGGCCGGGAAAGTAATCCTGCAAACCTTCTCTCCCGCCTCTCTGGTGCGGGCCAATGCTGTTTTCAAAGGCCGGCTACCCATGTGTTTCCTGCTGTGGCCGCCTTGTCCGGAAGAGATTCCCGGCGGCAATCTGGATACTCCGGAAGGCTTCCAGGCCATCCTGGACTGGGCCAAGGCAAACGGTGCTTCCATCAGCGGGCCGTCCATCTCCGGCCAGCCCAACAACTACGCCGAGCTCAACAATGCCTGGCAGGCCGATTTGGTGCGCCGGGCCGGCATGCTGAACCATCCTTATTCCTTTGACTCCATCGACCAGATGGAAGAACAGACTGTCCGTTCCGACGGATTCTTTACCAACCGCTCAGACCTAACCCTTCAGTACCTGCTGGACAAGGGCCTCCGCAGCCCTGTGGCCCCCGCTTCCGTCCCGGACCCCGAGGCTACGCTGGTACGGCTGGGCTATTAATTGTTTATCTTATGTTTGACGTTACTCTGCTAAGCGACGCCACGGAAGGCGGAATCCGCAGGACTTCGTTCCGCACCTGCGCGGCTGTTTGTTCGGAACAAATTGACATAGAAACGGAAGGGGATGTAATCCGCAGCGTTAAGTACACCAAGGGCTGCCAGGGAAACACCCTGGGAATCGGCGCGTTGTGCAAAGGAATGAGGGTTTCCGACGCTGTTGCCCGCCTGGAAGGCATCGATTGCAAGGGCCGCGGAACCAGCTGTCCCGACCAGCTTGCCCGGGCTTTGAAGCAGCTCTAGTTCTCTTTCCAGCTCCCTTCTTCTATCATCTTCCTAAGCCGGTACCCGAACAGGGCTCCGTAATGGTTTATCAGCGTTTCCTGCCGGTCGGGCCCTTCCATGAAGTAGGAGCCCATGCTTTCTATATCGGCCACAGAAACACTGGTGAAGCGGGTGCGGAACATGCCGTACAGGGCTATGCCGAAGAAGTGGTACCAGGCCCCGTAATTGTCGCCCAGCTCCTTGGAGTCGTGCCGGATGTAAGAAAGCTTTTTCTGCAGCGGATCGTTCTGGCGGCCTTTCCGGTGGGGGTGGCCTGCCAGTACGTTTTCACAGGTGAGGAAGGTCATGTACAGGTTTCCCTGGTTCAGCACGTAGCTTTCGGCAAACAGCTGGTGCGGCTGAAGGCTGTGGTCCGGGTAGTTCATAATCCTTTGGGTGAGAGCCTCCTCCGTTCCGGTAATGCAGTAGCGCGACGTCCAGCCGCAGGCCAGGCAGAAGAACAGCTTGCTCCGGAGCAGCATGGGCGTGGGAAAATCTTTTTGCCGATGGGCGAGGCGGCGTCCCAGCCGGTGCCAGTAGCCGTGCCCCAGGTATTTCCAGGCCTCAGGCGACCATCTGTGCTCGGTGCCCAGGGAAGGCAGGATGAATGGAGTATGCTGCCGCATGGTTTCCGCGCATTGTTTTAACAGCTGCTCATTGTCTATGGGAATGGTCCTTCCTATCCGGAACGCCTCGCTATCCTGTTGGTCGCTGGCCTGGGGAAGGGAGCGGTGAAAGAGGTGAGAGGTTATTTTAAGGAGGATGGAATCCAGTTGCCGGATAAGGAAGGCATCGCCCTTGGCGTCAGTAAGCATTACGCGGTCCTGCATGTACAGTTCGGATTCGTAGCTGTGCTCAAGCCAAAACAGGAAGGCGTCTTCGCTCAGGCTGGTTTTCCCGGACGTCCCGCAAGCGGCAAACGTCAGTACACCCAGCAATATTAGAAGCGCCCTTTTCAAAAAGCCAGTTACAAATGGAGAAATGCAAGTTTACGCTTTTTTGGGCAAAATAGCAAGGCAAACCTTACCAGCCCAGACGGTCGGTGGAGTTGAAAGAGACCCGGGGGACAGGTTCGTTGCGATAGGCGCCGTAGCTTTGTTCCATATTGAACTGGAATTCGGTCCAGGGAACCATCACCTGTTTGTAAGTGCCGGAGAGGGCGTCGTATTCCAGCCGGACGCATTGGGGGAAACGGGCTGTGGAATAGGGATATTCGTAAGGTGCCTGGCCCGGGACATAGGCGTAAATGAAGGGGAAAGACGCATTCATCATGGGCACCGTACCTTTGGGGAAGGAGTAGGGACTGGTAAAGAGCATGCGTGCTGCAAATAGCGACAGTTTGGCCGCCAGGGAAAGTTTGGGAGGCCGATACCAGCGGAGATACTGGTTCAAGGAGCCCGACACATCGGCCGATATCATGGCGTTGATCCGGGCCGCCCGCTGCTCTTTGGTCTCAAATGCGTATTCCATGTCGGGAAACCCGGTGGGGCGAAGCTGAAGAGAAACAGGCGCACCAAGCGGGGGAAAGGTATGCAGGGGAGGGGTTTTCAGCGAGTCCGCTTTCACCAAAGGCCCGTCCGGGACCGTATAGTCCTGCGCTTTCAAGCCCAATGCCCCCGTCGCCAGCAGCGTCAGTATTACCAGTATTCTTCTATTCATACCGGGCCGAATACTGTTCAAAAACCATACCGACGGAAATCCCGACGGGATGCCGTCGCCCAAGGGCGCCGGGTTCCCTCCCCTGCGGGGGCCCATTCACGAGCATATAATGCACGCCAGCCTGCTGCGCAGGCTTGACATTTGCCCTAAAGATAGGCTCTCAAGCAAGCTTGGAGCCTATCTTTATGCCAAACGCCACAGTCTTCGACCGTGGCGTGCATTCTTTTCGTGATTCCGTCGGGATTCGAACCCGAGACCCACAGCTTAGAAGGCTGTTGCTCTATCCAGCTGAGCTACGGAACCATCGT
>CAMJKI010000003.1 GCA_946406355.1 uncultured Bacteroidales bacterium | reverse complement strand
CCTCGGAAGTGGCGCCGTTCACGCTGTACACCCAGGCCTTATTGGCGTTGGTTTCGGCTATGCCGTTATAGGTGGTTAAGGCTCCGCAGACAACTACCTCGTCACCAACGGTAACCTGTGCGCTTCCGTCTGCCCATTTTTGGTTGTTGAACCACAGAACGCGGTAGCACTCAAAATCCTTGGTGGGCTCGGTGGTGCTCTTCTTGTCTTCGCTTACACCGTAAGCAGTGCCGTCATCGGAGATCCAGAAGGTGCCGTTGCCGTAACCGCTGGAGAATTCGCTCTGAACGGCCGAAACAACACCCTTCACATACACGTTGCTGTCGAAGGTGGTACCGCCCAGAAGGAGTGCGGCAATCTCAGATGCCGTGTAGGGATTGGTGGCAGTACCCTTGGGGTTGTCCACGTATTCCACAATCTTGGTGGCAATGATGTTGATGTACTGTATACCGGTGGTCTTGTTGGAACTGTGACCGTTAAAATAACCGGTTACGGTAATCTTCTTGCCGTCGAAGCTCTTGGTATCCAGTGCGTCAACAGGATAGTTGATGGAGCCCTGCAGGCCATCCATGCCGTCCAGCGAAAGGTTGTAGTACTTGCCGTCATCCGATACGGTCAAGGTGCCGGAAAGCTGGATATATTCGGCCTCGGTGGCGGAATAGCTGCCAGCCGATGCGGTGATATCCTTGGCCTCGGGATAAGAGAAGGTGTTGCCCTGGCTGTCCACGAATACGCCGGTGATATTGGTAAGTTCCGGAACGCCGTTGTAGGTGGTCTTCTCGGCCGATACTTTCACGCCGTCGCCCAGGCTGAGGGCGGCTGCCTTGTCGCCGAAGGCGTAGATGGCCTTGGTGCCGTCGGAGAATACGGCGCCCTTGGTGGTGAGGGCCACCACTACGGTGGAGGGCAGGGTTTCAATCTTGGAACCGTCGGCCTGTGCAATGATCTCGCTCACGGAAGCGCCGGTGGCAGGAACGCCCTTCTGGGTGATGGAAACGCTCTTGCGGGCGGTGGGACCCACGATGGAGATGGTGGCTTTGCGCTCTGCGGTCTTGGGGTTCTCGTCGGCGTGGAGCTGGTAGCTGCCGTCAGAGGTAACACCAATAATCTGCAGCCAGTCGGAATCGCTGGTAAGGAGCAGCGGGCTTTCCTTGGCAGTCACCGTAAGGGTGAAGGTGGTGTCGGCGGCGGGGAGTTTGTCAAACTTGAGTTCGGCTACGTCAATGAGGGACTTCTTGATGGAAACCACGGATGCAGTGCCCTGGTTGGTCTCCGGCGTGCCCTTATAGCTTACGATGATGCCGGTAACAACCATTTCATCGCCGATACCGAATTCGTCGCCAGAGGTGAAGTTGGCGCCATTCAGCCATTTGCCGCGGTAAACTTCCACCCAGTTGGGGTTGTCGTTTCCGGAGCCGTCGGCATTGTAGCTGCCCTTGAAGCTGCCGTCGTCGGACAGATAGAAGGTGGCATTGCCGTAGCTGGGGCTGATTTCGTCAATCTTGCACACGACACCCTTGAAGTAAACTTCCTGGGCGATGGCCTGGTTGGCCTGAACAAGGGCGATAACATCCTTACAGGTAAGGATTTCGGGCTCCTTGGCCTCGGTCATCTGGATTACGTTCATCCGCTGGGTCTTTCCGCCGCATTCAATGGTGAACACGGCATCACGGGTATCGGTAGTGGCCGAAGCGGTAAAGTGAACCGAAGTTTCTCCGGCCGATCCGCTGGAGGGAGTGGCGGTGATCCATTCGGGAAGGCCGCTGATCTGCCAGCTTTCGGTTGCGTTGAGGGTGATGTCAACGGGACCGCCGGCAGGAGGGAAGGCAAGGAAAGAGGAAGATACCTGGATTTCTTTCAGGTATGCACTGTCCTGTTCTTTCTGGCAACCCACGGCAAGGGCCAGGGTGGCTGCGATGGCAGTAATAATATACTTGAGTTTCATATGTCGTGCCGATAATTAGTTAAACAGATACTTGATACCGATAGAAGCATACCAGCACTGGCCGATACCATGGTTGGAGGTCCAGGTTTCGGTTTTGCCGCTGATGGCGGCAGGAGTGGAGAATCTGGCATAACCGTCGGCGTCAACGCCCTCATACTTGAGGATGCGGGCTTCGGTACCAATCTCGGGATTCAGATACTTGGATACGCCCCAGCTGGAGTTGAACAGGTTCAGCAGGTTCTTTACATCCAGGCTCAGCTGCAGGGTATTGGTGCTCTTGCCAATCTTCACGGTAAAGTCGTGCTTGTAGCTGAAGTCTACGCGGTGCACCCACGGGGAATACACGCTATAAGGCTCGGCATACTGGCCCTGGTGCTTGGACAGGTAGGCGTCCTTGTGCACAAAGTCCATGAAGCGGTTCTGGTCATCGGCCGATACAAAGCGGAATTCACCTTCGGCAACCTGCTTGTCGGTAGGGATGTACAGGGCGTCATAGGTATAGCCGTCGCCGTTCATGTCGCCGGTGAGCATGTAGGAGTAGTTGTAGCCACCGCGCCAGGTCTCATAGATGAAGCTGAAGTGGTTGCCGCTCTTGTCATCGTGGGTTGCCGAAACAATCACACGGTCGGGCGTCACGTTGGTGGAGTTGTGCAGCGGAATGTAGTTGGGGCCTTCCGAAGTGGGAACATAGTAGAAGGCCGATTCTGCGTCGGAACCCGGCATGCCGGTAACTTCCTTGGAAACCGTATGCGTGTAGGCGGCCATCAGGCTCAGGCCTTCCACAGGACGGGCGTTGAGGGTAACGCTGGCCGACCAGCCATAACCCCTGGAGGTGTTCTCAAGAACGAAAGCCTTGGTGTTGGTGCGGTATCCGGAAGGATAGAGCGGACGGTTGTCGGCGCCGTTGAGACGGGTGAAACCGCCGGCGTCGGGCATGCTCCAGTCGGTAACGTAAGTACCGTTGACGGTCTTGTTGAAGATGCCTTCCACCTCGACAGAGAACGGGAAGGAAGTGGGGAAGTTGTAGTCCACGGCCAGGGAAGTCTTCCATACCTGAGGAAGCTTGAACTTGGGATCAATGGCCGATACGGAGCTGGGAACGGTTCCGTCCTCGGAGGTAACGTGGGTGGGATAACCCAGGGATTCCAGTTTCTTCATGAGGGCTTCCACGGTGGCGTTACCGTTTTCGTCGGTAACCAGGCCGCCGGCGAACTGGTTCATGTCAATGTATTTATTGCCCTTGGCATCCTCGGTATAGGCGCCGGTGTAGAAAGCAGGAATCTTGGTCTTGGCGTTAAGCTCGGCACGATACTGTGCCAGACCGCCGTTGGTGGGCATGTTGGTGAAGAACACCAGCGGGAGACGGCCCTGGAACAGACCGGTACCGCCGCGCACCTTCAGGCTCCTGTCGCCGAAGACATCCCAGTTGAAGCCCACGCGGGGGGAGATGATAACCTTGGAGGTGGGCCACTTGCCGGTGTCGATATGCTGCTCGGTGAAGCCGTAGCTCTTGGGATAATACTTCAGGTCGTGAATGGCATTGTTGGTGAGGAGGTCGTTGTTGTTGAAGAACAGACCGTCCAGACGCAGGCCATAAGTGAGTTTCAGCTTGTCGGTGGCATTCCACTCATCCTGGGCATATACGCCAACCTTGGAGTAGCGCACCTTTACGGCAGGGGCTTTTTCACCATCGTAACCGTAGGTGAGCACCACGATTTCCGGAGCTTGACCGGCAAGGAAGCCGGAGAGGGAATCGTAGCGGTAGTAACCGTTACCCTCACGCATGTAGTGGTTCTCGGCCGACTGGAATTCATAGTTGAAACCGGCCATGATTTTGTGGGAACCCATGTAGTAGGTGAGGTCGTCCTTGATGTTGATGTTGTTCTCGGTTACGGAGTTGGTCCAGGTGAACAGCTCGTAGCCGGCCGACAGGTAGTTGTTGCCGGGCTTGCCGTCTTCGGTGATGTCTCCGTCACGGATGTCGATGAAGGGGAACTCGGCCGAATTGGTGCTGCGGATAGGGTTGTACACCAGGGAATAGGTGGCCAGGAACTGGTTGGACAGGTTGTCGCTGAGACGGCTGTTCAGGTCCACGGACCAGGTGCTCACCTGGTTCTTGTTGGCATACATGGAGTTGGCGTAGGACATGGAATACTGCGACATACGGGCGCCGGACATACGGGAGCCGCCGTCCATGGAAGTTTTGTTGGGCTCATTCCAGGAGTTGGCGAGCGTGAAATTGTAACGCAGGGCCAGGTGATGCTTCTGGGTGATGTTCCAGTCCAGGCGGGCCAGGATCTTGGTGTTGTCCTCGTTGGCGGGGAAATCCGTCCAGGATCCGGTGTCATAGCCATACTTGGTGAGGAGATGCTCGGAAACCGTCTTCAGATCGGCATTGGTGGTGCGGGAGATGAATTTGTCCGCATCGGCCACGCCATCGTCGGAACCTTTCCAACGGGTTACCACGGTGGGAACCTGGGTTCTTTCCGCATTCACAAAGAAGAAGAGTTTGTTCTTGATGATGGGGCCGCCGAAGGTGAAGCCGAAGGTGGTGTTGCGGTCCTTGTCACGGGCGCCGGCCACCGTTTCGCCGTCCACGGTGTCTCCACGCATGAATTCGTTGCGGTGATAGATGTAGGCCGTACCCTTGAAGGTGTTGGTACCGCTCTTGGTGATGGCGTTTACGCCACCGCCGATGAAGTTGGTCTGACGTACATCGTAGGGGGAGATCACAACCTGCATTTCCTCAATGGCGTCGATGGAAATGGGGCTGCCGCCACCTACCAGGCCGCCGGAAAGGCCGAAGTTGTTGTTGAAGTTGGCGCCGTCCACGGTAAAGTTGGCGGTACGGGGGTCGGCACCGGCGAAAGTCATGCCGTTGCCGCCGTACGGGGACAGGCGGGTGACATCGGTAATGCTGCGGCTGATGGTGGGAATGGACTCAATCTGCTTGTTGTTGATGTTGGTGGCCGAACCGGTCTTTTCCAGGGAGAACTTGGAAGCCGCATCGGCAAAAACAACAGTGCCTTCCAGCATTTCCGTGCTTTCGGCAATCTGGGCATTGAGGCTGAACGTTTCGGCCAGCTGAAGGGTAATGCCCGTGTAAGCAACATCCTGGTAGCCCAGGCAGCTGAAATCTACTTTATAGGGACCGCCGGTACGCATACCCTGAATAGAGTAGCGGCCTTCGGAATTGGTAATAGCGCCATAAACGGTGCCGGAGGGCTCGTGCTGAGCCATGACGGCAGCGCCTATGACGGGTTCACCGTTCTGGTCCACCACACGGCCGGACAGGGCCGCAGTGGTAACCTGCGCATAAGCGAATACGCCCGCAAACAAAGCGATGCCTGCGAGCAAAAAGCTTCTTAAAGCGTTCTTCATAAAGATTTTAGATGATAAATATTGATACAATACTGTTCTTTCTAACCAAAAACCCGGGGCGAAGATACTACCTTTTTTTGACATAAGGAAATTTAATATAAATATAGGTGAGCGCATTGAAAACACGCAAAAAAAACTTATATTTGTAGATGTAAAGAAATAACACTAAAATATTATCTGCATATGAAAATCAAATCATTCTTTTTGGCTTTTCTGGCCGGCGCTCTGGCGTTGGTAGCGTGCCAGGAGCAGGAAGATTTGGGACCTGCCAAAATTACCGTAAACACTACGGAACTCACCTTCGGGGAAAGCGGCGGTACCCAAGCCATCGAATTACTTGCCACCCGTGACTGGAAGGTTTCCTGTCCGGACTGGATTGGCGTAGATATCGAGCAGGGAGAGGGCCGCACCAAGCCCGTCACCCTGGCTGTTACGGTAAGTTCCAATCCCGGAAACGACCGTGGAGGCAGTCTCATCATCACTATCGGCATAGCCAAGGCCATCATCAATGTGAATCAGGCGGGCACCCTGGGCCCGGTGGTCATCGTCTATGGCTCCGGTACCAAGGAAGATCCTTACACCGTTCCGGGCGTACTCAAGTACATCCAAACCCTGGAAAAAGGCGTGGACAGCCCCATCAAGGTGTATGTTAAGGGTAAGATATCCGGCATCAAGGAGCAGTTCGGCACCCAATACGGCAACGGTACCTTCACCATTTCGGAAACCGGTGAAACCGGTGGAGAAACGTTCACGGCCTATCGTGTGTATTATCTGGGCAACAAGAAGTTCGCGGAAGGCGATAAAGAGGTCGCTGTGGGCGACGAGGTTATCCTCTTCGGTAATGTGGTCAACTACAACGGCACCATGGAAACCTCCCAGAATAACGCCTTCGTTTACAGCCTCAACGGTGTTAACAAGGGCGGCGACGATGGAGGTCAGGGCACTACGGTAGATCCGGAAGGCTCCGGTACCCAGGCCGATCCTTTCAATGTGGCGGCCGCCATCAATGCCGTGAAGGGCCTCAGCTGGACCTCCAACGACAATTACGAAAAGGTGGGTCCGTACTACGTGAAGGGTAAAATCAGCAAGATTGCCGATAAGGGCACCTACGGGGAAAGCGGCACCTACGGAAACGCCACGTTCTGGATTTCCGACGACGGTTCCCAGAACGGTGAGTTCTATTGCTACCGTGTCAAGTACCTTAAGAACCAGAAGTATACCCAGGGGACGGACATCGCCGTGGGCGACGAGGTAATTATCTGCTCCGAACTCATGAACTACCGTGGCAACACGCCGGAGACGGTGGCCAACAGCGGTTACCTGTACAGCCTTAACGGCGATACCGGTAACGGCGGCAATCCGGATAATCCCGACAACCCGGGAGAGCCTTCAGGCGCGGGCACGGAGGCCGATCCGTTCAATGTGGCGGCTGCCATCAATGCCGTGAAGAACCTTACCTGGACCTCCAACACGGAATACGACAAGGTGGGCCCGTACTATGTAAAGGGTAAGATCAGCAAGATTGCCGATAAGGGTTCCTTCGGGGAAAGCGGCACTTATGGAAACGCCTCATTCTACATTTCTGACGACGGGAAGGAGGAAAGCGCCCAGTTCTATTGCTTCCGTGTCCTGTATCTGGGCAATGTGAAATATACCGAGGGAACGGATATTAAGGTGGAAGATGAGGTCATTATCTGCGCCGAACTCATGAACTACCGCGGCAATACGCCGGAGACGGTGGCCAACAGCGGTTACCTGTACAGCCTTAACGGCAAGACGGAAGGCGGTGGAGAGAATCCTCCCGCAGGGGACACCAAGGTGGCAACCGTTGCGGAATTCCTGGCAGCGGCCGAATCCGGCACACAGAAATACCAGCTAACCGGTACAATCTCCAACCTGAACAATACCACTTATGGCAATTTCGACCTGGTTGACGACAGCGGAAGCGTGTATGTGTACGGCCTCACCGCTACGGAACTGGGCTACGGTGCCAAGAACGACAAGAGCTTTGCATCCTTGAATTTGGCCGAGGGCGACAACATTACCATCATCGGCTACCGTGGCTCTTACAATGGCAAGGAACAGGTTCTTAACGCGTACTTTGTCAAGAAGAATTCCGGCGGCGACGGCCCGGATAACCCGGACAACCCCGACAATCCGGACGCTGTGGGCACCTATGAAAGCTCCGTGAGCTGGACTGCTGTCAAGGAAAATAATGCCTATGACGAGAAGGCCAAAGTGAACGGCAAGGAAGACGTCGCGGTGCTCCGTATCGGAAAGGGCGCCGGCGCCGGTACCGCCACCATCTCCATCCCGGATGGCGTGAAATCCATCACTTTCTATGCCGTTTCCTGGAATAACGCCCCGTCCAAGCTGACGTTCAAGATGGGCGGAGCCGAAATCGGTTCCATTGAACCCCGTGCCGAACCCGGCCTGGCAGGACAATCCTATAATATTACCGTAACGGAGGCCGATAAATACACGCTGAATATCCCTGCCGCCGCTGTTGCTGCAGCCTGGGCCGGCCCGTATTTCAACAAGCGCGCCGCGGGAGACCGCGAACTGGAAGTAACCACGGAAGGCGCTGCCAACCCTCGCGCCGCCATGTTCGGCATTCACACGGATAAGGATGTGGTGACTCCCGACAATCCGGATAACCCTGATAATCCCGATAACCCGGACAACCCGGAGGTCAACGCTCAGGAAGTTACGGTCAAGGCCTTCCTGGAGGCAGCAGAGTCTGAGACCCAGCTGTATCAGCTCACCGGTACTATCGGCGGCACTATCAATGCCACCTACGGCAACTTCGACCTTACGGACGAAACGGGAACGGTGTATGTCTATGGCCTTACGGCCACTAATCTGGGTTATGGCGCCAAGAACGACCAGAGTTTTGGCACCCTGGGCCTCAAGGAAGGAGACAGCATTACCATTATCGGCTATCGCGGTTCCTATACCAATAAGAATACCGGTGAGAAGAAGGACGAGGTGGTATATGCCTACTTCGTCAAGAAGAATGCTTCCGGTCCTGATAACCCGGATAATCCCGACAATCCGGACAACCCTGATAACCCGGAGGTCAACGCTCAGGAAGTTACCGTGAAGGCCTTCTTGGAGGCCGCGGAATCTGAGACCCAGCTGTATCAGCTCACCGGTACCATCGGCGGTTCTATCAACGACACCTACGGCAACTTCGACCTTACGGACGAGACGGGAACGGTGTATGTCTACGGCCTTACGGCCACCAATCTGGGTTATGGTGCCAAGAACGACAAGAGTTTCGGCACCCTGAACCTCAGAGAGGGAGACAACATTACCATTATCGGCTATCGCGGTTCCTATACGGATAAGAACAATGTCAAGAAGGACGAGGTGTTGTATGGCTTCTTCGTGAAGAAGAACGCTTCCGGTCCCGACAACCCGGACAATCCTGATAACCCCGATAATCCTGACAACCCGGATAATCCGGATAATCCGGACGAAGAGTTCGAGCTGGATACCAACTTTGCCAGCGGCATTCCGTCAACATCGTGGAAGGCTGGCGACAACACGCTCATCCAGACGGCCATTGTGAATGGTACGGATGAGGTGCCTCTCCTGAAAATGGGGACCAGCAGCAAAACGGGTTCTGCAACCATCAAGATTCCTTCCGGCGCTTCCAGAATCACGTTCTATGCCGTTTCCTGGAAGGGAAGCAAGAAGGCTAAACTGGTTTTCAAAGTTAAGGGCACACAGGTGAAAACCATTTCGCCGGCCTGCAATGATGGTCTTTCCGGTAATCCTACTTATCAGCTTACGGTAACCGCCAGTGACAAATACGCCGTAGATTTACCGGCAAATACCAAGGAACTGGAGGTGTTAACCACCGCAGACGCCGGCACCCGTGCGGGCCTGTTCGCCATTTGCTCCGACGTGGATAAGCCCGAGGTTGAAGACAATTCCATTCCGGTTACCATAGCCGAGTTCAACAAGCTGGCGGTGGATTCCGAGAAGACGTTCAAGATTACGGGCCGGATCACCAATCTTACCAACACCCAGCTGGGTATCTTCGACCTGGTGGATGCCAGCGGAACCACCCACATCAACGGTCTCACCTACAGTAACCTGGGCTACGGATCCAACAACGACCGTTCCTTCTCTACGCTGGGCCTTAAGGAGAACGACAACGTTACCATCGCCGGTTATCGCGGGGTGTATAACTTCAAGCCCCGCATGGAGTACGCCTACCTCATCAGCTACAACAAGTCCAGTAACGGCTATCTGGCCGGTGCGGAAGGTGACGGTACTGTGCTTAATCCGTTCAACATTGCGGGCGTAATCGACTATCTTTGGGAGAACGATTACAAGGAAAGCAGTGCGGAGGTGTACGTGAAGGGTAAGGTAAGCAAGATCGCCACCGCTTTTGCCAATGGTCAGAGTGGTACGTTCTGGATTTCCGACGACGGAGCCTATAACAACAATGACGACACCAAGGATTTCGAGGCTTACAAAGTGAACTGGCTGGAGAACAAGCCCTGGTACACGGGCAATTCTACACTGGCTGTAGGTGATGATGTGGTTATTTGTGCCAAGGTAACCAGATATACCGACAAGAACGGCAAGCATACTTTTGAAACCGTTGGCAATAAAGGCTATGTGTCTTTATGGAAAGGACAGAAGAAGGATCCCGAAGAGGGCGTGGATATGAGTAAGACCACGCTTAAGACGGTAGCCGAGTTTACAGAAGCGGCCAATACTAAGACCTACTTCAAGCTAATGGGAACGGTTTCCAATTTCAATAATACGAATTGCACGCTGGATCTTACCGATGACACGGGTACAATTGCTGTAACGGAAGTTCGGAATGCCAATGATTGGAAGACAAAGATAAAGGATGGAGGAACTATCACTTTGGCTGGCAAGTACAGCGCGGGTAATGTGGTCGCAGCCCTGATTTCTTACTTTGAAACAGACCCTACTCTCACTTATCCGGACGATGACACTTCCAAGAGCAAGGTTTCCAGTTACACAGCTACCTGGACAGCCACGATAGGGACGAACTCCTGGACCATTTCCAATTTCAACAATAACAACGGAGGTTGGAACGTGATCAAGTGCGGACGGAAGAGCGATCCTTCGGTGGCGACAATTGTCAACAAGGAGGCTTATGAAAAACCCATCACCCAGGTTGTGGTAACCGTCAGTACGCTGACGGCTGCCAATGCTGCCAAAATCAATTCTTCCAAGCTTTATGTGGCCACGGATGCCGATTTTACGGACATCATCGAGACGGTTTCGGTTGACCTTCATCAGGGAGAAAACACCTTTGAGGTTGCGCAACCTACGGCCAACTGTTTCTATAAACTGGAATTCGATTGCCAGAAGTCGGCCAGCAACGCCAACGGTTTCGTGGCTATTTCTCAGGTGTTGTACAAGAGGCAATAATTACCAGCCGCCCATTTCCGTACGTAAGAAATGATTGTGAAAAAGCTCATACACGCCCTGGCCCTGGCCGCCCTTGCGGCCGGGCTGGTGGCGTGTGAGAAGCCGGAGCCGTACGACGGGGCTACTGCCGTGAGCCTGCGTCCGGAAGTACTGGAGCAGGCCGGCGGCACCGCCTGGGTGTCCGTCACCTGCAAGGGTGCATGGAGCCTGGCAGTGGAATGTTCGGACGGAGGCTCCTGGGCCAGCGTTACGCCGGCTTCCGGCAGCGGTAACAAGGGAGACATCCAGCTCATTTATAAGGCAAACGAAAAGGAGGAAGTCCGTTCGGTTACCGTAATCCTTAAGCCCGTGAACGGGGCGGAAAGGAGGGCAACCGTTTCGCAAGCCGGGGTGGAACCCGAACCGGTTTACGGTTACGACGTGGCGCCCATGTCCTGGCTGGAACTGCCCGCTACGGAAGCGGGGGACGGCCGGAGCCTGCTGGTGCATGCCATGAACGGTGAACAGTACAGAAGCCGGGGATTCAGCGGCGTACGCAACTGGAGCTGTTACTGGGACTTCGAGAACCGGGTGTCCGTGTGGGTGGCCTATCCCATGAACAACAGTTTGAAGGGGTCGGGCAGCCGCACAGACCTGTGGGGATATGATCCGCTGCTGCCGCAAGACGCACAGCAGTCCATCACCATGCGGTTCTCTACCAATCGGTATTACAGCGACCCGCTGTACGACCGGGGGCACCAGATCCCGTCGGCCGACCGCCTGAACCGTGAGGCCAATATCAGCACCTTCTATGCCACCAACATGACGCCGCAGAGCGGATCGTTCAACAGTGGCATCTGGGCAACGCTGGAAGGAAAAGTGCGGGGCTATGCCGGCCAGGCCGATACCTTGTATGTGGTTACCGGATGTATCGTCGACAACACCAACACTTATGTGCGGGATTTCGACGGGCATCAGATAGCCGTCCCTACCGCCTACTACAAGGCCTTGCTGTACAAAGGAAATTCTTCTTATGCTACAGCCACAAAGGGCTACATGGCCGCCGGCTTCCTTCTGCCGCACGATGACAACATTTCCGACAAGAATTGCCTTAGCTACATTTGCAGTATAGACGCATTGGAGGAGAAAACCGGCATGGACTTCTTCCCGGCCCTGGAAAAGGTACTGGACAAGGAAACCGCTGCCAAAATTGAGGCAAGTGAACCCTCCAACTGGTGGAAATAAGATAATAATATTTGAACTATATGAAAAAACCAATTTATATCCTGATGGCCCTGGTGCTGGTTGTTGCCAGTTGCGGTTCTTCTGCCAAGACGGCCGCAAGCGGAAGCGGGAGCGGCTCCAAGAGCTACGTGATAGGGTTCTACAACCTGGAGAACCTCTTTGATACGTACCACGACGAGGGCAAGAACGACTACGAGTACCTGCCCGACGGTGCCAACCAGTGGACCGAAGCCAAGTACGAGAAAAAGCAGCAGAACATGGCCCGTGTAATTGCCGAAATGAAGGCCGACAACGGCATCTGGCACACCGTGCTGGGCGTTTCGGAAATCGAGAACCGCCATGTGCTGGAAGACCTGGTGGCCCAGCCCGCCATTGCCGAAGCCAATTACCAGATTGTGCATTACGACGGTCCCGACAACCGCGGCGTGGATGTGGCGCTCCTTTATCGGCCCGACCAGTTCAAGGTGATAACCAGCGAGAGCATTCCGTTCAACTTCGCTCCCTCCAGCATCGACTTCAGCTCCTGGACGCAGGAGGAAATGGATGCTTTTCGCACCCGTGACATCCTGATGGTCCGCGGCACCATCGACGGTGAAATGTTCGCCTTCTTCGTGTGCCACCTGCCTTCCCGTGTGGGCGGCAAGGGAGCCGATCTCCGTCCCCGCGGTGCCGAAATCGCCTACAAGCGGGCCGTGGAGCTGATGCAGGAATTCCCGGGCATCAAGATTGTGGTGATGGGCGATATGAACGACAACCCCTCCGACCCCAGCATGACCGACTTCATGCACGGCCGCGAGGATATTGCCGATGCCACCGGCTTCGAGTTCTTCTCGCCCTTCCTTAGCATGCTCAAGGCCGGTTACAGCTCCCTGTACTATCAGGGCGCCGGCAACATCTACGACATTATCCTGGTGAACAGCGCCCTGGCCAATGCGCCCCGGGGCACCTTCCAGATCCAGCCCATTGTGAACGGCAAATACTATGGCCGCGTGTTCAACAAGCCCTTCATGACCAACCAGAGCGGTCAGTACAAGGGTACCCCGTTCCGCACCTTCTCCAACGGTGCGTTCGTGGGTGGCTACTCCGACCACTATCCTACGTATATTGTGATCAAGAAGTAAAACTAACCGATATATGACTAAAAGACTAATTCTGGCATTTGCCGCCCTGATTGGTTCCGTGGCCCTGTTTGCGCAGGAGCCCTCCGGAGGCGTGAAGGGTACGGTTATCGACCGAAACGGCCGGCAACCGGTGGAAAAGGCCCATCTGGTGCTCATGAAGGGCGCGGCAGCCATTGCCGAAGCCCAGTCGGCCGAGGATGGCACCTTCCAGATAAACGGCTTGGAAGACGGCATGTACACCCTGGTGATCACAGCGCCCGACTTCCTGGAAACGCAGGTGCAGGTGACCGTGAACGACGGTTATGTGAAGAACATGTTCAATCTCTCCCTGTCGGCCGTACAGCAGATAACGGAGATGGACGACGACGCCTTTGACGCCTTCGACATGGATGACAGCGGTTACAACGACAACCCCACCATCCTGTTCGGCAGCAACGACGTGTTCAACAACATCGCCGGTTACAACTTTAGTTCGGTCCGCTTCAACGCCCGCGGTTACGACTCGGAAACGCAGGATGTGTACCTGGCCGGCGTAAAGATGAACGACGCCATAACGGGCTATTCTCCCTTCTCGCTGTGGAGCGGCCTCAACGAGGCCATGCGTTCCAAGGAGACGGTGAACGGAACGGAGGTGTCGGACTACGGTTTCGGCGGCTACAACGGCCTCACCAACATCTTCGGCACGGCGTCGCAGGTGCGTAAGGGCCTCCGGGGAAGCCTCCTCACCAACAGCAGCCTGTACCGCCTTCGCGTAATGGCCTCCTATGCCACCGGCGTTATGGACAACGGCTGGGCCTTCGCTACCAACGTGAGCGCCCGCCTGGGTGGCAACGACTGGATAGACGGTGTGTATTACCGCTCCTTCGCCTATTACCTGGCGGCCGACAAGGTGATTAACAATGCGCACAAGCTCAGTTTCGTATTCTTTGCGACGCCCGGCCAGCGCGGCGCCCAGAATGCCTCTACGCAGGAAGTGTACGACCTCATGGGGGACAACATGTACAACTCCAACTGGGGCTACCAGAACGGCAGGGTGCGCAATGCCCGTGTACGTAAGACCAACGAGCCCATTGCCATTTTCAAGTACGACTTTACCCCGTCCGACAAGTTCGAGGCCAGTTTCACCGCCCTGTACCGCTTTGGTACCAACGGTTATACGGCACTGGACTGGTACGATGCCCAGGACCCGCGTCCGGACTACTACCGCAACCTGCCCAGCTACTTCATGGACGAGAATCCGGACATGAACCGCAACAACGAGCTCAAGTATGCCTGGGCCAATGAGGTATGGTCTCACTCCAAGTATTACACCAACCTCACTCATGTAGATTGGGACCGCCTGTACAACGTGAACCGTCAGCAGGATGGCCGCCGCTCCAAGTATGTGCAGGAAGAACGCCATACCGACCAGCGGGATCTGAACCTGGCCCTCAACTTCAAGGCCCGCTTCAGCAACGCCTTCACCCTCACCGGCGGCGCCAGCGCCCGTATCAACCGCACGGAATACTACAAGACCATTGCCGATATGCTGGGCGGCCTGTACTTCCTGAATATCGACAACTTTGCCGAGCGGGACTTTGCCGCTACGCCTTACAAACTCCAGAACGATCTGGACTACTACATGAAGCACGGCAAGGCGGAGGTCATCACCAAGGGTGAAAAATACGGCTATGATTACTATGCCCAGGTGCGCAACTTCGGCGGCTGGCTCAACGGCTCGTTCACCTTCGGCAACTTCGGCCTCACCCTGGGCGGCCGCATCAATTACGAGAGCTTCTGGCGTGAGGGCCTGGTCCGCAAGGGCCTCTTCCCCGGCCTGGACCAAAACGGCAACAAGCTGGTGGTAGATGGTGTAACCATTGAACCCACCTACGACCCGGACGGTTCCGTAACCACCTCCCTGGGCAAATCCCAAACCGCCAAGTTCCTCACCTATGCCGGAAAGCTGGGCCTGAATTACGTAATCGGCGGCACCATGCGCGTGTATGCCAACGTGGGCTACTTCACCGAGGCGCCCAAGTTCAACCAGGCCTTCCTGAGCCCCCGTACCCGCAACACCATGATGACCAACCTGAAGCCGGAGCGGATCTTCTCCAGCGATATCAACTGGCAGTACAGCGGCAACGGCATCAACATCCGCGCTACGGGATACTACACCACCATCAACAACCAGAGCAAGGTAATGAGCGCCTACGACGATGTGCAGAACGCTTTCTCCAACTTTGCCATCAGCGGTATCAACGAACGTCACATGGGCGTGGAACTGGGCTTCAAGTTCCCCACTTACATTGTTCCCAACCTGAGCGTGCAGGGCGTCGTGGCCCTGGGTGAATACGTTTACACCTCCAATCCGCGCATGACCCAGACCCTGGACAACAGCGCCGAGGTAGTGATGTCCAATACCTATGTGGCCTACTGGAAGAACACCCAGCTGCTGGACGGCACCGTTGTCCAGAAGCACTATGTGCCTTCCACCCCGCAGACGGCCATCAGCCTGGGTCTGGCCTATAACTACAACTACTGGTTCATCGACGGCGATGTGGAATACTTCGGCCGCTCCTATCTGGATATGAATCCGCTGTACCGCACCGACTACGCCGTGGCCGGCCTGGACTACAACGTTACCGACGAGGAAATCCGCTACATGACCACCCAGGAGCAGTTTGCTCCCGCCTGGCTGGTGAATCTCTCCATCGGCAAGTCCTGGTACATCCAGCGCAAATACCAGCTGGGCTTCTCCCTCAATGTGAAGAACATTCTTAACAACCGGAACGTGAAGACCGGCGGTTACGAGCAAACCCGTATGGTGGACAACACCGTGTCCAAGGAACGCTACTACCGCTTCGACTCCAAGTACTTCTACATGGCCGGTACCAACTATATGCTTAACCTCTATTTCAGATTCTAAAGCCATGAAAAAGACTATAATCGCTATTTTTGCGCTTGCGGCGCTTGCCAGTTGCCAGAGTCTGAAGGAGGAGTGGCAGCCGGTATTCACCTGTGACAGCAATCTTCCCGCCGATTTTGTTCCTTATACCGAAAGCAACCTGCCCGGCTTCACCGGCACCTGGAGCACCATCAAGGAATTGAAAGCCCTTTACAACGGTAAGCCTGTGGAGGTGACTGGTAATGTATGGATCAAGGGACAGGTTATCTCCAGCGACAAAACCGGAAACATTTACCGTGAACTGTATATCCAGGACGAAACCGGCGGTATCGACCTCAAGCTGGGCAAGTCTTCGCTGTACAGCGAGTTCTCGCTGGGCCAGTGGGTGTATGTTTATTGCGACGGCCTAACCCTGGGCGCCTATAACGGCATGCCCCAGCTGGGCTTGGAAGCCGACAAAACAACCACCAACGACTACGAAACGTCCTATATCGACGTACAGGCCATCATCGACCAGCACGTGTTCAGGGGCGAAATAAAGGATCCGCTAAAGCCTTATGTGATTACGGAGGACGAACTGAAGGCTGCCATCAAGGCTGGCTTCGAGGGAGAACTCTGGGGCAAGCTGGTTACCGTGGAAGGGGTTTCGTACAGCAACGAAGTCTTCGCCCTGTTCTATCCCAACTCCAACCTGCCGCACACCAGCGCCAATCCGGAAAACCGCGTATTCCTCTCCGACAAGGGCACCTGGGGTATCGACACCTGGGCCTGCTCCAAGAACAAGTTCATCGAGTACCTGGAGAGCGGCGTTTGGGATTCGGCCGAGGTGGGTTCCGGAAACACCCGTTACGGTTCCATCCTTGGAAAGCCCAGTGATTACCTGCAGCCCGGCAAAACCCTGGACAGCTTTGGGGCCGATGCCTACATCACCTACAAGGAAATCATGATCAAGTACGCCAACTCCAACTATGTGTCGCACTACTTCAAGTTGGGTTCCACTACCGTTCAGGTACGTACCAGCGGTGTGGCCCGCTTCTCCGACACCAAGTTGCCCTCCAAACTGTACAACGGCCGTGCAAACGCCGATATTACCGGTATCATGACCTTGTACAACGGTTCGGCGCAGCTTTCGCTCATCGACGACCCGTCCGTTTCGGTGGTAGTTTATTAAAGAGATGGCCGGCTTCGGCCAAGACATACAACTGTCATCCCCGGCTTGTCCGGGGATCTCGTTATAAATAGGAAAGAATGAAAAAAAACGTATTACTCATTGCAGCAACCTTTATGCTGGCAGCCTGTAACAATCAACCCCAGAACATCTTCCTGCAGGAATGGGACACCCCCTATGGAACGGCTCCCTTTTCCAAAATAAGCGTGGCCGACTATTTGCCCGCCTTCAAGGCCGGCCTGGAAGAGCAGAAGGCCAATATCCAGAAGATCATCGATAATCCCGATGCTCCCACTTTCGAGAACACCATCCTGGCTTACGAGAAGGCTTCTCCCATCCTGGATAAGGTGGAGGGCGTTTTCTTCAACCTGGCCGAAAGCGATTCCACCCCGGAAATGCAGGCCGTGGAGGAGGAAGTAACCCCCATGCTCACCGACGCTTCCAACGAAATCATGATGAACGAGGCGCTCTTCGCCCGCGTGAAAGCCGTCTATGAGCAATCGGCCAGCCTCACCCGCGAACAGCAGATGGTGGTGAAGAAGCTGTACGAAGCCTTCGAGCGCAACGGCGTGGGCCTGGACCCGGACGGGAAGAAGCAATTTGCGGAAAACGCTACCCGTCTGGCTACCCTTAGCCAGAAATTCGGCCAGAATCTCCTGGCCGAGAACAATGCCTTCAAGGAGGCTACCGGCATTACCGTAAGTGAGTATTACGACTTCATGAGCGCCTGTGACGACCGCAGCAAGCGCGAGCAGGTGTTCAAGGCCTACTCCAGCCGCGGCAACAACGGAGGCGAGCACGACAACAACGCCATAGTGCTGGAAATCCTGAAGCTGCGCGCCAAGCAGTCCGAGCTGCTGGGCTATCCCAACTTTGCCGCCTTCCAGCTGTCCAACAAGATGGCGGGCACGCCGGAAACCGTAGACAATTTCCTGCAGCCCATCATGGACGCCTGCATGCGCAGCGCCAAGGCCCAGATCAAGGAGATGGAGCAGATTGCCGGCCACAAGATTGAGGCCTGGGACTGGATGTACTATGCCGAAAAGCTGCGTGCGCAGAAATACGCCCTGGACGAAAGCCAGACCAAGCCTTACTTCCAGGCCGACAGCGTGCTCAAGGGCGTTTTCACCGCCGCCGAGCGCATCTATGGCATTAAGATAGAGGAAGCTCCGGAGGTGGAAGTGTACAACCCGGAAGTAAAGGCCTACAAGCTCTCCAATGCCGACGGCTCCCTGCTGGGCATCTTCTACCGCGACTACTACGTGCGTCCCACCAAGCGCGGCGGCGCCTGGATGAATAACTTCCGGGAGCAGGAAACCGGCGTGCGGCCCATCATCGTGAATGTGTGCAACTTTCCGGCGCCTTCGGCCGAAGTGCCTTCGCAGCTCACCATCGACAATGTGCAGACCGCTTTCCACGAATTCGGCCATGCCCTGCACGGCTTCCTTACGCAGTGCAACTATGTTTCCGTGAGCGGTACCAACGTGTCCCGCGACTTTGTGGAAATGTTCTCCCAGTTCAACGAGAACTTTGCCTTTGTGCCGGAAATCCTGGCGGTGTATGCCAAGGACTATCGCAACGGTGAACCTATCCCGGCCGAACTGGTGGAGAAAATCCGGAAGGCCCTGCAGTTCAACCAGGGCTTCGCTGCCGGTGAAACCTGCGCCGCCTCCATCCTGGACATGAAGTGGCACGAACTGTCATCGGCCCAGCTGGAGCAGTTCACCGACGCCCAGAGCATCCGCGACTTTGAGACGAAGGTCTGCGCCGACATGGGCCTCATCGACGAGATTATCCCGCGTTACCGCACCCCTTACTTCAACCACATCTTCAACAGCGGCTACAGCGCCGGCTACTACAGCTACCTGTGGAGCGAAGTGCTGGCCGTAGATGCCTGGGAGAAGTTCAAGGAAGACGGCATCTTCAACAAAGCTACGGCCGATGCCTTCCGCCGCACCTTCCTGGAGAAAGGCGGCAGCGAAGAACCCATGGTGCTGTACAAGCAGTTCCGTGGCGCCGAACCCAACCCTTCTGCGTTGATGCGCGCCCGCGGTCTGGAATAGTGCTGATTATTAAGCACTTATTGTTTTCTCCCTGTGAATAAAATCACAGGGAGAAATCTTTTATGTCTTGATAGTTAGGTGTTTACTATAAGTGACTGAGCAGGAGCTTGAGGCCCTCATCGGCGGGGATGCAGCATAGGTCGTCGGCGCTTGCTGGTATTAAGACGGTTTCGCCCTGGCCGATGGGAACCTCCTCACCGTCTACCTCCAGGGTGCCGGCTCCGGAGAGGCACATGACCACCATAAAGGAGTCCAGCTCGGAAAGGTCCTTGGCGTAGGGCAGGGTAAGGTCCAGCAGGCTGGTGGTGAAATAGGGACAGTTCACCAGCTCCACTTCCTCGTCTTCGGCCGGGGTGTATTGGGTGCGGTAATCCGGAAGCACTTTGTAGTCAATGGCGTCCTTGGCCAGTTCGGTATGTACCTCGCGGGGTTTGCCGTCCAGTCCGGGCCGATTGTAGTCGTAGATGCGGTAGGTGATGTCGGAGGTCTGCTGGATTTCGGCAATGAAGCAGCCGCTGCAGATGGCGTGGATACGGCCGGCCGGGAGAAAGAAAACGTCGCCGGGCGCCACGTCGTAGCGGGCCAGTGCATCTACAATGCTGCCGTCGGCCACTTTTCCGGCATATTCATCCGGGCCGATGGCCGTCTTGAGACCGCTTAAAAGATGCGCTCCGGGCTTGGCCGCCACCACGTACCACATTTCGGTTTTGCCGTTGGTGCCGTGCCGTTTGGCTGCCAGGGCATCGTCCGGGTGCACTTGGATGGACAGGTCGGCCGCCGCGTCGATGAATTTGATGAGCAGCGGGAACTGGTCGCCGGTGCGTTCGTACACCTGTTCTCCCACCAGTTCGCCCTTGTACTCCTTTACCAGGGAGGCAATGCTGCGCCCCTCCAGGGGCCCTTCGGCCACAATGCTTTCATTCCCCGGTACGCCCGACAGTTCCCAGCTTTCGCCAATGTGCTGCTGGGTAGTCTCAATGCCTTTATACGGAGCAATATCCTCTCCGCCCCATACTACGGTCTTCAGGATGGGTTTGAATTTCAGTGGTTTCATTCCATTACAAATTCCAGGGTGCCGCCGGCAACAATGTCTTTGTATTCAATGTAGGGCTTGTCGTACGGCTGGCCGTTCAGTTTTATGCTTTGGATGTAGGGGCCGTTGCCTTGGGTGCTAATGGTAAAGGTGCCGCCGGCCACTTTCACTTCGGCCTTTTCCCAGAGCGGGGCGCCGAACCAGTACTGCGTGCCGGCCGGCTCCACCTGGTAGAAACCAAAGGAGGAAAGGATGAACCAGGCGCTCATCTGGCCCACATCCTCGTTGCCGGGAAGGCCTTCGTCGTTGCAGGGATACATTTCACTGTACACCTGGCGCAGGCGGTCGGCCGCCTTCCGGGGCTCTCCCAGCATGCTGTACAAGTAAATGATGTGATGGCTGGGCTCGTTGCCGTGCGCATACTGGCCGATAAGGCCGGAAATGTCGATGGAGGCATTCTCGCCTTCCACCTGGTCGGACGCTTCAAACAGGCCGTCCAGCTTGGCCAGCATGGCTTCGCGGGAGCCGAAGAGGGCTTCCAGCCCTTCTACATCCTGCGGCACCAGCCAGATGTACTGCCAGGCCGTGCCTTCCGTGTAGTCCGACGTGGTATGGTTGGAGAATATGGGATTGAAGGGCTCGGTGAAGCTGCCGTCGGTATTGCGGCCGCGCATGAACTGCAGTTCCGGATCCCAAAAGTGCCGATAGGAGTGGCTGCGCTCGCGATATTCTGCCGCCAGCTCTTCCCGGCCCAGCGCGGCGGCGGCGTTGGCCAGGGCTCCGTCGGCCAGGGCGTATTCCATGTCGTTGGCCACGGATTCCTCGTACAGGTCGGCCGGAATAAAGCCGTACTGCATCCGGAAGTCCTGTCCACGGTCCGGCATGGTGGCGGTGGCTACCATGGCGTCCACTATCTCCTGGTCGGAGAGACCGGCGCGGAAGCCCTTCACCACGGCATCGGCAAAGGAAACCAGGCCTGGATTACCCACCATGCAGTCGGTTTCGTTGCCCATCAGGTGCCATACGGGAAGGTCACCCTGCTCTTTGTAAATGTGGTACATGGTGGCCACCATATCGTCCATCTTTTCCGGATGGAGGATGGTCATGAGCGGCATCTGGGCGCGATACGTGTCCCAGAGCGAGAAGGTGGTGTAGTTCTGCCAGCTGGCCCGGTGCACCTGTCCGTCGCTGCCGCGGTACTGCCCGTCCACGTCTTCAAACACGGAGGGCGCTATCATGGTGTGGTACAGGGCGGTATAGAAGACGTTCCGCTTGTCCGGGTCCGGTGTGCTGATGCGCACCTTGCTCAATTCCCTGTTCCAGGCTTCCCGGGCGGCCTTCCGCGTGGCCTCAAAGTCCCAGCCGGGCAGCTCGGCTGCCATATTGGCCTTGGCGCCTTCCACCGAAACGGGGGAGAGGGCCACTTTCACCAGAATTTGCTCGCCAGGTTCCGTGTGTCCCAGGGTGTAATAGCCGTAGAGGGGGCTCAGGACACCGCTGCGCTTGTTGGGGTTTTCGGCGGTGGTGAACGCCTGGGCGGGACGGGAGAATTCGGCCCAGAAGAAGACCTTCTGGTCGTCGGCCCAGCCGGTGGAGAAACGGTGCCCGCCGATGGCCTTCACGTTGCCTTCCGCGTCCTTTTCCACCTCAAAGCCGCAGTCCACGGCACGGTCCCAGCTGCCGCCGTTCTCCAGGTCAAAGACCAGGTTGGCGTCTTCGGCGGCCGGGAAGGTATAGCGGTGGAAGCCCACGCGGGCGGTAGCGGTCATTTCGGCCAGGATGTTGTCCCGCATGAGCGGCACGCTGTAGTAGCCGGGTTCCGCAACCTCACGGGAGCGGTCGGCATAGGACCATACGCCACTTTCCGGATCCTCTTCCCGTCCTCTTTCCGGCCTGGAGGCTCCCAGGCGCGGCATTACGGTAACGTCAAAAAGATCGCCGATGCCCGTTCCGCTAAGATGCAGCTGGCTGAAGCCGATGACGGTGGAATCGCTGTCGTGATAGCCGCTGCACCAGTCCCAGTCCTGCGGAATGCTGGTGGGCCCCACCTGCACAAAGCCGAAGGGCACATTGGCCCCCACAAACACATGCCCGTGTCCGCCCGATCCGATTCTGGGGTTTACATAGGAGGCAAAGTCCTCCGCTGGTTGGGTTTGACAGGCTGCAGCCAATACCGCTGCGGTAAGAAGAAGGAAGTGTTTCATGCAAAATGTAACTATTTGTATTCCAGTTGCTTGACTGTTTCCCGGTGCAAATCAATTTGCACCGGGAAACAGCTAAATTTCTAATTATCAGTGCTTTGCATTCTGCGGCTGTATAGGCTGAACTGCAGGCGGGCGCCGGAGGCCAGGGCGCTGTGGGGCAGGAAGTTTCCGGACCAGGGCTTGCCGTTAAGCCGGAGCGCCTGTACATAGCGGTTTCCGGCCGAATTATCCGGAGCATCTATCACCAGATCCCCGCCGGGAAGGTGTACGGTGGCCTTCCGGAACAGCGGCGTGCCCAGGGCGTATTCGTTGCTGCCGGGGCATACGGGATAGAAGCCCAGGGCCGAAAATACGTACCAGGCCGAGGTTTGGCCGTTGTCCTCGTCGCCGCAATAGCCATCGGCCCAGGGACTGTAGAACTTTTCCATCACCTCACGCACGCGGGCCTGCGTTTTCCAGGGCTGTCCGCACCAGTCGTACAGATACAGCATGTGCTGGATGGGCTGGTTGCCGTGGGCGTAGTTGCCCATGCCCATCACCGTCATTTCCACAATCTCGTGGATGGGGAAGCCGTAATAGGAGTCGTCGTAGGAAGGCGGCATGGTGAAAACGCTGTCCAGCTTGGCCGAAAAGGCATCGGCCCCGCCCATCAGTTCCATCAGGCCCGGAATGTCGTGAAACACGCTCCAGGTATAGTGCAGGCTGTTTCCTTCGGTGAAGTCGCCGCCCCATTTGAGCGGGTTGAAGGGCCGGCGAAAACTGCCATCGGCCTGGCGGCCGTTCATGAGGCCATACTCCGGGTCAAAGAGATTCCGGTAGTTTTGGGCGGCGGCGCGGTACGGTGCCAGCTCCAGGCTGTCCTTTCCCAGCGCCTGGCCCAGCTGCCAGATGCACCAGTCGTCGTAGGCATACTCCAGGGTGCGGGCGGCGCTTTCGTCAATACCCGCATCGCAGGGAACGTAGCCCAGGGAATCGTACAGCTGCCAGCCCTCCCGGCCGGAGGAGCTAACTGAAGGATGCCGGGCGTGGGCGCCGTGCGTAACAGCTTCCCACAGCAGGCCGATATCCTGCCCGCGGATGCCCTTGAGCCAGGCATCGGCCACCACGGAGGCGCTGTTGTTGCCTACCATGCAGTCCCGGTGGCCCGGCGATGCCCATTCCGGCAGAAAGCCGCTTTCCTTATAATGGTTCACCAGCCCCTGCTGGATGCGCGAAGCCGTTTCCGGATACACCAGGTTCACCAGCGGAAGCAGCGCCCGGAAGGTGTCCCAGAAGCCCGTATCCGTATAGAGCGGTCCGGGGCACACCTGGCCGTTGTGCGGGCTGTAGTGCACTTCTTCCCCGGCCGCATTGGTCTCCGAAAGGTCCCGCGGGAACAGCAGACAGCGGTACAGGCAGGAGTAGAAAGTGCGCAGGTGGTCCAGGTTGTCGTCTTCCACCTCTATCCGGCCCAGCGTCTTGTTCCAGGCCGTACGGGCCTGCTCCTTTACCGCCTCCAGGCCGCCTTCCGTCTCCTGCAGGTTCAGCTGCGCCTGCTCCGGAGAAATGAAGGAAGAAGCCACCTGCAAATCCACGGAAAGCCCTTCTGGGAACTGCACCAGGGCGGTGTTATCCCCGGCGGGAACCAGTTCCATGGGGGCGCTGGATTTAATCAGGAAGTAATTGCCGAAGCCTTCTGCCACGCCGCGGTGGTTTTGCACGCTGGTTCCGGCAAGCGTGTGGCTGTCCAGCAATTCCACGGTTCCGCCCTTGTAGGCATCCACCACCAGATAGGCGGGCTGCCCGGCCGGATACTGAATGCGGAAAGCCGCCGCATGGGCCGATGGCGCCATCTCCAGGCGTACATCGTAATCGGCCAGATACACGCTGTAATAATAGGGAGTGGCGGTTTCGGCCTTGTGGGAGAACCAGCTGGCACGTTCTTCTTCCTGCCATACGGGCGCCCCGCTTACCGGCATCAGGGAAAAAGCGCCGTAATCGTTAATCCAGGGGCTGGGCTGATGCGTCTGCTTGATGCCCCGGATGTGGGTGGCGTCGTAGCGGTACGTCCAGCCGTCGCCGTCGGCTCCGGTCTGCGGTGTCCAGGCATGCATGCCCCAGGGCACGGCAACGGCCGGATAGGTGTTGCCGGTAGAAAGGTTGTAGGTAGACAGGGTTCCTATCAGCGGATTCACATAGTCTACCGGGTCCAACACCGGCCGGGGGGCCGAGCAGCAGACGGCCGCTAGCAGCAAAAGGGGAAGGAATCGTCTCATTTAAGCGTTGCCTTCAGGATAATCTTGTCTTTTACGGTACTGATATCCTCGCCGCTTTCCCTCATTTCAATCAGTCGGAACAGGTATTTGGCGGCCTGCTCGGCAATTTCCGGCAGCGGCTGCAGGATATAGGAGATGGGCGGATTAAAGAAATTGTACACGTTGGAGTAGTCGAAGCCCACAATGCGAATGTCTTCCTGGATGCGCACACCGCGGCGGAACAGGGCCTTCAGCACGGCCACAGAAGGCACGTTGGAGCTCATTACCAGGCCGTCCGTGCCCTTGCGGATCACTTCTTCGGCTACCGCGTCGGCATCGGCCTCCGTAATGGTAAAGGGCAGGTGGTAGATGTGGGCGTCCGGCCCCAGGACCTCGTGGAAGCTGTCTTCGCGGTCGGTCATGGAAGAGATGCGCATGGCGTAGGACACCATCTCAATCTTTGTGGCACCTTGCTCCTGAATGGCGTGGAGGGCCTGGCGCATGGCATCGGCGTTGTCGGTGTAAACGTAGGGCACGTCGTAGTTGGGATTATGCCGGTCGATGACCACGAAAGGCCTGCCGGAGGCCATTAGGCGCTCCATTCCGGCCTGGCTGCCCTGGCAGGGAACCACCACGAAGCCTTCCACATCCTTCTCCAGGAACGACTGCACCAGCCGGTTGAACTGCTCGGGATCTTCCTCTGTGTTGCCGAAGAGCACGGTGTAGCCATGCTTGTTGGCCATTTTCTCCAAGTAGTGGGCAATGGTGCCGTAAAAGATGTTACCCATGTCGGACAGAATCACGCCCAGCACGTGGGTGCGCCCCTGCCGGAGGCTCCGGGCGGCCGAATTGGGCCGATAATCCAGTCGGCGTGCCACTTCCAGGATGCGCTCCTTGGTGGCTTCGCTCACGCGGTATTTCTGCTTGCCGTCGGCGCCGATGCGGTTGTTCATGACGAAGGAAACCAGGGCGATGGAAACGCCTGCTTCCTTGGCAATGTCCTTGATGGTAATGTTTTTGGCCATGGTATGGGTGGTTTAGATTTACAGGTGTCGGGGGACCAGCTCAAAAGCCGGGTCCGGGGTAATGATCAGTTGTTTCCCCTGGTTTTGGAAGGCAAAGGGATTGGTCCCTTGCAGGGTGAATGCTTCCATTTCCAGCCAGGAGGTGAGGGGATGGGAACCGCTTTCTCCGGCGGTGGTTCGGAGGGTTTTGTAAACGGCGGCGGCAAACAGGTCCGGGGCCTCTCCAAAGTAGCGCAATCCGCTTTCGGGGGCCTGCAGGCAGAAGCCGATACCGGGGCTTTCCACCTTAAGGACGCCGTTTCCCAGCAAGGTGAAAAGGGCGGTTTTTTCTTCTTCCGGCAGCAGGTAGCGGGCGCGGAGCGTGAGGGAATCCGGCTGGAGGTTCCAGCTGCAAACGGCGCGGGCTTCGGCCGGCAATACGGGTTTCAGGCCGCCGGGCAGCAGGTCCCGGTTCTTCACTTTCAGGGATTTAACCGTGCCGTCGGCCCGGTCAAACACCATTTCTACTTCTTTGCCACGGATTACCAGACGGGTGTCGCCTTCCGTTACTGTGAGCGGGCCCTTGGCGTGGAAGGCTTCCAGGGTGGGGCTTTCCTTCAAAAGGATGCATTCGGAGGCCATTACGCTGCCTTTTTCTACCAGCGGACGGCTTTCCCGGGCCAGCGCCTCAAAGAACAGGCGGTACTCGCCGGGCTTTTTCATGGGCGGCAGCTTCAGATGGAATTCTTCGGACATTCCAGGGTCGGTGTCAAAATGCAAACGGCGCAGCAGCGGCCTCCGGAGGCGTTTTCCGTCCCGTTCCACCCACCAGCGAAGGGTATAATCTTCCAGCGAAGTGAACTGGCGGCGGTTCTGTATCTGGAAAATGCCTTCTGCCGGGTCCACCGCCCGGATGCTCACATCCTGCCAGGCATGGCGCGCGGCGGCCGACCGCATGTCGGGCCGGTCCAGGCTGTCCGGCACGGGGTACAGGTAGAAGCCGGCGCTGTCGCACAGCTCCTGCAGCGCCCGGGGCCTGTCGGCTGTGTTCAGGGCATTCACGCCCGCCAGTTTAAGGGCTTGAAGCGTTTCCCTGCTGGTGCGGCCATTTAAGTTGGCTCCCTTGAAGGGGACCTTGCATCCGTTTACCAGGAAGGTGTCTTTCTTATAGGTTTCTATGAGCCGGAAGGCCACGGGATGGTAGCTGCTCCGGCCGTCCACCTGCAGGTGCAGGGTGTACAGTTCCGGCGTTTCGGCCGTCCACTGGCGCACGTTCCGCAGATGCTCCGGCACGGTTACGGTGGTGTCGCGAACCCTGTACAGGGCATCGGCCAATACTTCGCCGTCCCGGTCCATAATTTCGTAAAACACCTCTACAGGCTTCCCGGAGCGCAGTTCCAGCTGGAAGAAGCCCGTTTGCAGGTCTCCCTCCAAGGTGGCGTTTACGTCATAGTCCACGCCGGCCGGCCCGCTTTGGCGGACAGGCGCGGGCTGGCTGCAGGAAAGCAGCAGCGCGACGGCTCCTATGACGGCCGGCAGTCTCATTTTTTCCTTTTCCGGGGACGGGCCTCTTTCCGCTCCATGTAATCCTCCATCTCGGAGGTTTCCGTCACTTCTTCGGCCGGGCGCTCATGCTCGGGTTCCACCAGTTCGTAATCCAGCAGCTTCTGCTCCAGGTTGGTGCTCTTTACGCGGATGCGGATGGGGTCTCCCAGGCGCAGGGAATGGTGCGTGCGCCGGCCCACGGCCCGGTAGCGCTCTTCGTCAAAGATATAGTAGTCGCCCTTGATGGTGCGGTAGGGAATCATGCCCTCAATCTTGGTGGGGTCAATTTCCACGTAAATGCCCCATTCCGTAACGCCGGACACATGGCCGTCGAATTCCTGGCCGATTTTGTCTTCCATGAATTCCACCAGCTTGTACTTGATGCTTTCCCTTTCGGCCTCGGCGGCCACTACCTCCCGTTCACTGGCGTGTTTGCACTGGGCGGCGTAATAATCGGCGCTCTGGGAATCGGCCCCGGCCATGTACATGGCCAGCAGGCGGTGCACCATCATGTCCGGATAACGGCGGATGGGGGAGGTAAAGTGCGTGTAAAAGTTGAACGCCAGGCCGTAGTGGCCGATGTTGTCTATAGAGTAGCAGGCCTTGGCCATGGACCGCAGCGCCAGGATTTGGATGGCGCCTAGCTCCGGCTTGTCGGCCGCGTCCTGCATAAGGCCGTTGAGCGTTTTGGCAATGTCTTTTCCGTTGTCGATGGGCCCCACCTTATAGCCGAAGTGACCGGCGAACTCCCGCAGACCGGAAAGCTTTTCCATATTGGGCAGGTCGTGCACGCGATACACGAAGGTTTTGGCCTTGGCCTGGGCCTTGCCGCCCATCTTGCCGCCGGTGGCCACGTATTCCGCCACGTTGCGGTTGGCCAGCAGCATGAATTCCTCGATGAGCCAGTTGGCCTCCTTGGAAAACTTCTGGTGCACGCCTATCGGCTTGCCGTTCTCGTCTATATCTACCTTCATTTCCGGGCGGTCGAAATTCACGGCGCCGGCCTGGAAACGCCGTTTGCGCAGCGTGAGGGCCAGTTTGTTCAGGGTAAGGATGGCTTCCTTGATTTCCGGCGGCACTATGCCGCTTTCGCTGCCTTTCCCGAATTCCTGCTCCATGGCTTTGTCGCCGGCTTCTATGATGGACTGGGCCAGCTCGTAGTCAAAACGGTAGTCGGAAATGATGTTGGTGCGGCCGAACCAGGGGTTGATCACCTTGGCCTGCGGGGTTATTTCGAACACGGCGCTGAAGGTGAGTTTTTCTTCGTTCGGGCGCAGGGAGCACAGTTTGTTGGACAGCATTTCCGGCAGCATCGGCACGGTGCGGTCTACCAGATACACCGACGTTCCGCGCTCCTGAGCCTCTTTGTCCACGGCCGATCCGGGGCGCACGTACCAGGTTACATCGGCAATGTGCACGCCAACCTCGTAGTTGCCGTTTTCCAGCTTGCGGAAGCTGAGGGCATCGTCGTAGTCCTTGGCGTCCGTAGGGTCGATGGTGAAGGTGAGCACCTTGCGGAAGTCTCTCCGGTGGGCGCGGTCCTTGTCTGTGATGGTGTCCGGGATTTGATCGGCGGCGTTTTCCACTTCTTTGGTGAAGCGGTAGGGAAGGCCGAATTCGGCCAGGATGGCGTGCATCTCCGTATCGTTCTCTCCGGGCATGCCCAGGATATCCACCACGTGGCCGTGCGGTCCGGCTTCTCCGCGCTCCCAGCCGTCCACCACGGCGGCTACCTTCATGCCTTTCTGACCGCCTTCCGGCACGGGTACGGCTATGTCGTAGGGCATGGTCTTGGAGCTCATGAGCACCCAGGCCTGCTTGCCCACAATGTGCAGGATGCCCACGAAAGGCTTGTTGCTGCGTTCCAGCACGGCAATGATTTCTCCGCTGCGGCGCTTGGCGCTACCCACCTTTTCCTGGGTAACGGCTACCCGCACCAGATCCCCGTGCAGGGCTCCGCGGGTTTTGGACGCCTTTACATACACATCCTCTTCCTGCCCTTCTATGCGCACGAACACAAAGCCCTCGCGCGACATCAGGGCCGTTCCCTCGTATTCGGGTACTACATGCTTCTTCTTTTTCTTGCTGCCACGGGCGTCCCGTCCGCCCTTGTTGCGGTTATTGCGTCTTGACATATTGATTCTCTGTAATTTCCCTACAAAGGTAAGAATAATTGCTAAAATCTAAAACAATTTAGCATTAAATTTTAGCAAAATGTTAATTGCTTGATAATCAATGCATAACAGTTTTCTCCCTGTGATTTTAGTCACAGGGAGAAAAGCTTAAGTAACTGTGTACTAATGTTTTTCCTCCACCCAGCGGAAGACTTTGTCGCCGCGGCGGGGGTGGAGGCGCTCGCCGGGGGCCGATTCCCGGTTCACCAGGTCCGTGGGCATACCGTCCAGCGGAACAGCCACGGAGCAGCGGACGCCCTGGGGGCACGTCTGTGCGGGCTGAAGATCTACCCGCATATCGTCAATCTTCATTTCCAGGATACCGGTGGTGTGGCCGATGAACAGGATATCGTCGCCTTCGTGCAGGGGAGTAGCTTCCACCAGGATTTCCGCTACGCCGATACGGTGGAACCAATTGGTCACCTTGCCGACATAAATCTTGGTTCTGGTGGCGTGGGAGCCATATTTGGCGCTCCATTCACCCAGGCGGGCACCCAGGTAATAGCCGTCCCAGAAGCCGCGGTTGAACACGGTGGCCAGGCGCTCCTTCAGGGCGGCGCCCAGTTCCGGGGTAAAACTGCCGTCGGCCACGGCATCGGCCGCTTCCCTGTAGCATTGGGCGGTGGTTTTCACATAATCGGCACTGCGGGCACGGCCCTCAATTTTGAAAACCCGTACGCCCGCTTCTACGAACTTGTCGGCAAACTCAATGGTGCACAGGTCCTTGGGCGACATCATGTACTTGTTGTCGATATGGATTTCGTTGCCGGTTTCCATGTCCGTGACCAGGTAGCCGCGCCGGCAAACCTGCATGCAGGCGCCGCGGTTGGCGCTTTCGCCATAGGCCGACAGCGACAGGTAGCACTTGCCGGAAACGGCCATGCAGAAGGCCCCGTGGCAGAACATCTCTATGCGCACCAGCTCTCCGGAGGGGCCGCAGATGTGCTCCCGCACAATGGCTTCGTGGATGGCCTTCACCTGCTCCAGGTTCAGTTCCCGGGCCAGCACCACCACATCGGCCCATTGGGCGTAAAAGCGCAGCGCCTCCACGTTGGAAATGCTTAACTGCGTGGAAATGTGCACCTCCAGGCCGATTTTGCGGCAGTACAGGATGGCTGCCATGTCGGAGGCTATAATGGCATCCACCCCGGCCTCCCGTGCGGTATCCAGCGTGTCATACGCCGCCTGCAAGTCTTCGCCGTACAGGGTAATGTTCAGCGTCATATAGGCCCGCACCCCATAGGCCCGGCAAATCCGGACCACTTCCGGCAGGTCTTCGCGGGAGAAGTTGTTGGCCGAATGCGAACGCATGTTCAGGTGGCCGATTCCGAAATACACTGAGTTGGCGCCACCCTCAATAGCAGCCAGCAGACAAGCGAAGTTGCCGGCCGGCGCCATGATTTCCAAATCTTTCCGATGCATAGGGCTACCAGCTGATGGCGGGCTGTTCCAGGGCTGTGTGCAGCTGGTCGTCGTAGCGGGTGCGAACCCGGATGCCGGCCTCCTGGAAGTAGTAGCGGACCACGATTTCCTCCTCGATGAAGGGAACGATTTCCTTCTCCTTCAGGCGCAGGAAGGTTTCCTTGTCCATGTCCAGCTTCTTCTCCAGGGCTGCCAGTTCCTCCGAGGCGGCTTCGGTAAGGCCGTCTTCCTCCAGCGTCTTTTTGGCTTCGTCCAGCCAGGCCCGGGCCGATGAACGATAGTCGAAGTTCTTGTCGGCACAGAAGGCTATGAAGTCTTCATATTCGGCAAAGTGGAAGTCGTCCACCGCCGGGATGGAGGCGTGCTCGCGCACGAATTTAAGAGCGTACTGCTCCACTATGCCGTTCATTACCAGCGAGTAAGTGAGCCGGGAATAGCGGTGGGCCTTAACCTCGAAGTCCGGGGTGATGCCGCCGCCGTCGCGCACCTTGCGGCCGTGCGCAGTAGTGAATTCATGGGTAAGGGAGTCCGGAATGTGCCCTACGCTGCCGTCCTCGTTGCGGTGCGTATAGTCGATGGCCTGCACGCATCGGCCCGAAGGGGTGTAATACTTGGCGGTGGTCACCTTCAGCTGGCCGTCGTAGGGCAGCGGACGGATGCTCTGCACCAGGCCCTTTCCATAAGTACGTGTGCCGATGATGGTGGCGCGGTCGTAGTCCTGCAGGGCGCCGGAAACAATCTCCGAAGCCGATGCCGATGCGGAATCTACCAGAATTACCAGCGGCATTTCCACATCCACCGGATCGGCCGTGGTCTTGTACACCGCTTCGGAACCGGCTGCCCGGCCTTTGGCCGTAACCACTACCGAACCTTTGGGCACGAACAGCGAAACAATGTTCACCGCCTCGTTCATGAGGCCGCCGCCGTTGCCCCGCAGGTCCAGGATCATGCGCTGCATGCCTTTGGCTTTCAGTTTGTTATAGGCGTCGCGTACGCCCAGGCCCACGCCGTCCGTGAATTTTGACAGCAGCACGTAGCCGTCACGCTCGTTCAGCATATCGGCATATTCCACCGAGGGGAGCACGATGCGCTGGCGCAGCACCGGCACTTCCACCACATCTCCTGCCTTCCACGTTTCTCCGCTGCGAAGCTTCTTTACGCCGAAGACCACGGTAGTTCCGGGCTTTCCGCGCATTTTTTCGCTGCTTTCCTGGCTGGTGAGGCCGTGGGTGGATTCCCCGTCGATGGTGAGGATTTCGTCGCCGCAAACCAGTCCGGCCAGGGCGGCGGGCGAACCGGCGTAGGGCTCGTTGATAATTACGTTTCCGTTGATGTCCGGCTTATAAATAACGGCGCCGATACCCCCGTAGGTACTGGTTATCATCATCTGGAAGTCCTCCTGCTCCTCTTCCGGCACATACACGGTATAGGGATCCAGGGCTTCCAGCATGGCGTTTACGCCCTCCCGTTCGATGCGGCCCACTTCCAGCGAGTCCACGTACGAACGATTGAGTTCCTTCAGGATAGCGTTATGCATTTCCACCCACTGTCCCAGGGTGAAATTCTTGGACTGGGCAAAAGAAGGGGCCCCGGCTGTCAGAACACCCAGGACCACCAGAATATAATAATACTTTTTCATCATCATTATAAGATAAGGCAACATCAATGCCAAAGAACAAAGATAAGAAAAAATAGCTATCTTTGCCGCCGATTTATTATTTTAGTGTTTTAATACCTTAAGGCCAAAGGCCAGTCCCTCCCCCGAGGGGAGGGATGTAGGGAGAGGATAACGTGGGCATATCTGCATGAGGAGAGGGGGGCGGAGGCCTGTGAGATAGAAGAGGAATAGACGTTATGAAATTAGTATTTGCAACTGCCAATCCGGGAAAAGTGCGCGAAGCTGCCGAAATCCTGGGAAAAGGCTTTGATATAATTACTGCCGCCGAGGCAGGCATCACCGAAGAAATCCCTGAAACCGGTAACACCTTCAGGGCCAATTCCCTGCAAAAAGCCGAATATATTTATAAGAAAACCGGACTCAACTGCTTTGCCGACGATTCCGGCCTGGAAGTGGACATCCTGGGCGGCGGCCCCGGCGTGCAGACGGCCCGTTACAGCGGCGAGGACCACAATGCCGACAGGAACATGGCCAAACTGCTGCGGGAAATGGCTCGCCGGGAGGCCGAAGCATCCATTATGCGGGAAATGGGCCTGTCCACGCCCCACGCTACCCGCAAAGCCCGTTTTCGCACTTCCGCAGCCTTGATCCTGAACGGAGAGATTCACTTTTTCGACGGCGTAATGGAAGGCTCCATCGCCCGGGAACGCCGCGGCGACGGCGGCTTCGGCTACGATCCAGTGTTCATTCCCGAGGGGATGGACCAGACCAACGGCGAACTGGGAGAGGCTTTCAAGAACACCATCTCACACCGCGGAAAGGCCTTAAGGGCTATGGCAGAGTACCTGAAAGGGTAGAGATCATGGACAGGGGAACCACAGAACTGATAGTGTTGGCCACCACCAAGGTGGGGGAAAACGCTGTTGTGGTGCATACCCTGTCTAAGGAATGGGGGCGGCGCGGTTTTCTGGTGCCATCGGCCCGGAAGGCCGGTACGGCGCTGTTGCTACCCCTGAACATTCTGGAAGCCGAGGTGGTGGAAAACCCCAAAAGCGAGCTCTGGAGCATCCGGAACCTGCAGGCCCGGGACAGCCTGAACGGCATCCGTTCCAACTTGCACAAAAACACCATGAGCCTGTTCCTGGCCGAAGTGCTGTTCCGCACCCTCCGGGAAGGCGCCTACGAGGACGGCCTGTTCGAATGGTGCGTGGGCAGCATCCTTACCCTGGACGCCCTGCAGGCCGATTTTGCCAACTTCCACATCCGCTTTCTGCTGGAGCTCTCCGGCGCCCTGGGCTTCCGTCCCACCTTTGCCGACGTGGCTCCCTTCGCCGGCGAAAACGCGCCCTTGCTGCAGCCCTTCCTGTCGGCCGATTTCGGCCAGTCCATGCTGCTTCCCCTTTCCGGCGAGCAGCGCAGCACCCTCTGCGAAGCGCTCCTGGGCTACCTGGAGTACCACACCGACCAGCCCATCCGCGTCCGCTCCCTCTCCGTCCTCCGCGAGCTGTACCGCTAGTATGCGGAATGTAATCAATTGAGTGTTAGTGAAATAAATGTTTCCCGGTGCAATTTTATTTGCACCGGGAAACAGTCAATTGCTTGCTGCTTAGGCGTTTACGTTTTGCGGACGCTGAGAATCGGTTATTATGTATTTTTGCGATTCCTTCCAAGATAGAAATGAGGAAGTAGGGGACAAAGTATAAATCACTTTCTTTCAGCGCTCCGTTCCGCTTGCTCGGGAAATGACGAGGCATATTACAGAATAAAAATAATGCCTAATCTGTCCAAATCTATAATAATCCATTTTTAAAAAAATGATGCTATTTGTTTAATTAGAAAATAATTATGTTTTTTTGGATAATAGTATTATTATCTATACTTTTGCGGGAAAACATGATTAAATAATACTATTTTGAAAGGATTCTCTCTTCTCCTCGCCATTGTGGCTTTTACAACTTGTCAGAGAGTAGCCCTATCGGGCAATGATGTTACCACAGAATCTATTTCCCCTCAGACATGGACTGCAGAGCAAAGTTCCCTCTCCGAATACTCTATATCTCCACTGGCTACTATAAAAAACAATTTGACACCGTCACCCACCTCTAAAAGTTCCACATATATTTATACCTAATTTTACACAAGCGTTAGGTGTAGAGATATTTCCAGAACTTTCTGCAAGTGAAATAATTTATATAACCAATACTCTGGCTTCTTTTTTTCCCTTTACGTAGGATCCTTGCATTACCCATATTTGCCCAACATGAAAAGAACACTTCTCATCCTCACCCTCCTCCTGAGCGGATGTGTGCGGGATACCACGCTGGATTCTGGTGTGGAAAGGAAGGTGGTGGTCGAGTTTGTATTGACCGAAGACGGCGTTCAGAACTTATATCTTTCCCTTACGAGGGAGCCTGGAGAATTGGTTTCTCCAATCATTCAAGAGGCTGATATCAAGCTTATCCACGTTTCCCAGCAATATGAAACAGAGCATCGTTTTATCAAGGCTGCGGACAATCTATGGACCCTCGACTATTCGGGAATCCCGGGCGATGAGTATCGCTTAGAAGTGAGGGTCGATGGATATGACCTAGTATGGGCAGAACAGGAGATGCCGGATAAAGTGGAGTGGATTCGAGCAGCTATCGGGCATGGAAATACCCCAAAATATGCATCTTACGGCCATTTTTATTATGTGGATGGAATGCCCGAATATCTGATTGTCCGGGGAATCAAACGCAACAAAGAAACGGGTGAATATGGCCCGGTGGAAGTGCTTTGTACGGACTACCCTGGCGTAGAAGAAATCAACGCAACTGGACTGTTTTACGATGGCAACCCCAAATGGCGGTCAGGGGAGGGAAAAAGATGGACAGAGACAGGGTGGCAAGGCTCCCCCTATGTATATCATGATAGTCCGGTTTATGGTATGGAAGGCGTCTGGACATACATGTTTCCCAATCTGATTGGGAAGCCGTTATACAAGGATTTCCTGTTCATTACCCGTGTCAATGACAATCACGCAGGTCTTGATGCACTCTATTCTTTTTCCAGTGGATACGATGATGTATCACAAGAAGAGTATCGTAACGCAAAAGCATTCTGTATCAGCGGTTCATTTTACATGAATCAGGCGTATTATGATTCCGGTCATCATCTGATCGATTATGATGAATATCTTCTCTTTACTTCCATCTCGCCGGATTACGGCCGATTTCTGAAGGACGCCTGGCAATTCAAGAAAGTACGTGAGTGTGGAGACCTCTCTTCCATTTATCTTAGGGACAACATCCACTCCAATCTTCAGGGCGGTCTTGGAGTGTTCGGAGCCATGGTATCCGTACGGACGGACTTTGACGGCGAAAACGTGGATTTGGAATCCATCCCAGAAACAGAACTATGGTGAAAGTTTCCCTCCGGCTGTTATCCTTCCTCCCCTTGTTCCTTTCCGGACTTGCCATCGCACAGGAAACAACCTGGACCGACTCGCTTCGTGCTGCAATCAAGACGGACACTCGGAGCATCATGCGCACTATCAACAAGCTAGAGAGTAGTGCCGACGTCCTCCGAGGGGTTATCTCTCCGATGGGCGAAGGAGACCCAATCCGGTGGTCACAGGGGATGCCGGGCGTATCGACAGGAGCTGACGGCTCTTCCGCCATGTACATCCATGGAGGTAACGTGGGGAACAATTTATACTCCCTTGATGGCGTGCCGGTCTATGGTTACTCCCATATCCTTGGGTTGACGACAACTGTTCCGTCCGCCGTCATCGAAAGTATATCTCTTTCCAAAGGCGGATTCGAAGGCCAATATGGGAATTTCACCGCCGCTCACCTTAACATCCTCACGCGCGACCCTGCCATCGACAGAGTCCATGCCGAGGGCACCGTCAATAATTTTCTCGCTGGGGCCAGTGCGGAAGCGCCTCTCGGACACGGGATGTCCGTCATCGCATCGGCCAGAATCTCGCCTATCGGGCTAGAGTACAGGGCTTTCCGTTATCTGCTTCCCACCCGTCTGGCCACCTTCCAGAACTTGCTGACCGGTGTCGGGGACATCTATGGCAAGTTCCACTGGGCCATTGATGACCGCAGCAGCTTATCTGCGTCTACGCTCCTAAGCCTGGACCAGTATAGCTTCACCACCGTGGAAGGAAGCCGGGATGCCCTTGGGTGGAACAACGAGATAGCCATCCTCCAATACCGCAGGAACTTTGACCAGACCGAAATGGACGCACAGGTCTATGTCAACAGGTACGAAAGCATGCAGCAGCAGGAGATGAACTACCATGGTGTGGACAACACCCTATCCCTGAACTCCAGCATGTTTGAAGCCGCGCTTTCTTCCAATTTCTCATCCCGACGCAACTCGGCTTGGAAGCTGAATTATGGCTTCATGGCCCGTTACGCCCGGTTCGCCATGGGGCCGACCGGGACACATGCCGGAAAGGGAGTGATGCTGTTATCTTTCAATGTCCAGGCCACCCGAGATATCCCAGAGAAGTTGCACATGCAGGCAGCCATAAGGGGAAACTACTTCTGGAATATGGCCGACGGTATGATGAATCTCCGCCCGGACGTGAGTCTTTCTTTCAAGTGGAACCTTACCAAGTCATTGGCCCTAGAAGGTTCGGCCGACTATGTGCATCAGTATTACCACACCTTGGAGGGCCTCCCGCTCGGCTGGTCAACGGACGTAATCGTTCCTTCCGGAAATACGGCTCCGCCGGAGTTTGCTCTTCAGGGGAATCTGGGGCTCAGCCTCACCTTGGGCAGGCATTCCGCCTCATTGGGCGGCTACTACAAACGGATGGGCAATCTCGTCTATTACAAGTACGCCCAGACGCTGTTTACGGACGCCTTCATTGGATGGGAGTATAGCGTGGATATCGGCTTCGGCAACTCCTATGGCGGCGAATTTCTCTATGAATACCAGAGCCGGAATCTTTATGTCCGGACGGCCTACACCCTCTCTAAGACCGACCGGGAGGGGTTCGCGACGGTATGCGACGGGGGAAGGTTCCATGCTCGGTTCGATCGTCGGCACATCTTAAACATACTGGGCCGATGGAAGGGTTTCAGCCTAGCGATAACTTTGCAGAGCGGACATTGGGAGAACGGTGCGCCGCTTGTCTATGATATCCGCATCCCAGACATCGAAACAGAAGCAGAGTACTATGACGGTGTCAACAACTTCCACATGCCCACGGTCTTCCGACTGGATGTGGGCTATGAGTGCAAGTTCCGAATCAAGCGGACTGAACATACCGTTAATCTTGGCGTCTGCAATCTTACGAACCATTTTAATCCTTTCATGCTCTACTATGATGCACAGGCTGAAGGCTGGAAGATGCTGGCCCTGCTGCCCATCATGCCAAACTTTAGTTGGCGCGTGGCGTTCTAAGGGAGTGACATCTCAGCACCCAATACGCAATTGAAAGCCTCCATTACTTGCGTTGAAACCAAGTCCCTGTATTCTAGGAACTATCTTACCGAGTAGAGTTCCGCACTGGCGGAGATGGCCCTTTCCTAACATTATTCTCGTATCATTCCCGATTGTATTCCGTGCCACAAGTAATTTTTGTATCTTTGTACAAATGTACAATACCATGATCAGCGAATCCCAGATAGACATCAGTTGTAAGGAACTTTTCCGGAATATTGAGTTTCAGGTGGAGCCGAAAGGGCTTTACGACCCGCTGCGGTACATGATTGCCATCGGCGGCAAGCGGCTGCGGCCCCGGCTGTGCCTTACCACCTTCGGCCTGTATAAAGACGCCTTTTCTCCGGAAGTCCTGGAGCCGGCGGCCGGGCGGGAGGTTTTCCACACCTTCACCCTCATTCACGACGACATCATGGACCGTTCCCCCATGCGCCGCGGGCAGGACACCGTATGGAAAAAATGGAGTCCGGACACCGCCATCCTCAGCGGGGACGTAATGTGCATCGACGCCTACAAACGCATGGCCAAGGCTCCTGCGGCCGTGCTGCCCAAAGTGCTGGAGCTGTTCTCCAAAACCGCGGCGGAAGTTTGCGACGGCCAGCAGCTGGACATGGATTTTGAGTCCGAAAACCGCGTGCCGATGGCCGATTACATGCAGATGATCGGCCTGAAAACCGCTGTGCTCATAGCCTGCTCGGCCCAGATGGGGGCGCTCATTGCCGGGGCGCCGGAGGAGGAATTCCGCGCCATCTACGCCTATGGCTAAGACCTGTCCCCAGGGTGTCCGCTGCTCCGTGGCTGTTCCGCTGGGCGGTATGCCCACGGACCTGGTGAACCGGGAATCGGCCCCCGGCGAGCGCCTCCACCCCCGCCGCGGCGACAAAGTCTTCCGCTGGGTAGAAGCCTGACCTACGGCTCCAACGGCAACATCATCGCGGAGGCGTCGTCCGTCTCGTTGGGGGTAAGCTGGAAAACCATATAGAGGGGGTGCTCCGGGGTATAGGGGAACCAGCCGCGGCCGGGGTCTCCGGTCTTCACGAAGTTTACCCAACAGTCATTCACATGATCGGCCAGCACCTTGTCCAGCGGGGTGAAGGGACGGTCGCTGTGGTCCTGGGAATGGAATACGTACCAGAGTTCGGAGGAGTGGAAGGCACCCTTCATATCGTGCGGCTTTTCCTTGCTGTCCGGCAGGCGGCGGGCAAACTGGTATGCGTAGACCGGCGTTCCGGTGGCGTTCCGGAGTTCGCAGAACCTGTCGATTCCGGCCCCCAGGGCGCCCATGTCGTCCCTGGTGAAGCCAATCATGTAGGGAATATCCTTGATGGAACCGTCCCGGGCTGCGTCGTCAAAGCTCTTGATGGAGACGTAACCGTCCACAATGGGCCGGGTCATGATCCCCGCAGGCTTCCCGGTTTTTTCGGTATAGCGCTTGGGGAGGCTGTAGATTTCTTCCGTGGAGGCTGCGCGCATCTTTTCCAGGGTGTCGTAACCGGCCCAGTCAAAGACCTCTTTGCTCCTTTGGGCAATTTCCTCCAGCCCTGTGGCCTGCAGCAAGGGCCTGTCGGACACACCGCCGCCGCTCATGATGATGGCCTTTTTGATGAGGTTGCCGGTGAGCGGAGAACTCACCAGGGTCTTTACGCTGCCGGCTCCGGCGCTCTGGCCGAAGATGGTGATGTTATTGGGGTCTCCTCCAAAGGCGGTAATGTTGTCATGGACCCACTTTACGGCTGCAATCTGGTCCAGGATACCATAGTTGCCGGAAACGCCGTGCTCGCTTTCTTCACTTAGCAGCGGATGTGCCAGGAAACCGAAGATGCCAAGACGGTAGTTGATGGTAACCAGTATAACATCCTTGGAGCCCCATACCTTGCCGTCCATTTCCGGCTCAAAACCCCAGCCGCCCGTATATGCGCCGCCATGGATCCAGATGGCCACAGGCAGTTTCCTGCTGCGTTCGCCGGGCGCCGGAGTCCAGACGTTAAGGTACAGGCAGTCTTCGCTGAAGGGAGGATCTCCCTGGAAGAAGAATTCGCTGTTGTAGGGGTTTGAATTGCCGATATGCGGGTCCTGCACGGCGGCCGCGCTGAAATCATCGGCCGGCCTTACGCCGTCCCAGGGTATTACGGGCTGGGGCTCTTTCCAACGCCGATTCCCAATGGGAGGAGCGGCATAGGGAACGCCTTTGAATACATAAACGCCTTCAATGGAGGTCTCCACTCCCAGGATCTTTCCGCCGTCTACTTTGACAATGGTCTTGTCCTCTTGAGCGCAGCCCAGGGCAAGGGCACCCGAAAGGGCCAGAGCCATAATTATCTGAGTGTATTTCATGACTATGTGGTTTTTCTTTTGTCAAATGTAAGAAAAACCATTGATAATGACAAATTTATCACACCCACAACGTGGGAATGAGAAGCAGCAGCCCCAAGACCAGCAGTACCAGGACAGCTTTCCAAATCCAGGCCAGCCAGCGGGAGTAGGGAATGCGGGCCATGGCCAGGGCGGCCATCAGCACGCCCGAGGTGGGCGTAAGCATGTTGGTGAAGCCGTCGCCGAACTGAAAGGCCAGTACCATGGCCTGACGGGAGACGCCCACCATATCGGCAAAGGGAGCCATGATGGGAATGGTGATGGCGGCTTTGGCGGTGGCGCTGGGAATGAAGAAGTTAATGAGGGCCTGGATGCCGTACATGGCCGATAAAGATGCCATCGGGCCCGTGCCATCCAGTCCTTCCTGCATGCCGTGGAGGATGGTGTCCACAATATGTCCGTCCTGCAGGATCACGATGATGCCGGAAGCAAAGCCCACCACCAGGGCCGCGGAAAGGAGGTCCCGTGCGCCGGCTATGAGTTCATCGGCAATCTTGTTGGCCGAAAAACCCGCGATGATGCCGCATACTATGCCCATTACCAGGAAGAGGGCGGTGATTTCCGGCAAGTACCAGTCCCAGCAGGTAACGCCCACGATGAGCGCAATAACCGTGATGCCCAGAACGGCCAGGATCCAGCCCTGGCGGGTGGTAAGGCGGAGGGTGGATGGGGTGCCGGGAGACGAAATAGGAGGCCGATGTCCCCCGGACACCCCATCCAGCTCCGACATTAATGCTGCATCGGCCGGCTCTCTCTTGCTCCGCCGGGCGTAAATCCACACCGCCACAACCAGCAGCACCGTAAAGAAAGCCCAGCAGATAAGACGGTAGCCCATGCCGGAGAAAAGGGGAAGATCGGCCATTCCCTGCGCGATGCCCACGGTGAAAGGATTCAGGAAAGCGCTGGAAAAGCCGATGTTGGACGCCACGTACACCACCAGCATACCCATGAAGGCGTCATAGCCCATGGACACCACAAGTGGCACCACGATGCCCACGAAAGGAATGGTCTCCTCGCTCATCCCGAAGACGGCGCCGGCCAGGGAAAACAGCACCGTAATGGCCGCCAGCACCAGTTTGTCCCGCTTTCCCACCTTGCCGATGAAGCGATTGATTCCGGCTGATACGGCTCCGGTTGCATTGAGCAGCCAGAAAGCGCCGCCCACCACCAGGATGAACACGATGATTCCGGCCTGCCTGACAAAGCCGTGATAGATGGCCGAAAACACCTGCCAGGTCTGGGGTGCTGAGGGGACGCTCTGATAACTGAGGGAGCCATCATCGGCCGTTACATACTGTCCGCCCGGAACGAACCAGGTAAGTATCGCGCAAAGGAGAATGAGCGCGGCAATGAGTACGTAAGTGTTGGGCAGTTTTCGCATTACACGGTGCGGCCGACGAGCTTGTGGGCAAAGTTCTCCAGGACCTCCCGCTTCTGCGGATCGAATCCCTGCAGTTTATCAACGGCGCTCTTGTGCAGGGCGGCAATCTCTTTGCGCGCCTGGGCGGAAATGTCCAGGGATTCGTAGACGGCTTTTACTGTGGCAATCTTATGGGCCTTCTGCTCAGGCGTTTCCGCTGGCATGGCCAGGGCTTCCTGCAGTCCCTCGGCTTTGCCCTCCAGCGCCTTTACCGTGAGCCAGGACTTCTTGTTGTTCACAATGTCTCCGCCGATGGGCTTGCCGAAAACGGCAGCATCGCCATATGCGTCCAGATAGTCATCGGCCACCTGGAAGGCCAGTCCCAGGTCGTAACCATAAGCATAAATGGCGCGGCATTCCTCCTCCGGCGCTCCGGCGATGATGGCACCCATCTGGGCCGAACAGGCAATGAGCACTGCGGTCTTGAGACCGATCATCTGCATATAGTCCGCCATGGGCACCACGTCCAGGCTCTCGAAATCCATGTCCAGCTGCTGGCCGTCGCACACCTCCGCCGCCGTTTGGGAGAAGAGGGACAGTACGGAGGGAAGGACATCGGCGGGCGCTTTTGCCATGCGTTTGTAGGCATCGATGCACATCACGTCCCCGCTGAGGATGGCTGTGTCCTCATTCCACTTTTTCCATACCGTATCGTGTCCGCGACGGAGCGGCGAACGGTCCATGATGTCATCGTGGATGAGCGTGAAGGTATGGAAGACTTCCAGCCCCGCCGCCGGCTCCAGGATTTCCGGGCCGAAAGCATTTTTGTACAGGCCGAAGGTGGTAAGGCAAAGCCGTGGCCGCAACCGCTTGCCGCCAATGGCAATCATGTACCGTAGCGGATCGTACAACCCTTCCGGCTGCGCCTGAAACTGAATATGCTGAAATAGATCCTTGATGGCAAGGTCTAGATGGGATTCGCTGATCATGGTATCCTGTGTTTCCACAAAGATACGGCATTTTCCCGAAAGCGGCAAGGCTTTAGAAGTCCAGCCTGCCGCCGCGGTAGAAGTCTACCAGGCGGGTCTGGAACAGGTACTCGTAGGTGGCCTGTACGGCGTCGGAACGCGTCTTCAGCAGCTGGTTGCGGGATTCGTTGAACTCTGTAACCGTAGCCTTGCCATTCTCATATTTGGCCTGGACCAGGGTGAAGGAATCCTGGGCCGCGGCGGCTGCCAGTTGGGAGGCCTCCCACTTGGCGCGGGCGGCTTCGGCCGAATTCCAGGCCTGCTGGATTTCCTTGTACAGATTCTGCTTCACGCGGCGCAGCGCAATCTCCTGGTTCACCTGGTTCAGCTTGGCCGAACGCACCTGGTTGCGCGTGGAAAACTTGGTGAAAATAGGGATGCTCAGCGACAGGCCCACGTAGGAGCTGAAGTTGCTCTTGAGCTGGTCCCAGAAGCCTTTTCCGCCGTAGTTGGAGTAGTAATTGGTGCCGCTGCCGCCACTGATGGAAAGGGAGGGGAAGTAGTTGCTCCGGGCAATGGCGATGGACCGCTCGGTGCCCTTCAGGCGCAGTTCTTCGGCCCGGATGGCGGGGCGGATACCCAGCGCCTGGGCGTAAATATCGTCGGGCGTGCCGATGAAAACGCCCTCCATGGAAACCTGGGGCCGGACAATGGTGAAGCCGTCCCAGGAGCCGAACTCCAGCAGCTGGGCCAGGTCCAGCAGGGAAGCGCGCACATTGTTTTCGGCCTGCACCAGCGTTACGCGGCTCTGGGCCAGGGAAGCCTTCTGCTGCGAAACCTCCGCCGCCGATGAACGACCGCTCTCGAACATACGCTCCAGGCGTTCCACCTGCAGCGAGTCGATGGCAATCTGCTGCCGGGCCACGTCGCGGATCTCGTAGTTGTACAGGATTTGCACGTAGGCCTGTGCCACGCTCACGCGGATATCGTCCCGGGCCTTCTCCAGATCGGCCAGCGCGGCCTCCAGGTTCAGGTCGGAAAGGCGGATCTGGTTGTAGGTAGCGCCGCCGTCAAAGAGGTTCATATTGGCGCCGATGCTAAAGCTGGTAGAGCTGGAATTACCTTTTTCGTAGGTATTGTCTCCGCCCAGACCGCGGCCGAAGCTGAAGTTTTCGCTGGCCGATGCGCTCACGCCGGGCAGCCAGGACATGTGGGCGGTGTTGCGGTCTATCTCGCGGCCTTCCACGCTGTTAACCTGCTGAGCCACCGTAAGGTTGTGGTCCATGGCCCAGGCCGTGCATTCGGCCAGGGTCCAGGGATGCGTGAAGTCCGGAAGGGTGGTATCGGCCGGTGCCTGTACGGCAAAGGCCAAGGCCAAAAGTAAAGCTTTCATACCTGCCTGATTAAATAAGTTGAGGACCCCGGACCTTCTCCCCAAGGGAAAGGCCGCTTTTAATCTCGATGTTAACACCGTCGGAAAGGCCGGTTTCCACGGGCCGGTTCTCGTAGGTGCCGTCTTCCTTGAGCACGTACACAAAGGTGTCGTCGCCGTCAAACTGGAGGGCGCTTTCCGGAATCATCAGCACGTTTTCGGCGCGCTGGAGTTCAATTTCGGCATTGGCGCTGTAGCCGGAACGGATGGTTACATCGGAAGGTACCTTCACCGTGGCCTTGATTTCGAAGAGGTTGGTTCCGCCGGATTCGGTGGCCTTGGGGGCGATGTACTCCAGGGCGGCGTCGAAGTGCAGGTCCTGCAGGGCGCCCACGGAGATAATAACGGGGAGTCCCAGGTGCAGGCGGCCCACTTCCGTCTCGTCGATATTGCCGTCAAAGATGAGGTCGTCCATATCGGCCACGGTGGCAATGGTGGTACCGTCATTGAAAGTGTTGGAGTTGATAACCGTGTTACCCACCTTCACCGGAATGTCCAGGATGAGGCCCGATACGGAGGAACGCACCAGCGTGGAACTGCCGCTCTTGTTGGACGAGGAAACGCCGTCGCGTACAATCTCCAGGGATTCCTGCGATGCGGCATACTCCTCTTCGGCCTGCTTCAGGGCCTGGGCTACTTGCTCGAAGGCTTCGGCGCTCACCAGCTGCTGGTCGAAGAGTTTCTTCTCGCGGTCGTAGTTGGTCTGGGCCTGCTTCAGGTTCACTTCGCTCAGGCGAACGCGGCTCTGGGCCGATGAAAGCTGGCTCATTTCCGGAATCACCTTGAGCTTGGCAATCACCTCGTTCTCCTTCACCAGGTCGCCGGCCTGCTTGTACAGCTCGGCCACAATGCCGCTGATCTGGGCCTTCACGTTCACCTCGTCGCGGGGCTGGATCTTACCCGTGACCACGGTGGATTTGGCAATGGTGCCCATCTCGGGCGTAAGCTCCTGGTACTGGATTTCCTTGGGCCGGGACCGCTGGAACAGGTAAACGAAGGTGCCGATAAACACCGCCGCCACCAGGATAATCATCAGAATTCTACCAAACTTTTTCATATTGTTTAATGTTTTATTATTCGTCTCTCATAGCGTCCACAGGCTTAATCTGCATGGCGCGGGCGGCGGGCATCAGGCCGGCCACCACGCCCAGCACCGCCAGCAGGACGGCTGCCAGCACGGCGGTCCAGAAAGGCACCTGGAAGGGCGCCTTGAGCATGCCGTCCGTGGTCATGGCCAGTTCCACTCCGGAGAGGATGAGCACGCTGAACACGATGGCCGACATGCCGGCCACCAGCGTGAGCACGATGCTCTCGGAAATGATCTGTCCCAGGATCTGGTTGGGCGTGGCGCCGATGGCCCGGCGGATGCCAATCTCCGTGGTGCGTTCCTTCACGCTCACCATCATGATATTGGATACGCCGATGACGCCTGCCAGCAGGGTTCCCAGGCCGATGAGCCAGATGAGGAAGTTGATGCCTTTGAACAGGTTGTCCACGATGCCGAAGATGAGCTGGGTGTTCAGCAGGAACATGGCCTGGTCGTCGGTGGGGTCCAGCAGATGCCGCCGGGCAATCACTTCCTTTACCCGCGGGGTTACATCGCTCATAGTAATGCCCGGCTTGGCCGTAAAGCACAGCAGATGGATGGTGTTGCCCAGGTTGTAGGCCCGTTTGGCCTGGTTGATGGGGATGACCACGGAATCGCTGGCGCGGCCGTCAACGCTGATGTCGCCTTCATTCCAGTTCACACCCACCACGGTATAGTAACTGCCGTCCACGCTAAGGCGCTTGCCCAGCGGGGAACCGCCCTCCGGGAACAATTCTTCGTACACCCGCTTGCCGATCACGCAGACTTTGCGCTCCTGCAGGTTGTCGGCATCGTTAAGCCATCGGCCGTATTTGAGCTTGGGGGTTTCAATATTGGCATAATCGGCCCGTGCGCCTTTCACCACGGCGCGGGAAGAGGTGTATTCATCCCTGGAAACGGTTTTGCCCCAAAGACTTACCGTGGGGGAGACGGTTTCCAGTTCGGGCACCATGTTCTTGAGGCGGTCCACGTCGCCGTAGTCCAGGCTCCAATTGCGGCCTTTCTCAAAGCCCTTGTAGGGTTTGCTGGTGCTGCTGGCAATCACTATGCAGGTGTTCTGGGCAAAGCCGTCGAACTCCTTCATAAGCAGCTGCTTGAAGCCTTGTCCGCCGCCGGTGAGGAGCATGAGCATGAATACGCCCCAGAATACGCCGAAACCGGTGAGCAGGCTCCTGCTCTTGTTCCGCAGGATGCTGTTCAGGATTTCCCGGAAGGTATCTGTATCAAACCACTTTTTCATCAGTCGGCCCTCAATGCTTCAATGGGTTTAACACGCGCCGCTTTCCAGGCGGGGATGGCCCCGGCGATGGTTCCGGCGATAATAAGCAGCAGGGTGGCTTCCAGGGCTACGTCCAGGCCCACGGTGGGGTTCACCAGCATCTGGATCTTCTCTCCGCCTATATCTATCGAGCGCTGGGCTACGGTCTTGTCCATAATCTGGCACGCCACCATCCCCAGGAACATCCCTATATAACCGAAGGCGGCGGTGATGGTAATGCTTTCGGCAATGATGAGCTTGAGGATTTCGCCGGGCTTGGCGCCGATGGCCTTTCGGATGCCGAACTCGTGGGTGCGTTCCTTCACGGTGATGAGCATGATGTTGGATACGCCCACTATGCCGCTGATGAGAGTGAGGATACCCAGGATCCAGAGGGCTATGTTGATCATCCGGGAAGCCTTGTTCATCTCCAGGTTGTCGGTATAGCCGTTGTTGATCCAGATGCCACGGCGGTCGTCCGGGGCAATGTCGTGCCGGAGCCGGATGGCGGTGCCGTACAGTTCCTCGAAGGCTTCGTGTTCCTCCAGGGTTTCCGGTCCGGTGACGGAGAAGGAGATGCTCTCTACCTTATCCGTGTTGTCGTAGATTCCTTTATATGTAGAGAAAGGGATGGGGCACAGGCGCGACATTTCCGATTCGTCGGTGTGATAGATGCCGACAACCCGGTAGGAGATGGCGCCGGCGGCAATCCATCGGCCCAGGATGGCGTCCGGGTCTTTCGGGGACAGTTCTTTGGCCTGATAGAGGCTGATGACAATGACTTTGCGGCGTTCGTCCACGTCGTCCGGATTCAGGAAGCGGCCGGTGTACATCCGCATCTTTTCGGCCTCCTTGTAGTCCGGCATCACGCCGCGGAGGGCGCCGGATACGCTGAGTCCGTTCAAGGATAAGGAGACGCTGGTGACGCCGGTTCCGCGATAGACGTCGTGGATAATCCCTTTCCACTGCTCCGATTCGGTGAAAAGGACATCGCTCTCGTCCAGCTGGATGTCCCGCCCTTCCTTGTATCCGGCATAGGGCTTGGAGGTACGCCAGCCCTCTACGGTGATATTCTGTGAGATATAGTCCTCGATATTGCCCACGAAGGAGTTCATGAGGCCGTTGCCGGCTCCCAGCAGGGCAATGAGCAGGAAGATACCCCAGCTCACCGCGAAGCCCGTGAGAGCTGTGCGGAGCTTGTTGTTGCGCAGGGTGCTGCTTATTTCGTGGAATAATTCTCGCATTACTTGATGATGCTGCCGCCCCAGGCGGAGTGGGACCGGTTCTCTTCTATCTCGCCGATGATGCCGTCCTTGATGTGGATGATCTTGTCCGTCTCGTTGGCCACGCCGCCCTCGTGGGTAACCACTATGATGGTGAGGCCTTCTTCCTGGTTCAGCTGCTTGAGGAGCTGCATCACTTCCACGCTGGTCTTGGAGTCCAGGGCGCCGGTGGGTTCATCGGCCAGGATAATCTGCGGTTTGGTAATGAGGGCGCGGGCAATGGCTACGCGCTGCTTCTGGCCGCCGGACATCTCGTTGGGGAAGTGGCTGGCCCACTGGGTGAGCCCCAGCTTCTCCAGGTATTCCATGGCCAGCTCGCGGCGCTTCCTGCGGCTTACACCCTGATAATATAGGGGCAGTTCCACGTTTTCCACGGCTGTTTTGAAGTTGATCAGGTTGAAGCTCTGGAAAACAAAGCCGATCATTCGGTTGCGGTAGTCGGCGCTCTGCCTTTCGGTAAGATCCTTGATGAGGGTGCCGTCCAGGTGGTAGGTGCCCTCGTCGTAATTGTCCAGGATGCCCAGGATGTTCAGGAGAGTACTCTTTCCGGAACCGGAAGCGCCCATAATTGAGACGAATTCGCCTCTTTCTATATTAAGGTCAATGCCTTTGAGCACGTGCAGAGGCTGCCCGTTGTCGTAGGTCTTGTGGATTCCTTGCAGTTCTATGAGCATATTTTGCTGTATTAGTATGCTATTACACTGCAAATATAAAACGGATTTTTTAATCCGCAAAATTTTTTCGATGAAAGTGCTTTTTTTTTCGACAAATAACATTGGGGCTGTATGATATTGCCCTTATTATTTGCATTTTTCTAATTTTTTTCTAATATTTGCGAATTGAATAGTAGTGTGTTTTACCTTTTTTATGGCTGCAAGGAAGCCTGTTTTAGCCTATTTTAACCTATTTTATATTCCAACCTAAATTAATCCACTTTATGAAAAGAGTCCTTCTTTTACTGGCGTTGAGCCTGGTGGCTACTGTTGCCATGGCTCAGACGCGCAAGGTGGCCGGTAAGGTCATCTCTGCGGAAGACAACTCTCCGGTTCCCGGTGCTGGTGTTATTGTGAATGGCACCACTGTGGGTACCGTTACGGGTTTGGACGGAACTTTCTCCCTGAATGTTCCCACCTCCGCCAAAACTCTCATCGTCTCCTGCCTGGGCATGAAAACCCAGGAGGTTGAAGCAACCGACGGCATCACCGTTGTTTTGGAGAACGACTTCAGCTCGCTGAACGAAGTGGTTGTTACCGCTATGGGTATCTCCCGTGAGAAGAAATCCCTCGGTTACGCCGTTCAGGAAGTGAAATCCGACGAACTGATGGCCTCTGGCTCCCCCAGTGTTACCAGCGCCCTCACTGGTAAGGTGGCCGGTGTGCAGATTAACACCTTCGGCGGTTCGGTAGGTGCATCCTCCCGTATCTCCGTCCGTGGTAACTCCTCCCTCTCGGCCAACCAGCAGCCCCTTATCGTTGTGGACGGTGTTCCCATCTCCAACGATACGCAGCGTACCGGTGACAACACCTACCGTGGTGTAGACTTCGGTTCCGGCCTTAACGATATCAACCCGGAAGACATCGAATCCGTATCCGTCCTTAAGGGCGGTTCCGCTGCCCTTTACGGTATGCGTGCAGGTAACGGCGTTATCCTCATCACCACCAAGAGCGGCAAGAAGTCCTCTGGCATTGAGGTCTCCTACGACGGTTCCCTCACCTTCGACACCGTAGCCAACATCCCTAAGCTGCAGAACAGCTACGGCCAGGGTTATGACGGTGACGAACTCCACTACAAGTGGTTCCAGGAAGACGGTGGCACCCTTTCCTATCAGGACTATGCCGAGCAGTACTCCTTCACCTATGTAGATGGTAACTGGGGCGGCGTACAGGATGGTAACGACGAATCCTGGGGTCCCCGCCTGGATGCAGGCCTGAACCTGGTTCAGTTCGACAGCAACGGCCAGAAGGCTCCCTGGGTTTCCCACCCGAACAACATCAGGGACTTCTTCCAGACCGGTATCACCCAGAACCACATGGTCTCCCTGCAGAGCCGCTCCGACAAGGCTACCACCCGCGTATCCCTGTCCTACCGTAACCAGACCGGCACCGTTCCCAACACGGACCAGACCCGTTACAGCGCCCAGTTCAACACCCAGATGACGCTGAACCGCTTCTTCTCCTTCGACTTCGCCGGTAACTACACCCGCACGGAGAGCGACAACCTGGTGAACCAGGGTTACCGTGGCAACAACCCTATGAATAACCTGGTTGCCTGGAGTGGCCGTCAGATCAACATGGCTTCCATGAAGGCCAACTGGGACCAGAAGGACGAGTCCGGTAACTACACCATGTACAACTGGAATGCAAGTTACCACATCAACCCGTTCTTCAACGTTTACATGAACACCAACAGCTATCAGCGCGACCGCGTGTTCGGTAAGACGTCCCTCTATTTCCAGCCCTGGACCTGGCTCAAGGTGGAAGCCCGTGTAGGCTTTGACTACTATGGCTCCAAGATGATGGAGAAGACCTACTTCGAACTGGACGACCCGGAAGGTGCCTTCTATAACACCAACATCTCCAATTCGGAACTCAACGCCGACCTCATTGCTTCCTTCAACAAGACCTTCGGCGACTTCAACCTCACCGCTATCCTGGGCGCCAACTATCGCGACGCCAAATATGAGTACAATCAGCTTGGTGCCGACGCCCTGGTTCTGCCTGGCGTATATACCATCACCAACAAGGTAGGTGACGCAGCTACTGGCATGGACCACAGCTGGATCCGTTCCAACTCCGTGTACGGCAACTTCTCCCTGGGCTGGAAGAACATGCTCTACCTGGATGCTTCCGCCCGTAACGACTGGAGCTCCACCATCCGCCAGGCCTTCTTCTATCCGTCCGTGTCCCTGAGCTGGATCATCACCGAGTCCTTCCCGGGCCTCAAGCAGGGGAACGTCCTCTCGTTCTGGAAGCTCCGCGGCGGCATCGCGCAGATCGGTTCCGCGACCAGCGCCTACCGGAACTCTTACTACTATTATTCCACCTCCGCCGCCTATAATGGCGTCGCCCAGATGTACAAGAGCTATTCCTATCCGAACTTGAACCTCAAGCCGGAGAAGGTAACCTCCTGGGAGATCGGTACCGAAATCGGCATGTTTGACGACCGCCTGCACCTGGATGTTGCTTACTACCAGAAGAAGACCGAGGACCAGATTCTCTCCGTCACTACCTCCAACGTCGTCGGCTTCGGTTCCATGCTCGTGAATGCCGGCCGCATCGATAACAAGGGTCTCGAAGTTCAGCTGACGGCGGATATCTTCCGCAACCCGAACGGCTTCAACTGGACCTCCACGCTGAACTTCGCCCGCGACCGGAGCAAGATCGTGGAACTCTATCCGGAGCAGCCGGACCTGAAGGACTACACCATGGGTTGGACCTGGGGCTACAGCACTACGGCTACCGTGGGCGATGCCTGGGGTAACATCCGCGGTACGGGTCTGGCCCGGGTCACCGAGAAGGATGTGGAGAAAGGAACGGCCACAGCCGACCAGATCGGTGCCATCAAGGTGAATTCCGCCGGTTTCCCGACCACGGCCAGCGATGTGGTCGTCGGTAACGTCGCGCCGGATGCCATCATGGGCTGGCGCAACGACTTCTCCTACAAGAACGTGAGCTTCGGCGCCATGTTCGACTTCCGCCTGGGCGGTGACATCTGGTCCCAGACCATGGCCCACGCCTACAATGCGGGTCTTGCTTCCTACACCGTGGACGGTGATACCGGCAATGTCCGTGAAAAGGGCATCATCGCCGGCCGGGATGTCTATTCCGACCAGAAGTTCGTCATGCTGGAAGGCGGCAAGTACGTCACGAACAACATCGAGACCAATGCCCAGGACTTCTTCGAGTGGGGTAACGGCGGCGGCGGCGAATTCGCCGTCTTCAAGGGCTCCTATCTGAAGCTCCGGGAACTCTACCTGACTTATCAGCTCCCGAAGAGCGTGATCAACCGGGCCAAGTACATCAAGCGGGCCACGATTTCCGCCATCGCAGGCAACGTGCTGCTCCTTTGGGTGGACAAGTCCAACACCATGCGTATCGACCCGGAAACGGGCGGTGTTTCCAGTGATACCCGCGGCGTCGGTTTCGAGCAGGCCTCCGTGCCGGGCTCCCGCAGCTTCGGTGTCAAGTTGAACCTTACATTCTAATCAATGGGAGGATTTGATATGAAAAATATTCTGAAATATACCCTTCTGGCTTCTTCCCTGGTATTGGCCTTTGCCTGCACCAAGGACTTTGAGAAGATTAACACAGACCCGGACGCCTACACCACGGCTCCTGCCACCAACCAGCTGGCTCTCGTTTTAACGCAGACCGCCGGCCAGATTGCTGACATCACTGGCCCTAACATCTGGGCTGGTTACATGTCCAAACTTAGCTATATCGACGATTATAGCGATTATATCCCCACCAACAATACCTACGGTAACAAGTGGGCTGCCGTTTATCGCTGCAGCACCCAACTGCAGGATATCATTAACCGTACCGATGAAACCGGCACCAAGAATATGCACAATGTTGCCAGGACGTACAGGGCTTTCCTGCTCCTGTGGAACCTGGACAACTTTGGTGACATGCCTTATTCCGAGGCCTGGAAGGGCGCTCCGGAAGACGGCGGCATCCTGCAGTCCAAGTATGACAAGCAGGAGGATGTGTATCCTGCCGTTCTGGCCGAGTTGGGTGAGGTGGCCGACAGTTGGGCCACACTGGGTTCTGACGCCATTGGCGACGGTGACTTCCTTTTCGGCGGTGATGCCTCTAAATGGCGTCGTTTCTGCAACTCCCTGCGTCTGCGTTATGCCATCCGTCTGGCCCGTGTGTGGAGTGGTGCCCAGGCTACTGCCGAGAGCATTATGAACAACCCGGAAAAGTATCCGGTGATCGAGGAAAACAGCCAGCGTGCCTATTTCGTATGGCAGGGTAGTGGCGACTATTTCGAGCCCTGGTATGATACTTACCGTACCCGTGCCAACGACTGGTGTGCTTCCGAAATCTTCGTGAACCACCTGCTGGCCATGAACGATCCTCGTCTGAGGCTCTATGTGCAGCCTTGCCGCTATGACGGAAAAACCTATCGTGGCGGTGAGCACGGCATCAAATCCCAGCAGCTTGCAGGACCGACGGTAAATGATGAGCCGACTGGCCAGAAATGGTATTCTTATCTTGGAGAAGCTTACATGACAGCCAACAACAGTGGTTTCACGCCTTACTATAAAGCTTGCGAAACCTACTTTAATATGTGCGAAGCTGCCATGAGAGGCTGGAAGACCCCGCTCTCCGACGAGGAAGCTTACGAGAAGGCCGTCCGTCTTTCCTTTGAGGACGAAATGAACAACGCCAACGGATTTGTGCCCGAAGGCCGCAAGGTAACGCAGGAAGATGTGGACGCCTATCTGGCCGGCCCTGGTGAGTACGACTTCTCCCTCAACCGCCTCTTCTACGAGGAGTGGGTGGCCTTTTTCAAAGAGCCGTACGAGGCCTGGTGCTTGTATCGTCGTACCGGTTTCCCTGAGTACATCCAGACGGCTGTATACTCTGAGGAATCTGCCAAGACGTACAAGAATTCCGGTTGCGTAGCCGGTGCCCGTCAGTATCCTGGCGATAAAGCCGACTCCATCTGGGGCGAGGGTGTGCACACCGACGTTCCTTTCCGTATGCCTTATCCGAACAACCAGTTCACCTATAACAAGGCTAACGTTGAGGCTGCTTCCGAAGGTATCGTAGACTACGTTTGGGGCAAGCACCTCTGGTGGGATCTGCGTACCGATGTGAAGTAATCCACGGAAACGCTATAGAATCAACGAGGGCGACCCATTTGGGGCCGCCCTCTTGTTTTTTTAATTCTTTGTGATTACATTTGCAAAAATGATAACAAAAATGGAAACGGTATCTAGAGTACAAACTGTAATCAGGTTCCGGGAGGATGTCCTGAACAGGGCCCGGTTCAAGGCCAAACAGCAAAATATGTCTTTGAATGCCTATCTGGAAGAGGTTGTGGCAGAGGCGGTAAGGCCCAAAATCCCCAAGCTCCCCAAAGACTTCAAGATAGATCCGGGCATAGAGTTGTTCAGCGGAATCATTCCTGCTCCCACCAAAGAGCAGTTGGAGGCCGATGACCGGCTGGCTTATATCTGGGGAAAAGGAGGCCAGTGAGTATGAAGGCTTTTATCGATACCAGTATTCTCCTGGACTGGATGCTCCAGGACAGACCGTTCAACGAGGGCAGTAAAGCCATACTGTCTGCGGCCAGGAATAATATGTTCACCCTGGTGGTTTCCACGCAAAGCATAATCGATGCGCAATACACGGCCAAAAAACAAGGAGTAAGCTATGAGTCTTTCGAAAAGGCTGTAAAGTATTTGCGCACATTTGCGGAGATAAGTGCAATAGACTGGATAGATTTAAGCTGGGCTTTAGCCCATTGTTCCGGCGACTTTGAAGATGATGCGCAGTACGCCAGCGCCTACAACAGCGTCTGTGACTATTTTATCACCAGGGATAAAAAATACATGGGACTGAACGAAAAGTTCAATCCCATGATAGTTATATCTCCGGAAGAGTTTGTGACCCAAATGATGACCTAAAGCGCCTTCAGCGCGTCTTCCAGCCGGCGCTGGGCCACGCCGATGAAGTCCTTGGTGCCGGAACCGTCGTTCACATAGCCAATTACCATATCGGCAAAGTCGATAGCCTCTCGCAACTGCGTACTCTTGTTTTCAATTTCCTTGGCGGAGGTTACCAGCTTCAGGAGCGCATCCAGGTCTTCCGGCTCGGCCAGGTTGCCCGGCCGCATGGAGTTGATGGCGGCATTCAGGGCCGATGCGGCCTTGCCCACCTCTTCCTGTTTGGCCGATTCGTCCTCCAGCACTTGCTGGGCCACTGTGAGCTGCTCCTGCATGCGGGCATAACCGTTGGGGGCCCAGGGGGCGAACGGCGGAACCTTCTCTTCCAGCGCATCCCAGGCTTCCTGCTCCTGCTGGCGGGAAAGGGCAATCTTCACGGCCTGCTCCAGGTAGGTCTTGTCTACGGCGCCGGATTTGGCGGTCTCCTTATTGCCATTTAACACATTCAGGCGCAGATAGTGCGTGCTGTGCCCGGTGAGATAATAGTCGGGATAGAAAATCTTGTCGGCCAGGGTGAGGCTGTAAACGTTGCCGTTGGTGCCTTCTCCGCCGGTAGTGCCCTTGAGTACAATATCCTTAAGGTCGGAATCCAGGGTGAATTCGGCCTGCTCCCAAACGGTGATGTCCGGCGTGGCCATTACCAGGGGACCGTACATGATGGTTCCTTCCCACATGGGCTCGAAGGGGGTGCGGGTCTGGTTTACGCCCGTTGCGGCCAGGTCCATCTTGTCGGGGCCGAAGTTGAGATGGGAGCCGAACGGCATCTTCACCTCCACTTTGTCGCCTTCCTTCCAGTCGCGTTCCGGAATTTCCACATAGGAGCAGGGCTGGTAGCTGCGTGCTACGGATTTGCCGTTGAGTTTAATGCCGAAGCCCTTTACGGCCCAGTACGGCACGCGCAGTTTCATGGCAAAGCGGCCGCCCTTGGTAATGGTGATTACGGACTGTTCGGCCGGCCAGGCGCATTCCTGCGTGAAGGCTACGTCCTTTTCGGCCCAGCGGACCTCCGTAGGCAGGTACAGGGCCACCCACAGCGTGTTGTCGTTCACAAAGTAAGCGGCTTCCTGGTATTTTACGTGATTCTCCGATCCTGTGCCGCCGCAGCAGGTGCTCTGGGGCGTCTCGCTGCCGAAAGGCTTGGTGGCGTTCATGCCCACGGCATACTGGTAGCACACGCCGTATTCTTCCGGATGCACGGAACCCACCAGCTGGTTGGAAAGCACACGCTCGTAGTAGTCCATGTAGCGGGCATCGTCCGGATAAAAGGCATTGAGGTCCTTGGTGAGTTTGGCCAGGTTGTAGGCGCAGCAGGTTTCGTTGATTTCGGGATTCGGGAACAGATTGCCCCTGCGGTCGCTCTGCACGCTGGTGTTCATGCTCATCATCTGGGAGTACGGCTGGCGGAACATTTCTCCGTTTCCTACGCTGCCCATGGCATAAACGTATCGGCCCTGCACCAATTCCCAGAAGTTGCGGGCAATGTTGTAGTATCTGGTTTCTCCGCCCACCTCGTAGCTCTTGAGGGCGCCCACAATCATGGGAATGTGCTGGTTGGCGTGACGGGTGCGAATGTCGTCGATATTCTTGGACAGGGGCTCGTAGAAGGCCGGCGAGTCAAAGTAGCCGGCGGCTTCGGCCAGGCGCTCCTTCTCCGCAGGGTCGCTTACCATGGCGCTCAGGCGGGAGAGGGATTCCTGCATGCCGCCCACTTCTCCGGCAATGTACATGTTCCACATTTCGTAGCGGTTGCCGGGCCTGGCCTGGCGTTCGGCCTTGGTGCCTTCGGCGTTCACGTAAGTGCGATAGTGGAGGCGGTTCCATACCCACAGGCCCATGTCCTTGGCAATGAGCAGGGCTTTGGCGGCAATGGCTTCGTCGTCTATGTTGTTGGCAATGTCAATGAGGCCGGCCAGCTGTTTGTGGATGGAATAATACGGGGCCCACACACCGCTCTGGTTGTTGTAGGCGGTGTATTTTTCTATCAGCGCCGGATGCTGGGCGGGAATGGCGTTAATATAGCCGTAACCGTATTTGGTGCAATCCTTCTTATACTGGTCGAAGGCTTCCCAGGTGCCTTTCATCTTCACCAGTTCGGCTTCGGGGGCCAGATCGCGGGCTTCACGGTAGCGGCCCAGGGACTTGTCATAGACAAAGGTAAGTTCCTGGCAGGCGCGCAGTTCGTCCACCATCCGCCGGATATTGGCCTTGAGGGCGGCCTTCAGCTCCGGATCCTCCGTACTGGCATAGGCGAAGGCCAGGGCGCTCATGTAGTGGCCGGAGCCATGGCCTTTGAGCTTGGTGGTGGGGCTGTCCCAGCCGTCACTCTCCATGTAGCCTTCTGTGGAAAGGCCGTAGGTGTCCCTATAATTATATAGCTGCTGGGTAACGTCCAGGGACAGCAGGTTCCGGATATCCAAATCGCGGTTGGATGTGAGGCGGTTGTTGCCGATGAGTTTCACGTCCCCCAGCGGAAGCGTATGGGCCGATGGCTGGGCCGGGACCTCCCAGGCGCCCTCCACTACGGTAACGGTGGCATCCAGCGGGTAGCCGTTCTCCGTGCTGTTGTCGCCCAGGATATAGCCCTGCACCGTATAAGTACTGCCAGCGGGCAGGGACGCTTCTTCCTCTTCCGTTTCCCTTAAGGTATTGGTCCATTTTACCTGGCGCCATTCATGGGTTCCGTCGGCATAGGTAACGTACACCTGCCAGGGGAGCCGGGGTGCGGTGCCCTGCGGGGTTTCCACCTGCACGGGGGGAACGGCGGAAATGGTTCTGGTTTTGGGACTGCAGGAGACGGCCAGGATAAGGCCGGTCATCAGGATAGTGCCAAGGGTTTTCATACGCGTATTATGTGGTTTCGTCGCAAAATTAGCGAAAAGCCTTTTTGCCCAATAACAAAATTGTCCGTATTAATAAAAATATAATCCAAGAGCAAATTTACTCCATGGCCTTTTTGGCCCATTCGTGCGGCGTAATCCCGTATTGGCTCACAAAGATTTTGGAGAAATAGCTGGGCGAAGAGAAGCCGGCCATATAGCAGATTTCTCCAACATTGTAGCGGCCTTCGGCCAGCAGGTTGGCCGCCAGGTTCAGCCGGGCCTGGTTGATGAGGTTGTTGGGCGTTTCTCCGGTGAGCTCCTTGGTTTTGGAGAAGAGGCTGGAGCGCGAAATGGCCATTTCCTGCGCCAGGAAGCCTACCGAAAGGTTGGGGTCGGCCAGATGGTCGGCAATGAGCCCGTCCAGCCGGGAAATGAATTCTTCGTCGGGGGTAACAGGGGCCACCGGTGCTTCACCGCTTAGCTGCCGTTCCAGCGTGTAGCGCATCTGGCGGAGGTTTCCCACTATGCTGCGCAGCATCCGGTGGTTCTTTTCCAGCACCGCAAGCGCCTCCTTGGCTTTGGGCTGCGCCTTCACCTTTTCCAGCTGCAGGCCGATGCCGGTCACCGGTGCTTCCAGCTGTTCGCTTAGGCTGGTGAGGAGCTGCACGCGGTCGTCCAGTTCTTCCTCCTTCACCTGCGTGACGGCGGTGTCCAGCTGCTGAGCATATTGCTGCCGGGATTTCCGTTCCGTCCGGCTGATTTGCCAGCGCAGCAGCAGCCACGCCAGCAGGAAGGCCAGGATGGTATAAAGGACAACGGCCAGGTTGGAGCGAAGGGGATGCTCCCGGATGGTGAAGGATGCCAGCTCCGTTTCTTCGCTCCAGACGCCGCTGTTGTTGCAGGCTTTTACAAACAGCCGATAATGCTTGGCCGGCAACTTGCTAAGAGTGAGTTTGTTCTGATTTCCCAGGTCTATCCACTCATCGTCTTTCCCTTCCAGCCGATACTGGTAGCGGACCTTCTCCGGAGCGCAGTAACTGGGCGCGGCAAAAGCAATCTGGAGGTCGCTGTAGCGCCAGGAAAGTTTCACTTTGTCTGGCTGCTGGCTGGCCAGGACATCTTGGGAAAGGCCCCGGCCGGAGGCATTGAAGCGGGTAAGAACCACGTGGGGAGCAATGGCGTTTTTTCGGATGCTGCCCGGATAGAACGACACAAAACCATCGGCCGTTCCCATATAGATGCGCCCGTCGCGGGCAACCAGGCTGGCGTTTGGGGTAAAGAGCGAGGCCCGCACACCGTCGTTGGCGCCGAATTCTTCGGTTTGTCCATCGGCCGTGGAATAGCGGATAATGGAGGCCTGGGTGGTGAGCCACAGATGCCGGCCGTCCTGGGCAATGCCCTGGATGTCCTGATCTTTCACCAGCATGCTCACCCGTCCCTCCGAGATGAGCGCCAATCCTTTCTGCGTGCCCGCAAAAATGCCGGAAGGCGTAGCCAGGAGGCAGTTTACGTAATTAGTGGGGAAGCCGCCGCTCTGGGTGGTATATTCCTCCCATACGCCCCGTCGGCTACGCTGCAGAATGCCGCCGCGGGCCGTGGCGAACCACAGGGAACCGTCCGGCGCCAGCGCGCAGCCGTTGGTCCAGTTGGCCGCTTTCTCCTTCACAAAGCGGTCGGTGGCGGCATCGTACCGGCACAGTCCGGTATTGGTACCGGCCCAGAGCGTTCCGTCGTAGTCCTGCGCCAGGGTATATACGCTTCTGGCGTCCAGCCCGCGGGAATGGTCGTATTCACGTACCTGCCGCGTTTTCAGGTTCAGCCGGAGCAGATTGTCGGAGTAGGTGCCTATCCACAGGTCGTCCCCCAGGCGGTACAGCGCGTGAATGTTGTAGGAAGCCAGGCGCTGCTCCCAGGGGAACGGCATTTTGAGGCGGGAGACACTTTGCAGGGCAGGGTCGTAGCGGAAGAGGCCGCCGTTGTCCGATCCAATCCAGATGGTCCCGTCCGGTTCTTCGCAGAAGCAGCTGGCAATATAGTCTTCGCTGGCATCGGCCAGTTTGGACAGGGAAACGGAGAGAAACTGCCCGGCAGTGGGGGACAGGTAATTGATGCCGCCGTAATACGTGCCGATCCAGATGCCGCCCTCGTGGTCCGTGACGATGGGATAGACGAACTTATTGGACAGGGAAGACGGGTCGCTGCGGTCGTTCCGGTACAGGACGGTTTCCCCGCTGAGCGGGGCTACGTGGAGCAAGCCGTCGTCCGAACCCACCAGGAAGTTCCAGGAGGCGTCGTGCGCCAGGGTATGGACATGGTTCAGGCCCTCCATGGGCGGAACGGCCAGGTGTACTTTCCGCTGCCTGTCTATCCGGTAAAGGCCGCTGTCCCAGGTGCCCAGCCAGATGTCTCCGTTGTTGTCCCGGTCTATGGCGCATACGCGCGTGGGCGTACAATCTATATAGCTGAGTCCCGGGTCCAGGAACTGCCGGGTGCTGGCGTTGAAAAGAAGGAGCCCGCCTTCCATCGAGCTGTCGGCCACCCAAAGCCTGCCGTCCAAGCCCACGTACAGGTGTTCAATATCATTTCCTTCCAGATAAGAGGTGAAGCTGCCGTTCTCAAAACAGAACAGGCCGCTGCCATAGGTGCCCATCCAGACGCAGCCATCCGGCGTTTGAACAAAACAGGTTGCTACAATGCTGCCCATTCCGGGAACCGGCGTGAGGACGTCGCCCGTGAGGCGGTACACGGCATCGTCGGTACCTACCCAGATGGTGTGCGAGGCGTCTTCCAGCAGCGCCTGAACGTAGCTGCTGTTTCCTCCCGGAATGGGGTGGTGGATGGCTTCCTTTCCGTCGAAGCTGTCCAGCCCGTCGGAGGTGCCTATCCATATGATGCCCCGGTGATCCTGCAGGATGGCCCGCACGGAGTTGGAGGATAGGCCGTCCAGTGTACTGTAGTGCCGAAAGGCGTATGGATTGGTTTTTGCCGGGGCCGCACTGCCAAGCAATACAAGCCCCAAAAGGAAGGTTATCAGTCTTTTCATGCTTTTGCAAAGATAAACCTTTTATTGGACGATTTTACAAAACAATTGGATTTTTGCACCAAAGGGTGTAAAAGATAAATAATACTTTTGTATCGGACCATTGTATAACACTATGAACAGAATCGCAGTCACCCTCGCCGTTTTCTACACGGTTTTTTCCATGCAGGCCCAGTCGGCAGCACAAGCCGGCTATCCCATTAACCCGGTTCCTTTTACCAGCGTCAAAATTGACCAGGACTCTTTCTGGGGCCAGCGCCTCCAGGCATCCCGGGAGGTTACCATTCCCCTCGCTTTTTCCAAGTGTGAGAGCGAAGGACGTTACCAGAATTTCGTAAAAGCCGAAAAGCAGATGCACTCCCCGGTGAACCTGGGATACGAGGTAAAAGGCTTTTCCTTTGACGACACGGATGTTTACAAAACCATAGAAGGTGCCTCGTACGTGCTGCAAACCTATCCGGACCAGAAGCTGGAGGCCTACATAGACAGCGTGCTGGCCATAGTGGCCGCCGCCCAGGAGCCCGACGGCTATCTGTACACCGCCCGCACCATGAATCCGGAGCATCCTCACGAGTGGGCCGGCGACCGCCGCTGGGTTATGGACGAGGAGCTTAGCCACGAGCTTTATAACCTGGGCCACATGGTGGAAGCCGCCATTGCGCATTACCAGGCCACCGGCAAGCGCAATTTCCTGGATATTGCCATCCGCTATGCCGACTGCGTGTGCCGCGAAGTAGGTTCCGGCGCCGGTCAGGCCTGCGTGGTTCCCGGCCACCAGATTGCCGAAATGGCCCTGGCCAAGCTGTATCTGGCCACCGGCGACAAGAAGTATCTGGACGAGGCCAAGTTCTTCCTGGACCAGCGCGGAAAGACCGGCCACGAGGACGAATACAACCAAACCCACAAGCCGGTGCTGGAGCAGGACGAGGCCGTGGGACACGCCGTCCGTGCCGCCTACATGTATGCCGGCATGGCCGATGTGGCCGCCCTCACCGGCGACCAGGGCTACATCGATGCCATCGACCGCATCTGGGAGAACATCGTTTCCAAGAAACTGTACATCACCGGCGGTATCGGCGCCACCAATTACGGCGAGGCGTTCGGCCGCAATTATCAGCTGCCCAACATGACGGCCTACTGCGAAACCTGCGCGGCCATCGGCAATGTGTATGTGAATTACCGCATGTTCCTGCTGCACGGCGAATCCAAGTATTTCGACGTGCTGGAACGCACCCTGTACAACGGCCTCATCAGCGGCGTGTCGCTGGACGGCGGCGGTTTCTTCTATCCCAATCCGCTGGAATCCCGCGGCCAGCACGAGCGTAAGGCCTGGTTCGGCTGCGCCTGCTGCCCCTCCAATATCTGCCGCTTTATCCCTTCCGTTCCCGGCTATGTGTATGCCGTAAAGGACAATGCCCTGTATGTGAATCTTTTCATGCCCAATACCATGACGCAGCAGGTGCTGGGCAAGGAAGTGGTGCTTAGCCAGAAGACGGCCTATCCCTGGAACGGGGACATCGACATTACCGTGGACAAGACGGCCCTCAAGAAAGAAATGGCCCTCAAGATCCGCATCCCCGGCTGGGTGCGCGGAGAGGTGGTTCCTTCCAATCTTTACGAATTTGCCGACGGCAAGCAGCTGGGCTACAGCGTGCTGCTCAACGGAACTCCGGTGCAGAGCGAACTGCAGGACGGTTACTTCGTGATTACCCGCAAGTGGAAGAAGGGCGACAAAGTGAGCGTGCATTTTGACATGGAGCCCCGCGTGGTGAAGGCCAATGAGGCCGTTCAGGCCGATGAAGGCCGGGTTTCCGTAGAGCGCGGTCCCGTGGTGTACTGCGCCGAATGGCCCGACAATCCCGGCTTCTCCGTACGCAGCAGTTTCATGGCTCTCCAGCCCCAGTTTACGGTGAAGGACTCCCAGGAGCTTTGCGGTGTGGAAAAGATTGCCACCAAGGCCCAGACCCTTACCACCGGCGCCGACGGCCGTATTGCCGTGAAGGATGTGGAACTCACCTTCATTCCCTATTATGCCTGGTGCCACCGCGGCAGCGGAGAAATGGCCGTATGGGTTCCGCAGGAACTGAAAGCCCTGGTTCAATGAGAAGGGCTGCCATAACGGCGGCGTTGCTGCTTGCGGCCGCCTTTGCCTGGGCCCAGCCCAAAGGCAATTACCTGGTGGTGGAGGCCGATGCCCCCGGCATCCCCGTCCAGCCCACCATGTACGGCGTTTTCCTGGAGGATATCAATTTTGCAGCCGACGGCGGCCTCTATGCCGAAAAGCTGATCAACCGTTCCTTCGAGTTTGACAACCCGCTGCAGGGCTGGAAGACCTTCGGCAAGGTGGAGGTGCTCACGGAGGGCGCTCCTTTCGAGCGCAATCCCCATTATGTGCGTCTCCGTTATCCCGGCCATCCGGTGCGCCTGTGCGGCCTGGAAAACAGCGGCTGGTTTGGCATCGGCCTGGAGGAGGGCGCCCAGTACAGGCTTTCCTTCTGGGCACGTACTTCAGGAAAAACGGCCACCTGCCGCGTTTCCGTAGCCCTTTGCAACCCTTCCACCTGGAACGAGAGTCAAATCCTGGTAAAGGATGCGGTAGAGGTAAAGGGCGGCAAATGGGCAAAATATGAGCTGGTTCTCACGGCCCCTGCCACGCTCCAGAAGGCGGCTTTCCGTATTCTTCTGGCCGATGAAAACCCGTCGGCCGCCGTAGATCTGGAACACATTTCCCTGTTCCCGGCCGATACTTTCCGCGGCGACGAAAACGGCCTTCGGAAAGACCTGGCGCAGGCTTTGGCCGACCTTCATCCCGGCATCCTCCGCTTCCCGGGCGGTTGCATCGTGGAAGGTACGGACCTGGAGAACCGCTATCAGTGGAAGAATACCGTGGGACCGGTGGAGAACCGCCCCATCAACCTGAACCGCTGGAGCTATGACCAGGGCGGCCGCCTGTATCCCGACTATTACCAAAGCGGCGGACTGGGCTTCTACGAGTATTTCCGCCTGGCCGAAGAGATAGGCGCCCAGCCGGTTCCCATTGTTAGCTGCGGAATGGCCTGCCAGTTTGAAAACGACCCGGAAAGTAACCCCGACTGCCCGCTGGACGAGCTTCAGACCTATATAGACGATGCCCTGGACCTCATAGAGTTTGCCAATGGTTCCGTTAAAACCAAGTGGGGGAAAGTGCGTGCGCAGATGGGACATCCCGCCCCGTTCAACCTGCAGTACCTGGGTATCGGCAACGAGCAGTGGGGCCCGGCCTTCAAGGAACGTTTTGAACCTTTCCTGAAGGCGGTCCGTGCCAAATATCCGGAAATCAAGATTGTGGGCACCTCCGGCCCGTATCTGGGCGGGGAGTGGTTCCAGGACCTGTGGCAGGAAATGCGCCGCCTGGATGTAGATCTGGTGGATGAACATTACTACAGCAGCGAGCGTTTCTTCGAGGGCAACGCCAACCGCTACGACAGCTATCCCCGCACCGGCCCCAAGGTGTTTGCCGGCGAGTATGCCTGTCATGGCAGCGACGGCAAAAAGCTCAACCACTTTAACGCCTCCCTGCTGGAAGCTTCCTTCATGACGGGCCTGGAGCGCAACGCCGACGTGGTTTACATGTCCAGCTACGCCCCAACCTTTGCCCATGTGGAGGGCTGGCAGTGGCGTCCGGACCTTATCTGGTTTGATAATCTGCGGGTAATGCGCAGTTGCAGCTATTATGTGCAGCAGCTCTATGCCCACAACCGCGGTAGCCGGGTATTGCCGCTCACGCTGGACGGAAAGCCGGTCACGGGGCAGAACAGCCTGAACGCCAGCTGCGTGGCCGACGATGAAAGCGGCCACCTGATTGTGAAAATTGCCAACCTGAGTCCCTATTCCCAGGAAGTGAGCATAGAGTTGCCCGCCTGGGTAAGCGGTGCCTGCCGTACGGAGCTTCACAGCGATAATCCCATGGCCGAAAACACCCTGGACGCCCCGGAAACGGTGGTTCCAGTTACCGAAGCACTGGACTGGACCCCGGCAAAAACCGGCGCCCCGGTAGTCTTTACCGGCCGGCTGACGGGCAGAAGCTTTACTGTTTACCGATTCCACAGAGAATAACACTATTATGAAACCTATCTACAGAATCCTGCTCATGGCGGCCCTCTGGGGCTGCTGTGCCGGAGTTTTTGCCCAGGAGAAACCGCAGCCGCTGTCGGATTCCCTGTACCGCAGCCTGGCCGCCACCCCGCCCATGGGATGGAACAGCTGGAACAAATTCGGCTGCAATGTGAGTGAGAAGCTCATTCTGGAAATGGCCGAAGCCATGGCCGCATCGGGCATGGCCGACGCCGGTTATGAGTATATTGTGATAGACGATTGCTGGCAGGTGGACCGCGACGCCGACGGAAACATTGTCCCGGACCCCGAACGTTTCCCTTCCGGCATGAAGTACCTGGCCGACCAGATCCATCAGCTGGGACTCAAGTTCGGCGTGTATTCCTGCGCCGGTTCCTATACCTGCCAGGGCCGCCCCGGCAGCAAGGGCCATCAGTTCCAGGACGCCCTGCAGTATGCCAAATGGGGGGTGGACTACCTGAAGTATGACTGGTGCTCCAACGACGGCCAGAATGCCCGGGCCGCCTACCAGACCATGTCGGAGGCCATCAAGGCCAGCGGCCGTCCCATCGTGCTCTCCATCTGTGAATGGGGCGAAAACAAGCCCTGGGAGTGGGGCGAAGGCATCGGCCATCTGTGGCGCGTAACGCCGGACATCCGGGCCTGCTACGACTGCGTGTTCGACTGGGGCGGTGTGGGCGTGCTGCAGTGCATCGATGCCGATGCCGAGCTGTATCCTTTTGCCGGTCCCGGCCACTGGAACGACGCCGAAATGCTGGAAGTGGGCAATGGTGAACTCAGCTGGGACGAGAGCGTAACCCACTTCTCCATGTGGTGCATGCTGGCCGCTCCGCTGATGAGCGGCAACGATCTCCGGGAAATGGACTACAAAACCCTCCAGATCCTTACCAACAAGGAAGTGATTGCCGTGAACCAGGACCCGCTGGGCCGCCAGGCTATCCGCTTCATGGATATGGGAGACCGGGAAATCTGGGCCAAGCCCCTGGCCGATGGTGAAATTGCGGTCTGCTTCATGAACCGCGGCCGCGATGAGTGGAAACTGGACTATAACTGGCGCGACCAAACCATGTATTTTGCCCGGGACGTGAACTTCCGGAAATGGAACTATTCGGTCCGTGACCTTTGGCAGCACAAAGTGATCGGCAATACGAAAGACCGTCTTAAAGCCGTAATTCCCGCCCATGGCGTGCTGATGGTGCGGCTGGCCAAAGAATCATAAAACACCTGATATGAAAAAGAGCATTATCCTGTTTTTAACCTGCCTGCTGGCAGCATCGGCCTTTGCACAGAACTTTGATGCCGATTACTCCAGGGCCATGGAAACCGTCCGTTACGGCAAAAAGCTCTATTATGGAGCCATCCAGCCGGGCTGGACTTCCAATGACAGCTTTGTGTACACCACACAGACGCCCTCCGGGGATGCCTGGTATCGCGTCACCGGAACGCAGAAGAGCGAAATTACCAAAGAAGAATTCGAGGAAGCCATGGCTTCCCTCCGAAGAAGGTACTACGACCCTTCCGACGAAAGCCAGTTTGCGGTGAACCGCGAGGTGAAACGTTTTTCGCCGGACAGCTCCCGGGTGGCTTTTGTGCGGGACAACAACGTGTGGGTGAGCGATGCCGACGGGGCCAACCCCGTGCAGCTGAGCTTTGACGGTACGGATGCCTTCACCTATGTGGAGCTTCGATGGTCTCCCGACGGAACCAAGCTGGCCGCCCTGGGCAAGGATGTGCTCAGGGAGCGCCAGATCCTGCTGCGGGAATCGCGTCCGGCCACGCAGGTGCAGCCCAAATACCGCTGGCTGGATTACGCCAAGCCCGGCGACCGCCTGCCCCAGAGCAAGCCGGCCCTGTTTGACGTATCGGCCCTTCGGCAGATCCCCCTGGACCGCACCATTCCCATGGACCAGTACTTCCTGGAACTGGGCCAGTGGTCGCAGGATTCGGGTTTCTTTACCTATGAATATAATCAGCGCGGTCATCAGCTGTATGAGCTGTGCGCTGTGGATGCCGCTACCGGTGCCGTGCGTACGCTGGCCCGCGAGGAGACCGATACCTTTGTCTATTATTACGACCTCTGGCGCTACCTGTTCAAGGACGGCAAGCGCATGCTCTGGATTTCGGAGCGGGACGACTGGCGCCACCTTTACTGCATAGACACCCGGGACGGAGCCATTTCGCAGCTCACCAAAGGGGAGTGGAACGTGCGGGAAATCCATTTTGTGGACGAGGAAGGCGGCTTTGTGCTGGCCAATGCCAACGGACTGGGCGCCAAAAAGGGTGAAGACCCCTATAATAAGCATGTCATCAAAATAGACCTGGCCAGCGGAAAGGTGACGGACCTTACGCCCGAAAAGGCGCATCACGTGGTTACGTTCAACCGCAGCCATACGGCCTTCGTAGACAATTATTCCCGTCCGGACCTCCCGTCCACCACGGTGCTCCGCAGCGCCGCCGACGGCAAAGTGCTCATGACGGTGCAGCAGGAGGACATTTCGGCCATTTTGGCCGATGGCTTCACCATGCCGGAAGTGTTCAAGGCCAAGGGCCGCGACGGGGTTACCGACATCTGGGGAACCATTTTCCGTCCTTTCAATTTCGATCCTATGAAAACCTACCCGGTGGTGGAATACATCTATGCCGGTCCGCACGACAGCCATGTAGAAAAGAACTTCCAGGGCGTTCCGCCCCGCTATGCCCGCCTCTGCGAGCTGGGATTCATTGTGGTTACCATCGACGGCATGGGCACCGACAACCGTTCCAAGAGCTTCCAGGACGTGGCCTGGCGCAACATCAAGGACGCCGGTTTCCCGGACCGTATCCTGTGGATGCAGGCGGCTGCCAAAAAGTATAAATATATGGACCTGTCCAACGTGGGCGTCTATGGCTATTCCGCCGGCGGACAGAACACCCTGGCCGCCCTGCTCTTCCATCCGGAATTCTACAAGGTGGGCGTGGCCCTTTGCGGCTGCCACGACAACCGGATGGACAAGATCTGGTGGAACGAGCAGTGGATGGGTTACCCCATCGGCCCGTGGTACAGCGAAAGTTCCAATGTGGACAACGCCTACAGGCTGGAGGGAAAGCTGTTCATCATCAACGGCGAAATGGACGACAACGTAGATCCGGCCTCCTCGCTGCAGGTGGTGAGCGAACTCATCAAGCACGGGAAGGATTTTGAGCAGCTGTACCTGCCCGGTCACACCCACAATCTGGGCAGCGACTGGATTACCCGCCGGGTGTACGAGTTCTTCTACAGAAACTGCCTCCCGCACTGATTTTTCGGGATAATGGATGATTTTGCTATTTCTTTGTAGCATTATTGTAAGGATTGTCGCAGATAGTAGACAAATTTGCAACGGTTCAAAAGAGACACTCTTTTATACTAACTAACTAATAACCCAACAAGCAGTATGAAACGTTTATTCCAATTCATTCTGTCCCTTGCCCTCCTGGCGGCAGCCGTCCCTGCGATGGCCCAGTCCGTAACGGTGAGGGGCACCGTCACCGACGCAAGCGGCATGCCTGTAATTGCGGCCGGTGTCGTGGAGGCCGGAACGACGAACGGCGTTGTCACGGACATGGATGGTAAGTACACCATCACCGTGAGAAGCTCTTCTTCCGCCCTCGAATTCTCCTGCATCGGCTACGAAACCCAAAGCGTAACCGTGGGCAACCAGAGGACCATCGACGTTGTGATGAACGATGCCGTATCCTTCCTGCAGGAGGCCGTGGCCATTGGTTACGGTACCCAGAAGAAGGCCGATATCACCTCCTCTGTGCAGAGCGTGAAGGCCGACGACTTCGTCCAGGGTGCCGTGATTGATGCCGGTCAGCTCATTCAGGGTAAAGTGGCAGGCTTGCAGATTACCATTTCTTCCGGTGATCCTACCGCCTCTTCGTCCGTGATGCTCCGCGGTACTTCTTCCCTGTACGGCTCCTCCGCTCCGCTCGTGCTCATCGACGGTATTCCCGGCAACCTGAGCACCGTGGCTCCGGAAGACATCGAGTCCATCGACGTGCTGAAGGATGGTTCCGCCACTGCTATTTACGGTACCCGCGGTACCAACGGCGTTATCATCATCACTACCCGCAACGCCAAGCGCGAAATGCCGGCCACCGTGGAATACAGCGGCTATGTAACCGCTTCCACCTGGCTCAACCGTCCGGACTTCATGACGGCCGACGATGTGCTGGCCCGCCGGGCCGAAGGCTGGAGTTTCCAGGGCGCCAACGGTCAGCTGGCCAATGAGACCAAGACCGACTGGCTGTCGGAAATCAGCCGCGTGGGTATTTCCCAGAACCATAACGTGTCCATCCGCGGCGGCGGCGCTCACAGCATCTATACCGCCAACATCACCTATAATAATAATCAGGGTACCATCAAGAACACCGGCCGCAGCAACATCCGCGCCCGCGCCATGGTGTCCCAGTTCTTCCTGGACGATATGCTCAAGGTATCGGCCGAAGTGATGGCCAACGAAACCAGCCGGGATTCCCGCTTCGACGCTTCCTACGCCTATCGGCAGGCTTGCATCCAGGGACCCCTGCAGCCCATCTACAACGAGGACGGCACCTATGTGATCCGTGACATTTACCTCTACGCCAACCCCATGTCCATTATCAACGAGCAGCTGGGCATGTACCGCAACCGCAACGTGCGCTTCACCGGTACGGCCGAGTTCCACCCGTGGGAACCCCTCACCTTCAAGATGATGTACGTGCGCAAGGGCCAGAGCGGTATCGGCGGTTACTACAATACCCGCCAGGACGAAAGCACCACCAAGAGCGCCCGTAACGGCCAGGCCGGCCGCAACGCCTCCGACTACACCTCCAACATGATGGAAATCAGCGCCAACTACGTGCAGGACTTCGGTAACCACCACGTTACTGCCGTGGCCGGCTACAGCTACGAGGACGGTTACAGCGAGAGCTTCAGCGCTTCCAACTGGAACTATCCCAACGACGGCTATCTGTGGAACGCCCTGGAGAAGGGTAACGGCCTCAAGGACGGTACGGCCAGCATGTCTTCTTCGGCCAGCATGAGCAAGCTCATCGGCCTGTTCGCCCGTGCCACCTACAACTTCGGCGACCGCTACCTGCTCATGGCTTCCATCCGTGCCGATGGTTCCTCCAAGTTCGGTGCTAATCACAAGTGGGGCTACTTCCCTGGCGTTTCCGCCGGTTGGCGTCTGAATAACGAGGCTTTCCTCCGGGGCGTCAAGTGGATCAACAACCTCAAGCTCCGCGCCGGTTTCGGTATTACCGGTATCGACATTTCCAGCCCGTACCAGTCGCTGGCTTCCATCGACTACGACGGCAACTATATCTACAACGGAAACTGGATTCAGCCCATTGTTCCCACCCGTAACGACAACCCGGAACTCCACTGGGAAAAGAAGTACGAGTACAATGTGGGTTTGGACTTCGCCTTCTTTGACGAGCGCCTGAACGGTAGCATCGACGTGTACCGCCGCGACACCAAGGACGGCCTCTATTACTATTCCGTTCCTACTCCTCCGTACTACTACGGTTCCATCATGGCCAATGTGGCCCAGATCCGCAACGAGGGTATTGAAGTGCTCTTGAACGCCATCCCGGTGCGCACCCGCAACTTCGAGTGGAATTCGCAGATTTCGTTCTCGCACAACCGCAACGAACTCATCTCCATTTCCAACGACCAGTTCCAGAGCACCAACGACTACTTCGACGCCGGTTACACCGGTGAGCCTATCCAGAAGACCACGCACCAGGTGAAGGTGGGTCAGCCTATCGGCAACTTCTTCAATCTGCGTTCCGTGGGCCTGGACGACGGTGGTAAGTGGGTTGTAGAGCGCCTGCGCCGCGACGCCGACGGCAACGTGGTAAGCAAGTACTACGGCCTGGCCGCCGACGCCGGTTACACCGACTGGCAGGTTCTGGGTAACGGTGTTCCGGACATCTTCCTCAACTTCAACAATACCTTCCGTTACCGGGGCTTCGACCTTAACATTACCATGCGCGGCGCCTTCGGTTTCCAGATCCTGAACTTCCAGAAGATGTTCTACGGCAACCCCACCATCCTGTACAACACGCTCAACTGCGCCTTCGACCAGTTTGACGCCGTGGATGCCCGTACCGGTGAAAAGACCGGCAACAAGGTGGTGCTGTCCGATACCCAGCGTATCGTTAGCTACTACATCGAAGACGGCGACTACTGGAAGATTGACAACGTAACCCTGGGTTACACTCATAACTTCAAGCCCAACAAGTACATCCAGAGCGTGCGCGCCTATGCTTCCGTGCACAACCTGGCCACCTTCACCGGTTACACCGGCCTGGATCCGGAAGTTCCCATCACGGGCTTCGACGCCGGTACCGACGAGCGTGACAAGTATCCTACCATCCGCACCTTCACCTTCGGCGTAAACATCACCTTCGGCGGTGGAAAGGCCAAGAAGGAAGCTCCCGCTCCCGCCACCGTGCAGGAAAAGATTGTGGAGAAGATCATCGAAAAGGAAGTGGTGAAGGAAGTTCCCGTAGAAAAGGTGGTTTACAGGGATGTTGCCGCCAGCACTCTTAAGGGCGACTACAACGACGACATTTTCTTCCTCATCGGCAAGGCCGAAATCCGTC
>CAMJKI010000002.1 GCA_946406355.1 uncultured Bacteroidales bacterium | reverse complement strand
AGGGTGCCGCCGTCCACGGTGGGCTCTTCCTTGCCTTCCGGAGAAGGAACCACGTTCACGATGAATTCCATCAGGCGCTTTACGCCGATGTTTTCCTTGGCGGCGGTGCAGAACACCGGGATGGTCTCGCCCTTGAGGATGCCGGCACGCAGACCCTCACGGATCTCGTCGGTGCTCAGCTCCATGGTCTCGAAGAACTTCTCCATGAGCTCGTCGGAACCTTCGGCGGCCTTCTCCATGAGTTCGGCGCGCAGTTCTTCGGCCTCATCGGCATAGGCGGCAGGGATGTCCTGCTCCTCGTTCTTCTTGTTGTAGAACTTCATGGTGATAACATCCACGAAGCCTTCCAGGCCCAGGCCGGGGTTCACAGGGAACTGGCAGATGATAGCCTTCTTGCCGAATTCCTCGCTGATGGCGCCACGCACGCCGTCCCAGTTGGCCTTGTCGTGATCCAGCTGGTTCACGGCAATGATCATGGGAACGCCGTACTGATCGGCATAACGGCCGAAGAGGGTAGTGCCCACCTCGATGCCGGCAGTGCCGTTCATTACCATAACGGCAGCCTCAACCACCTTAAAGGCGGCAAGGGCGCCGCCGGAGAAATCGTCGGAACCCGGAGCGTCGATGAAGTTGATCTTGCAGCCATTGAACTCGGCATACAGCGGAGTGGCGTTGATGGACTTCTGGTTGGTCTGTTCGAACTCAGTGTTGTCGGACACGGTGTTCTTTTCCTCTACGGAACCGCGGCGGTCGATGACCTTGCCTTCGAAGAGCATGGCCTCCGACAGGGTGGTTTTACCGCTGCGGGGTGCACCAATCAAGACAACGTTGCGGATGTTTTTGGTAGTGTAAGTTTTCATTGGGTATTAATTAATTTTGCGTTTTTCAAGGCAGTCTGCAAATATAACCATTTTTCACGCAAATACAATAATATAGGTCGATTTTAGGCTTCATTGCGCCGATAAACCTGCCAGATGAGCCAGGCCGACACAAGCGTTCCCACCGCCACGGAAATTACCGAAGCCTCGGCCCCGAAGGCTCCGCCGGTGAGCCATTCGCTGCCCGACACGGTACTGTACAGGAGGGAGGCGCCGGCGTCCGTTCCGGACACCTCAAAGCCAAAGATGTTGCCCTGCGAGAAATTCCAGGCCCAGTGCACGCCGATGGGCATCCACAGCGTTCCGGAATATTTGTAAATGGCGCCCAGCAGCAGCCCGGCCTCAATGGCAATGGCCAGGGAAGACCACCAGGAGGCGTTGTCGTTGGTAATATGTACAAAGCCGAAGATAAGGGCCGATGCCACAAGGGCGGCCGCGAAACCCCATTTTTCGTCTATCCAACGAAACAGCACGCCCCGGAAAATAATTTCTTCACCGATGGCTACCAGCAGGAACACAAAGAACGAATTCATTATATCTTTCCATGCATGGCCGGTTCCCTCAATCTTATAAACGCCGATAGCCAGCATAATAGCCACAACCACAACAAAATAGACCAAGCCGATTCCCATGCCCGCAGCTGAGTGGGGAAGGCATTTATTCATGGGCAGATCTTGTGGGTTGTGTTTCTCGAACCAGCGGACAAACAGGGCGTACAGCGCCAGCATGGCAGCGGCCATCAGCAGCGTACCCACCCATCGGCCCCATGTAATGGGGATAAGGGTTACCATGGAAGACACCCCATACAGCAGGGTGGACAGGAAAAGGGCCGCCAGAAGCAGCAGCGCCCATTTCCAGACGGGCATTTCTTTAATCATCTCGTTTGTATATTTGTGCAAAGATAGCGAAATTTGCCAGAGAATCTTCGCTGCGTCCAGAATGACAGAACCAAAGCTCAAACCCTACCTGGAGCCGGGCCGGCTGGAAGCCGGCTGCGATGAGGCTGGCCGCGGGCCGCTGGCCGGGCCGGTGTATGCCGCCGCCGTAATTCTTCCTCCAGGCTTCCGGCATCCCCTCCTGAACGACTCCAAGCAAATGAGTGAAAAAGCGCGTGAAGAGCTCCGGCCCATCATCGAGCGGGAGGCCATCGCCTGGGCGGTAGAGGCTGTTCAGCCGGAAGAGATTGATCGGCTTAATATCCTATGGGCCTCTGTCACCGGCATGCAGCGGGCCGTCCTTCGCCTGGATCCGGCACCGGCGTTTCTGCTGATAGACGGGAATAAGTTCCGCCCCTTCGGCCCGTATGGCTTCAACAATTTCCGCACGGTTGTGCACGGCGACGCCACCTTTGCCAGCATTGCCGCAGCCTCTGTGCTGGCCAAAACCTGGCGGGACGAATTCATGCGAAAACTGGCCCTGGAGTATCCCCAATACGGCTGGGACCGCAACATGGGCTACCCCACCGCCGAACACATAGAAGCCATCCGCCGCCACGGTTACACCCCCTGGCACCGCAAATCCTTCCACGTAAAAGAGCTGGAACCCTCACTGTTCTAGGCCTGCAGAACGCAAGTCATTGATATGCTGCAAGATAAATGTTTCCCGGTGCAAATAAAATTGCACCGGGAAACATTTAATCGGTTCACCTTCAGGTGATTACATTCTGCAAGCGGGAACTACTTGGCGTAGGTGAGTTCGTTGATGAGGTTGGTGGCGCCGCCGAACTTCTCAATCATCCACAGCACATAGCGGATATCCACGCAGATGCAGCGCTGGAGGTCCGGCTCAAACATTACGTCGGAGCTCATGCTCTCCCAGTTGCCGTCGAAGGCCAGGCCGATGAGGTTGCCGTTAGCGTCCAGAACAGGGCTGCCGGAGTTGCCGCCGGTGATGTCGTTGTTGGTGAGGAAGCAGGTGTGCAAGGTGCCGTCGGCATCGGCCCAGCGGCCATAATCACCGGCCAGGATGAGGGATTTTACGCCGGCGGGCAGGATGAATTCCGGATTGGTGGGGTCCTCCTTCTCCAGCAGGCCCTTGGCCGTGGTGAAGTAATGGTAGGTGAGGCCGTCCTTGGGGCTGTAAGGCTTAACTGTTCCGTAGGTGAGACGCATGGTGAAGTTGGCGTCCGGGTACATGGCCTTTCCCTTCTGCCACTCCATGAGGGCTGCCGTGAAGTGCTTGCGGGCGGCGCTGTACTTGGCTTCTTCATCGGGCGATCCGTACAGGGCGGTGTAGTGCTTCATTACAACCATGGTCATGCTGGTGTACAGACCCAGGGCAGGGTCGTTCAGCAAGCTGTCCACGGGCGTGGCCTGCATTTTCTCGTACGAGGTAAAGGCGCTGTTGTCGTAAAGGTCTTTCACATAAGCGGGAATGTCCAGCGTGGCAAAATCGGCATTGAGGTAGTCCTCCTCCTTGGCCCGATTGCGGTAGAATTCCAGCATGGCCACGGCCTCCTTGCGGTCCAGCTCTTCCACGTAGTCGCGATAACGGCGCTGCAGGCTTTCCTTGGCCTGGGCCAGGGCGGCTACGCTGTCGGTGCCCTGCTGCAGGGCGCGGCCATAGCCGTTCATCAGGTTGGCGGCCATGCCGATGAGTTCGATGGAGTTGGCCACCTCGGAAAGCAGGGTAACGGCCTGATTGGCGGCAGCGTTCTTGGAAACGTAGGCGTCAATGTCGGCCACCGGAGTTCCGTAGAGGGCCTGGCGGGCGGGATCTGCATTGATCCAAGCCATCAGGTCGGCCTCTTTCTGCTCTTCACGGGGGATGATGCTGAGGTTTTCGAAGGCCAGCTCTTCACCCTGCCACTTCTTCCAGCCATTGGCCGATCCGGCATACTTGTTGGCGTATTTGAGCTGCACGGAAGGATCGGCGCACATGGCCTCCCACATGAGGTCCTGACGCACAGTGCGGGCGTCGATGGAGATGCGGTGGGTAGCAATCATCTGGTTGAGCTGGGTGGCAGTCTGGTACCGCTGAGTGCTGCCCGGATAACCCATAATCATGGTATAATCCCCTTCCTTCACGCCCTTGGTGGCAATCTTCAGGCTCCGGACGGGCTGGTAGGGCACGTTGTCGGGGCTGTAGGCTGCGGGCTGGTTGTCTTTGCCGGCATACACGCGGAACATGGAGAAGTCGCAGGTGTGACGGGGCCACATCCAGTTGTCGGTTTCTCCGCCAAACTTACCCATGGATGCCGGCGGGGCGGCCACGAAGCGCACGTCGCGGTAGGTCTTGTACACAATGAGGTAGAAGACATTCTCGTTGTAGAAGCTCTCAACCTCGGCCTGGCAGTAGGGATTGGCCTCGTTGGCGGCCTTTACCAGTTCTTCGGCCTTGGCCGCCTGGTCCTCGGCCTTCTCCATTACGGCGGTAACGTCCTCCATGGAAACCAGGAAGGTGACGCTGAGGCCGGGAGCGGGGATTTCCTCGGCGGTATTCTTGGCCCAGTAGCCGTCCATCAGGTAGTTATGCTCGTCGGTGGAAAGGCTCTGGATGCTGCTGTAGCCGCAGTGGTGGTTGGTGATTACCAAGCCCTGCCCGCTGATCATTTCTCCGGTGCAACCTCCGCCGAACTGGACGATGGCGTCCTTGAGCGAAGACTTGTTGATGGAATAGATTTCCTCCGGGGAAAGCTTGCATCCCGCAGCTTTCAAATCCTTTTTGTTCATTTGGTTAAGGAGCGGCAGCAGCCACATTCCTTCGTCGGCGAAAGCGCTCACCGACACGGCGAGAGCGGCCACAATTGCTAAAAATCTTTTCATATCTAAATGGTTTGGAAGGCAAAAATAGTAAAAATTCCCTATTTTTGTGGCAAATTCCAGTAATATGACGGAAGAATTGGTAATGCAGTGGCTGCGCGAGGTGCAGCACCCCGGCAAAGAGGACAAAGACATTGTTTCCCTGGGGATGGTATCCGGTGTGGAAATAACTGAAGGATCGGTGGTTGTAACGCTGGCTTTCCCTAAGCGGCCAGACCCTCTCAAGAACTATCTGGTGGGTGCGGCCCGGGCCGCCATCTACCGGAACGCGCCCGGGGGAACGCAGGTGGAAGTGAAGACCGTGGTGCGGGATCCCGCCAAAAAAACGACGAACGATCTGAACCTGGACCAGGTGCGGGAAGTGGGCCATATCATCGGCATCGCTTCCGGCAAGGGCGGCGTGGGAAAAAGCACCGTTGCCGTGAATCTGGCCATCGCCCTGGCGCGCCTGGGTTACCGGGTGGGACTGGCCGATGCCGACGTTTACGGCCCCTCCATACCCATCATGACGGGTACTGAAGGCTATGTGCCGGCCATGGAAGGAGAAGAAGGCAGCGAACTGTTCGTGCCCGTCGAAAAGTACAACGTGAAATGGATGTCCATCGGCTATTTTGCCCAGGCCGGGCAGGCGCTCATCTGGCGCGGTCCCATGGCCTGCAGCGCCCTCAAACAGATAGTCTTACAGACCCAATGGGGACCGCTGGACTACCTGCTAATTGACATGCCCCCGGGAACGGGCGACATCCATATTTCCCTGGTGAGCGATATTCCGCTTTCCGGCGCCGTAATTGTAACCACTCCGCAGGAAGTGGCCCTGGCCGATGTAAGGAAAGGAGCCGATATGTTCCGGAACCCTTCGGTGAACCGGCGCATCTACGGCCTGGTGGAAAATATGGCCTGGTTCACGCCGGAGGCCCATCCGGACGAGAAATACTACCTCTTCGGCAAAGAGGGCGGCTCCAGGATGGCGGCCGAACTGGACATTCCGTTGCTGGGGCAGATCCCGCTGGTGCAAGGCATCCGCGAAGCCGGTGACGCCGGCGAGCCGGCCGCCCTGGGCACACGCCCCGACGCCCTGGCCTTCCTGGACCTGGCCTCCAAGCTGGCCGAAACCGTCTAGTTTCCGCCGCATAACGCAACCAATTGTGCGTCAGCTAATTAAATGATTCCCGGTGCAAATCTAATTGCACCGGGAATCATTTAATCTCTTTTCAGTCAACAAGTTACGCTCTGCGCTGTCTGATAAAAAGGCCCAGGATTGAGAGGAGGGTGAGCAGAAGCAGGGCGATGGAGGCGATGGTGGAGATGCGGGCGCCGGTGCGGTAGCTTTCCGGCAGGAAGTGCATCACCACGTCGTGCTCACCGGCAGGGAGAAGGGCCGCCCGAAGCGTCCAGTCGGCGCGGAGGAGTTCCAGCGGCCGCCCGTCCACGGTGGCCGTCCAGCCATCCGGGTAGTAGATTTCGCTGAACACCGCCAAGCGGTCCGAAGCGGCGGTGTAATGGTAATGGAGCTCGTTGGGGGCATAAGAGGTGAGGCCGATGAGATCCCCGGTCGAGCCGGGGATGACGGGAGTGGAGCCGTCATCCGGGGTCCCGCTCGTCATGGCCGGCAGCGACCGGCCATCTCCTACCACCGCCTGGGTGCGGAGATCCACAGCGCCCAGAAGGGCAATTTCTTCATCGGGCGTTGCAGCCTCCACCACGGAATCTACAAACCAGGCCGGGCCGAAGGCGCCGTCGTTCACCAGCGGCGGATAGTCGTCGGACAGCACCACGTAACGCGTATTCAGGGCATTCAGCACGGGCGTGGAAACCGTCATATAATCAGATACTTCCTGCAAATCTTCGGCTGTATTCAGCTGCTTGTACAGGCTGTTGATTTCGCCGGTAAGATAGTGCTCTATCAAATCCTGATAGCGCTGCAGCTTGGCCGGAGAATAGCCGCCCACGCTCTTGTGATGATAGGACGGAACGGAGGAATTGAACACATTCACCGTCAGGTCCAGCACCCGGTACTGCGGGTCCTTGTCGGCCTTGATAATCTGATCCACGGGACGCTCGGCAAAGGGCGCGTTGAAGTCCTTGGGGGTAGTGAAATGGTCGGCATTCAGGTAGCGCTTGCCAGCGGCAAAGAGGTCCATCGTAACCAGCAGGCCGATAGCCACCGCGGCTACCCACTTGCGCTCAATGCCGGCAAAGCTTTTGGCGTGTTCTGTCTGGCCCTTGGGCAGGAAAGCCCATATCAAAAGGCCGGCGGAAGCCAGGATGAGCAGGAGCGAACGCCTGGCATCGGCCTGAAACAGGGCCATGCGGTCGGTCACCAAAGCCTCTACCAGCACATCCTGCATCTGGGCGTCGGAATCGGCGGTGAAAGAGCCGAACAGGCCCGGCGCCAGCCAGCACAGGAAGCAGAAGCCTCCGGTAAGGCCGACAGCCCAGCAGAAGCCCTTCCGGAAGGCCTTTTTGCTATATTCTTCGCGAACAATCCGGTCCAGGGTAAGGAAGCCCAGCACCGGCAGCGTCACCTGCAGCACAACCAGCGCCATGGAAACCGTCCGGAACTTGTTATACAGCGGCAAAACATTGAAGCACAGCTTGGTGAAGGCCATAAAGTGACTGCCCACGGCCATCAGCACTGCCAGGATGGTTGCCGCCACCAGCCACCATTTCTCCCGTCCCTTGTACAGGAACAGGCCCAGTATAAAGAGGAAAACGGTGATGGCACCCATGTACATGGGCCCGGCGGTGAAAGGCTGCGGCCCCCAATACAGCGGCAGCGCCTTGGCTGTTTCCCGCACATTCTTCTGCCCGGCCTGCTTCAGCAGCTTTACCGTGGCCGATTTGTCCGGGTTCACGGCGCCGGAGGAGGAGCCGCCGTTGAAGTTGGGTATCATCAGGTTGGGCAGTTCTTCCCAGCCGTAGCTCCAGGCCGTGGCGTAATTCAGGTCCAGGCCGCCGCCATTGCCGCCATCCTGCGACAGTTCGGAGCCGCCGCGCATGGTGTAGGGCGTATATTTGGCCAGCGGCAGCAGCTTGTTCACATTGGTAGCAATACCCGCCCCGCCCAGCACCAGCAACAGGGCCGATGCCACCAGGAAGGGCTTCCAGGCCTTGTTTTTGATGGCGCCGATAAACTCCACCAGCGCATACAGCAGAATGATAATGGCCAGGTAATAAGAGATTTGCTGATGGTTGGCCTTGATTTGCAGGCTAAGCGCCAGGCCAAAAAGACAAGCGCCAAGAAGGGTTTTCCAAATGCCTTTGGACCGGTAGGTATACACCACTGCCGCCAGCACCCAGGGCATCAGGGCGATGGCCTGCATCTTGGTGTTGTGACCCACCTGGATAATCTGGAAATTGTAGCTGCAGAAGGCAATGGCCACTGCCCCGCCGATGGCTATCGGCCATTTTACACCCAGCGCCAGAAACAGCAGAAAAGCGCCCAGCAGCGCCACAAAGAGCCAGGTGGCCGGCCGCTTTCCGGTAAACAGCAGGTTGTACAGCGACTGGGTGTAGTCGCCGCCGTTCTGCGTGGAAATGGCCGTAGTGGGCATGCCGCCGAACATGGAATCGGTCCAGTAAGTAGGGTTGTCCGGATGCGCCTTGTTCCACTCCGTCATCTCGTGAGACATGCCCACATAGCCGGAGATATCGCTCTGGTTCACTATCTTGCCGTCCAGCACCTGCGGCACAAAACCGTAACTGAGTACCAAAAACAGCACTATAACGCCGGCCAATATGCCGATTGCTTTCCAATTGATCTTCCTCATGATCCTATTCATGCATTTCGGGGGCAAAAACGGGGAGATTTGCCCCCCAATGGATTAATTTTGTTCACTTGGGGGCGAAACGGGCCCTTTTTGCACCCGTTCCAACAATTCCGCCAGCGCGTGAGTGGTTGCACGGCGGGTGTACGGGCTGATATCGCCCTTGGTGGCCGGAACGCTGCCGTTCACGAACTGGTTCCAGGCCGATTCCAGGAAAGAACGGGTAGCGGCGGCATCGGCCCAGTCTACCGTTACGCCCGCCTTGGTTTCGGCCAGCACCCGGGCCATGGCACCGTCGGGCTGGCCGATGCCCAGTACCGGACGGCGGCTGGCCAGGTATTCGAACAGCTTGCCGGGAAGGATGGGCCGATACTGAGGGTCGTTGCGCAGCGGCAGCAAAAGCACCGTGGCGGCGCGCTGCTCCCGGACGGCTTCGGCATGGTTGCAGGGCCCCAGCTCTACAACGTTGCCGGAAAGGCCCTCCTGCGCAATGGCATCCAGGATTTCCTTATCTACACGGCCCACCAGGCGAAGGCGGAGCGCCTCCCGGAAAGCCGGGATATCGGCCGCCATCCGGCCCAGCACCTTCCACAGTGTGAGCGGATTGCCGTCGGCCGCAAACAGGCCGGTGTGGGTAAGGTTGAAATGCCCGTCCCGGCGCGGCAGCAGCCTGCCGGCAAAGTCTTCCTCGTCAAATCCGTTGGTGATACAGGCGACGGGCGTATGTGTTTGAGCCTGAAATTCTTCCTGCACCAGCGGCGTGCAGGCCAGCACCATGGAACATTCGTCCAGCACTGCCTGCTCCTGCCGGCGGAGTTTCCGCCAGGTGCAGTCGGTCATCGGCAGGTATTTCAGGTAATACATCCGGCTCCACGGGTCCCGGAAATCCGGAATCCAGGGAATGCCCAAAGCCTTGTGCAGGCGCTGGCCGATGAGGTGCACCGAATGGGGCGGCCCAGTGGTAACAATCACATCCACAGGATGTTCCGCAAGGTATTTCTTGAGGAAACGCACGCTGGGGCACACCCAACCTACCCGCGGATCCGGCACAAAAAGATTGGCCCGGATCCAGAGGGAAAGCTTTTGCTTCCAGGTCTTTTCTCCGGAAGAGATTTCCGTAACCTGCTGGCTGGCGCCTTTGCCCATGATTTTGCGGTAAATGCCATACGGTTCCAGAATGGGCCGGCGGATTACTTCTACGCTGGCGGGCACTTCGGCTTCCAGCGAAGGGTCCAGCGAAGGATAGGCGGCGTTCTCCGGGGCATACACCACCGGCTGCCAGCCCTCCAAAGGCAGGTATTTGCAAAATTTCACCCAGCGCTGCACCCCCGAACCGCCGGACGGCGGCCAGTAATACGCTATGACCAAAACACGTTTCATGGAATTACAAATATAGTATCTTTTGCGTAATTTTTCGTACATTTGCCGTAATCCAAAAACCGGTACATGGCAAAGATGGCAGAAGATACCCCCATGCTGCGGCATTACTTCGAGGTGAAGGCCCAACACCCCGAGGCCCTGCTGCTGTATCGTGTGGGAGACTTCTACGAATGCTATTCGGACGATGCCGTAACGGCCTCCCGGGTACTGGGCCTGGTCCAGACCAAAAAGTCCAACGGAGACAAAGGACCGGTGGCCATGGCCGGATTCCCCCATCACGCCCTGGAAAACTACCTTACCAAACTGGTGCGGGCCGGCTTCAAAGTGGCCGTGTGCGACCAGCTGGAGGACCCTAAGTTTGCCAAGAAGCTGGTAAAGCGCGGCATTACGGAAATTGTTACCCCGGGCATTTCCTTTGGGGAAAACATGCTGGAGGTAAAGGAAAACAACTTCCTTTGCGGGCTCTACTTCGAGAAAGACCTTTGCGGTGCCGCCTTCCTGGACGTTTCCACCGGCCAGTTCCAGGTAGCCCAGGGTTCGCTGGATTATATCGGCACCCTGCTGGGGTCCCTGAACCCCAAGGAGCTGGTGCTGCAGCGGGGGTGCGAAAAAGGCGTCCGGGAACGCTTCGGGGACTATTATTGCACTTCCATAGACGAATGGGCCTTTGTGTACGATGCCGCCGTAGAGCGCCTCAAACGCCAGCTGGGCGTGGAAAGCCTCAAGGGGTTCGGCATAGAAATCTATCCGCTGGGGGTAGCCGCCGCCGGGGCCCTGATGGTGTATCTGGAGCAAACCCAGCACGTGGGGCTCAAGAACATCTGTTCCATCGGCCGCATAGACGAGCGTAAGTTTGTGTGGATGGACAAGTTCACCCTCCGCAACTTGGAAGTGTTCCGCAGCAGCGCCGGAGAAGACGGCGTGTCGCTGGTGGAAACGCTGGATAAATGCTCCTCGCCGATGGGCGCCCGCCTCCTTCGCAGCTGGCTGGCCATGCCCATCCTGGACCGGAAGGAACTGAACGCCCGCTACGACATTGTCCAGTACTTTATTGAGAATCAAGATGTTCTGCAGCAAACGCAGATGGATATCGGCAAGATGGGAGACCTGGAGCGAATTCTGGGACGCGTAGCCACCGGGAAGGCGCTGCCGCGGGAAGTGATTCAGCTGGGCCGGGGCCTCTCCCTCATGAACCCCATCAAACAGCGCTGTGCCGGAAGCCCGGTGGACGGCCTGCTCAAAGGCCTGGCCGGCTGCGATAAGATCCTCAAGGAAATCGGCCGGGTACTGGCTCCGGAACCCGCCGCCCAAATTGGCAAGGGCCCGGTGATCGCCGACGGCGTGGATGCCGATCTGGACGAGCTCAGAAGCCTCTCCGGCAGCGGAAAGGACTATCTGCTCCAAATGCAGCAGCGGGAGGCGGAACGCACCGGCATTTCCTCCCTTAAAATTGCCTACAACAACGTTTTCGGCTACTATATCGAGGTTCGCAACGCCTACAAGAACCAGGTGCCGCCGGAGTGGATCCGGAAACAGACGCTGGTAAACGCCGAGCGCTATATTACCGAGGAGCTTAAGGAATACGAAGAGAAGATTGTAACGGCCGAAAGCCGCATCTACGAGATTGAAACGCGCCTTTACGCCGCCCTCATCGGCCAAATCCAGCAGCAGATTGCCGCCATCCAGCGCAACAGCCGCATTATGGCGCAGGTAGATGTGCTGGCTGGCTTTGCCGAACAGGCATCGGCCCGGAACTACTGCCGTCCGGAAATGGACGATTCCCTGGTGCTGGACATCAAGGCCGGCCGGCATCCTGTAATTGAGACGCTGATGCCGCCGGGGGAGCAGTACGTGCCCAACGACGTTTACCTGGACTCCGAAAAGCAGCAGATTATCATCCTCACCGGCCCCAACATGGCGGGTAAGAGCGCCCTGCTGCGCCAGACGGCCCTTATCGTGCTCATGGCCCAGATGGGGTCGTTTGTGCCGGCCGATGCCGCCCGCATCGGCTGGTTCGACAAGCTGTTCACCCGCGTAGGTGCCACGGACAACATTTCCCGGGGCGAATCCACCTTCATGGTGGAAATGCTGGAAACGGCCATGATCCTGCACAACCTGAGCGCCCGTTCGCTGGTGCTGCTGGACGAAATCGGCCGGGGAACTTCCACCTACGACGGCATGTCCATCGCCCGGGGTATCGTGGAATATATTCACGAATACGGCAAGGGCGCCAAAACGCTATTTGCCACCCATTATCACGAACTCAACGACCTGGAAGGCCTTTTCCCCCGAGTGAAGAACTTCCATGTAACGGTGAAGGAAGTGGGCCGCGAGGTCATTTTCCTGCGCAAGATAAAGGAAGGCGGCACCGCCCACAGCTTCGGTATCCACGTGGCCCGGATGGCGGGCATGCCGGGACCGGTGCTGGAAAGCGCCGAACGCACCCTGAAGGCCCTGGAGAACAGCCAGGCGCTGGAACGGGCGGGTGCCCTGATCCCCGTGAAGCCCCACAACACGCGCGAAGGGCACGTAGAAAAAGACGGCAGCCTCCAGCTTTCCATGTTCCAGCTGGACGACCCGCTGCTGGAGAGCCTGCGGGACCGCTTGCGGGAGGCCGACCTTAACAACATGACCCCGCTGCAGGCCTTTGACCTGCTGCGCGCCATGAAGGAAGAACTGGGAATTTAGAAACGAACGAACTTAATAAATATGAAGAAAGTAAGAGTATTTGCCCCGGCCTCCATCGCCAACCTGGGCTGCGGATTCGACATCATGGGACTGGCCCTGGACGAAGTGGGCGACATCCTGGAAATGACGGCCTCGGAAGGGGACGGTATCACCATCACCAACAAAACCAGCGTTCCCCTGCCGGAGAATGTGGAAGACAATGTGATTACCCCCGTAATCCGCAAATTCTTTGAGATGACCGGCCTCAGCGGTCACATCGACGTAACCATCTGCCAGAAGATCTACCCCGGCTCCGGTATCGGCTCCAGTGCCGCTTCCAGCGCCGCCGCGGCTTATGGCATGAACGAACTGTACGACTGCCCGCTTTCCGACGAGGAAATGGTTATCTGCGCCATGGAGGGTGAGAACCTGGCCAGCGGCGGATACCATGCCGATAATGCAGCCCCGGCCCTGCTGGGAGGCATTATCCTGATTCGCGGGTACGAACCGCTGGACATGATTCAGCTGCCCATCCCCGGCAATTTCTACTGCGCAGTGGTGCATCCGGAAATTGTGGTTTCCACCAAGGCGGCACGCAGCATCCTGCCCAAAGCCGTGCCCATGCACGACGCCATCAGCCAATGGGGCAACGTGGGCGGCCTGGTGGCCGGCCTGTACTCCGGCAACATCGGCCTGGTGGGCCGCGCCATGAAAGACGCCGTGGCCGAGCCTTACCGCAAGCAGTTCATTCCGGGTTTTGACGAGCTCCGCGAAAAGATCCTGGCCACCGGCTCCATGGCCATGAACATCTCCGGTTCGGGCCCTTCCGTGTTCTCCCTCTCCGACAAGCGGGAAATTGCCCATAAGGCCGGAAAAATCATGAAGGACCACTTCAGCGCCCACGGCATCAACTGCGATGTTTATGTGGTGAAGGTTACCAACAAAGGCGCCAAACTGCTTGCCCATGAAGTACTATAGCACCAACGGAAAAGCCCCGCTGGCCTCCCTGCAGAAGGCGGTGGTAAAGGGGTTGGCCGAAGACCGCGGGCTGTATATGCCGGAGCGCATCCAGCGCCTTCCGGAGGCGTTTTTCCGCGCCGACGGTTCCTTCGTGGAGCTTTCCACGCGCGTTGCCAATGCCTTCTTTGGGGAAGATGTTCCCGCCGCCGATCTGCAACGCATAGTGGCCGAAACCCTTTCCTTTGACTGTCCCCTCCACCAGGTGGAACCCGGCATTTATGCCCTGGAGTTGTTCCACGGGCCCACGCTGGCCTTCAAGGATGTGGGCGCCCGCTTCATGGCGCGGCTGTTGCAACATTTCAATGACGGAAAAGGCCCCGTGAACGTGCTGGTAGCCACTTCCGGCGACACCGGCAGCGCCGTGGCCAACGGCTTCCTGGGCGTGGACGGCATCCGCGTTTTTGTGCTGTACCCCAAGGGGAAAGTGAGCCCCATCCAGGAGTGCCAGTTCACTACCCTGGGGCAGAACATCACCGCCCTGGAAATTGACGGCACCTTCGACGACTGCCAGGCGCTGGTAAAAGCCGCTTTCATGGATGCGGAACTAAATGAGGCACTGCGCCTTACATCGGCCAACAGCATTAACGTGGCGCGCTTCCTGCCGCAGGCCTTCTACTACTTCTGGGCCTACGCGCAGCTGCAACGGCTGGGGCTGGCCGACAACGTGGTTTGCTGCGTGCCCAGCGGCAACTTCGGCAATATCTGCGCGGCCCTCTTCGGCAAACGGATGGGCCTGCCCGTGAAGCGTTTCATCGCCGCCAATAACGCCAACAGCGTGTTTTACGAGTTCCTGCAGACGGGTTCTTACCGGCCGCGGCCTTCCGTACAGACCATCGCCAACGCCATGGATGTGGGCGATCCCAGCAACTTTGCCCGCATCTGGGACCTGTACGGACGTTCGCCCGAGGCCATCCGGGCCGATATTTCCGGCGCCACCTACAGCGATGCGCAGATTGAGGAGACCATCCGCGACTGCTACGCCCGCACGGGCTACCTGCTGGACCCGCACGGTGCCTGCGGCTACCGCGCGCTTAAGGAAAGCCCGCAGCCGGGAGAAGTGGGCTTCTTCTGCGAAACCGCCCACCCGGCCAAGTTCAAGGACACCGTGGAACGCATCATCGGCGCCCCGGTGGCCATCCCGGAACGCCTGGCCGCCTTCATGCAGGGCGAAAAAAGGTCCATCCCGCTGGGGAAGGACTTTGAAGGGTTCAAGCAGTTCCTGCTGGGATAGGTTTACAGCAGTAAATTGGTGACGAACACCGCTACGATGCCCACGGGGGCAACGAAGCGGAGGAGGAACCATATCAGGCCGAAAAGGCGGGTGTTGGCCTTCAGGGTGCCGCCGTTGGTGAATTCGTCCTTTACATCGGCCCGGCTCATTTTCCAGCCCACAAAGAGGGTGAAAAGCAGGCCGCCGGCCGGCAGGAGCCAGTTGGAGCACAGCTTGTCCAGGAAGTCGAAGATGCTGTTGCCCAGGAGGCTAACCCCGCTGAGCGGACCGAAGGAAAGGCTGCAGAGGATACCCACAACCCACGCAAAAGCGGTAATAGCCAGCGTGGCCGTGAGGCGCTTCATGCCCTTCTCCTCCGTGAGGTAAGCAACCCCCACCTCCATCATGGAAATGGCCGATGTAAGGGCCGCCACCAAAATAGTAACGAAGAAGAGAATGGCCACCAGGGCGCTTATCCAGGGGATGGCAACGCCCATTTTGTTGAAAATGAACGGCAGCGTCTCGAACACCAGGCCGGGACCGGCACCAGGGGTAATTCCCGCAGCAAACACCGCCGGCATAATGGAAAAACCGGCCAGGATGGCAAACAGCAGGTCGGACACCGCCGTTCCCACTCCCGATGCCAGAATATTCTCGTCCTTGCGCACGTAAGAAGCGTAAGTGAGGATGGTACCCACACCCAGCGACAAGGAGAAAAAGGCCTGTCCCATGGCCGCCGCCACCGTGGAGGCCGATATCTTGGAGAAATCGGGTTTAACCAGATATTCCACGCCTTTGGACGCCCCGGGCAGGGAAACGGAATAGATGGTTATAATCACCACCAGCACAAACAGAATGGGCATGGTAATTTTGGTGAACTTTTCTATCCCTTTCTTTACGCCCGCCAGAATAATCCCCGCCACCATGGCCAGGAAAACGGTGTGCGCCACAATGGGCCGCCAGGTAGCCGAAATGAATCGGCCGAAGAAACCCTGGATCTGGTCCGGCGGCGTATCCGTAAAGTCAAAGGTCAGGGCCTTGAACAGGTATTCCACCGACCAGCCGCCCACCACGCTGTAGTAGCTTAGAATAATGATGGGCGATACAATGGTGAGCAGTCCCAGCCACTTCCAGGCCGTTCCGGGGGCCAGTTTCCGCATGGCTCCAAAGGTGTTGGAGCGGCTGCGCCGGCCGATGATGGTTTCGGCAAAGAATATGGGCAGCACCAGGATAAAGCTGCACAGAATATACAGAATGATAAAGGCTGCACCGCCGTATTCCCCCACCATGTACGGGAAGCGCCAGATATTGCCCAGGCCGATGGCAGAACCCGCCATGGCCATAATCACCGCAGCCCGGCTGCCGAAGTTTTCCCGCTGTTTGATCATAGTACCAGTGACACAATCATGGCGCCGATACCCAGCGGAGCCACATAACGGATGAGGAAATAAACCACCGGGAACAGCTTCACATTGCCCTTCTTGGTTCCGCCGTTGGTGAGTTCGACAAATACGGCGCGCTTGGGAAGCACCCAGCCGGCCAGCACCACGGCCAGTACGCCGCCGATTACCAGCAGCACGTTGGAGGCAAAGCTGTCGGCAAAGTCAAAGAGTGACAGGTTAAACAGCTTCACGCCCTTTAGCGGGCCGAACGACAGCGATGCCAGCGCCCCGAAGAAGCCGCAAATGAGGAACAGCCACACGCAGGCCTTCCGGCGCGAAATACCGCTGGTTTCAGTGAGAAAAGCCACACCCACTTCGATGAGCGAAACCGAGGAGGTGAGGGCGGCGAAGAGGATGGTGAGAAAGAACAGGATGGCCGCCACCGAACTCACTACCGGCATCTGCTGCCCCATCTGGGAGAAGATGTAGGGAATGGTGTTGAAAATGAGCCCGGGGCCGCTTCCGGGAGCGATTCCCGCTGCAAACACCGCCGGCATAATGGCAAAACCGGCCAGGTAGGCGAACAGCAAATCGCACACCGAGGTGCCCAGGCCGGCCACCATCAGGTTCTCCTTTTTACTTACGTAGGAAGAGTAGGTTATGATAATACCCATGCCCAGCGACAGGGAATAGAAACTCTGTCCCAGGGCATCCAGGAAGGTATGACCGGTCACTTTGGAGAAGTCCGGCTTCACCAGGTACTCCACACCCTTGGAAGCGCCTGGCAGGGAGAGGGAATAAACCGTAATGAGCACAATGAGCAGAAACAGCACCGGAATGCATATTTTGCTGAATTTCTCGATGCCACCCTTTACGCCCAGGGCCACTATAACCACCGTTACCAGCAGAAAGCCCAAGTGGCAGAGGAGTGGAACCCAGGTTCGGCCGATGAAGGCTTCGAAAAAGCCCGTGAGCTGCTCCGGAGGGGTATGGATAAAGCTTAGCCGAAGGGCCTGGGACAGGTAATCCAGCGACCAGCCGCCCACCACGGAATAGTAGGAAACAATCCAGAGGGGCGTAATTACGGTTAACATACCCAGCCATCGGCCGGCACGTCCGGGAATGAGGGAAGAAATGGCCGCCCGGCTGTTGGTGCCCGAACGGCGCCCCAGCACCGACTCTGCCAAAAAGATGGGCAGGGAAAGGATAAGGGTAAAGACTATATATATGATAATGAAGGCGGCTCCGCCGTTTTCCCCAGCCAGATAGGGGAAGCGCCAGATATTTCCCAGGCCAATGGCAGAGCCCGCCATAGCCATAATAACAGCCGCGCGGCTGCCGAAGTTTTCTCTTGCTGCCATGTTAAGTTCGTTCGTTCCGCAAAGATAAGGATTTCTTGAAATAAATACCTAAATTTGCTATGCTATGAAAAGGATTACAGGCATATTGCTGGCCGTTTTGCTCCTGGCTTCCTGCGGTGGCAGGCAGGCAAAATCGCCGGTCCAACCCGCCCGCCGCGCTTTCCCGGAAGTGGAAATTCCTTCCATGATAACAGAGGCGGAAGACCGGGTAGATTATATGGTAAACCACCAGTGGGACCGGTTCACGGATACATCGGCCGTGTATTATTGCGACTCGCTTACGGTAAACGGCGTGGCGCTGCAGGAGCTGGAAGGGCAGATGGGCCTGTATGCCACGCTGCTGCAGAATGTTCCCATGCAGGCCGCCAGGGGAGCGGTGGCACGGCTGTTCGCAAGGGCGGAAACCTTCGGCCGGCGCTATCCGGAGTCCAATCTGTTCCCGCAGATGGCCGAACTGGCAAACAAGTATCTTTACGACCCCAACTCCCCCGTGCGCTGCGAAGATTTGTACGGTGTGTATGCCGCCCTCCTGGCCGAATCGGAACTGGTGAAGGACGCCTATCGGCCCAAATACCGCTACGACGCCCAGATGTGCGCCAGGAACCCCGTCGGCTCGGTGGCCACGGACTTTCCCTTCACGGATGCGCAAGGCAAAGTACACACCCTGCACGGCATACAGGCCGATTATACCCTCCTGATCTTTGGCAACCCGGGCTGCAATGCCTGCCGGGAGCTGATGGAACTGATGGAGCAGATGCCCCGGGTAAGCCGGGCCATCGCCGACGGCCGGCTGAAGGTGGTGGATATCTTCATAGACCCCGAAATCGAGGACTGGATGGCCCAGGCGGACAGTTTTCCCAAAAGCTGGATTTGCGGGTACGACCATCGGCTGGCCGTTACCAACGACCGTATATACAACGTCCGTGGCATCCCGTCCCTTTATCTGCTGGACCGGGATAAAAAAATTCTCCTGAAGGATGCCCCCCAGGAGAACGTAATAACGTTTTTTGAAACGCTTTAGTCGAATACCCAGATGATAGCCTCTTCGAACACTTCGCCGGGCCGGAGCTCGGTGGAGGGGAAGTCGGGCCGGTTGGGGGAATCCGGGCACTTCTGGCACTCGATGGCCACGCCGTCGTAGTCTTCGTACTCGCCGTTTTTGCCCTTGGGGCTGCCCTTGAGCCAGTTTCCGGTATATACCTGTACGGCCGGAAGCGTGGAAAGCACCTCCATGTGACGGCCGGAGACGTCGCCCCACAGGTCGGCCACCGTGTTAAGCTGGCCGGGCATGGCACCGTCTACCAGCCAGCAGTTGTCGTAACCCTTGCCGTATTTCAGGGCCGGGAAATCGGCCTTGATGTCCTGGCCGAGGGGCTTGGCTTCCACAAAGTCCATGGGCGTTCCGGCCACGTCGGCAGGGTCGCCTTCCGGAATGAGGGTGGGGTCCGTGGGCAGCCACTGGGAGGCGTTCAGCTCCAGTTTATGGTTAAGCACCGTGCCGCTGCCGTCGCCGTTCAGGTTCACATATACGTGGTTGGTAAGATTGACTACCGTGAGGGCGTCGGTTTCGGCCGTGAGGATGAGCTTGAGGGAATTGTCCTCGCTCCAGGTGTAATGGGCCACCACCTTCATGTTGCCGGGATAGCCGGACTCGCCATCTTCCGAGAAGTACATGAATTCCACGGAATCGCCCTCTATGCGGCTGTCCCAAACTTGGTTCATGAAGCCTTCCGGGCCGCCGTGCAGGTGGTTGGGGCCGCAGTTGACGGGCAAGGTGTATTCCTTGCCGGCCAGGGTGAACTTGCCCTTGGCAATGCGGTTGGCAAAGCGGCCGGGCACCTTGCCCATGCAGGGGCCGTCGCCGATATAGTCCAGCGGGTTGGCGTAACCCAACGCTATGTCTCCCAGCTTGCCGTTTTTGTCCGGAACCACGATGGAAGTGATGGCAGCGCCAATGTTGCACAGCTTTACGTACGCGCCGGAGGCGTTTTTAAGGGTGTAGAACAGAACTTCCTTGCCCTCGGGAGTTTTTCCCCACAGTTCTTTTGTTATAGTCATTGCTTTAGCGTTTTTTATATACCACAAATTCAAAGGAGAAGCCCGTTTCCGGATCTATATGGGTTTCGGAAGTGCTTTCACGCTCCCAAACGGCCGGGTCAATTTCCGGGAAAAAGACATCGGCATCCGGAAGCACGGTGTGCACGTGGGTAATGTAGAGCCTGTCCATATCCGGCATGGCGGCCCGGTACACCGAGGCGCCGCCCATCACGAAGCACTTGGCGGCTCCGGTTTTTTCGGCTTCGGCATAGGCCTCGTCGAAGGAATACACACAAGTTACCTCCGGGATAGGGTCCCCGCCCAGGTTCAGCACAATGTTCTTGCGGCCCGGCAGCGGACGGAAGGGCAGGGAGAAATAGGTGGTCCGGCCCATGATCACGGGAAAGCCCTTGGTGGTTTGCTTGAAGTATTTCAGATCTTCCGCAATATGCCACGGAAGGGTGTTTTTAATGCCGATGCCCCAGTTGTCGGCAACGGCTACGATTAAGTTTTTTTCCATTTTAGACTGCGACGGGTGCTTTGATGGCCGGCCACGGGTTATAGCCTTCCAGAGTGAAATCTTCATATTTGAAATCGAAAATGGACTTGACGTCCGGATTCAGCTTCATCACGGGCAGCGGACGCGGTTCGCGGGAAAGCTGCAGTTCCACTTGCTCGAAATGGTTCCTGTAAAGGTGGGTATCGCCCGTGGTGTGCACAAATTCCCCGGGCTGCAGACCGGTAACCTGTGCCACCATAAGGGTTAACAGCGCATAGGAAGCAATGTTAAACGGAACACCCAAAAATACATCGGCACTGCGCTGATAAAGCTGACAGGAAAGCTTTCCGTCGGCCACATAGAACTGGAACAGGCAGTGGCAGGGCGGCAGGGCCATTTTTTCCACGTCGGCCGGGTTCCAAGCCGTTACCATCATTCTTCTGGAGTCCGGATTCTTGCGAATTGTGTCGATTACCATTGAAATCTGGTCGATAACCTGCCCGTCCGGAGCGGGCCAATTGCGCCATTGGTACCCATAAACGGGTCCCAGGTTGCCGTTTTCATCGGCCCATTCGTCCCAGATGGTTACGCCATGATCCTGCAGGTATTTGATGTTAGTGTCCCCGGCCAGGAACCACAGCAGCTCGTAAATGATAGACTTCAGGTGCACCTTTTTGGTGGTGAGAAGGGGGAATCCGTCGGCCAGGTTGAAGCGCATCTGATAGCCGAACACGCTTTGGGTGCCGGTACCGGTGCGGTCTTCCTTCATAACGCCGTTGGCGCGGATATGTTTGAGCAGATCCAGGTATTGTTGCATAGGACAAATTTAATGAAATATTTCAAGAAATCATTAATTTTGTAGTATGAAGGAAAGAAAGATTTGCCTTACCGTAATAGCCCTTCTGGCGGCATCCCTATGTGCCCGCGCACAGTTCTACCAAAAGGGTACAGACCCGGGGCATTTACGGTGGTACAGCATAGAAACGCCTTATTATCAGGTGATTTACCCAAAGGGCGCCGACTCCCTGGCCCGGAATTACGCCCGCCTGCTGGAGCGCTTCCGTGTTCCTGCCGGCTACAGCATCGGCCTTATGCCCGGCGAACTGCAGTGGAGAAAGAAAATGCCGGTGGTGCTGCACACCCGCAACGGATTTTCCAACGGATCCGTGGGCTGGGCGCCCGCCCGGATGGAATTCTATACGGTGATGGACCATGACGGCGGAACGCCCTCTCCCTGGGATATCCAGCTGGCCACCCATGAGCCGCGGCACCAGGCGCAGCTGCAAATGGGCTACACCGGCTGGCTGAAGCCGTTGAACTATCTGGCCGGTGAGGCAGCGAGTCCCCTGGGCTTCCTGTTCTATCTGGACCTGGCCCTGGCCGAAGGGGACGCCGTGGCGGCGGAAACCGGCTTCGGATACGGCACGCGCGCCCGCACGGCCGATTTCCTGAACTATTACCGCGTGGCTCTGGACCAGGGGGACTTCCGTACCTGGGACCGCTGGCGCTATGGCTCCTATAAGCATTATACGCCCGACTACTATACTTTGGGCTATATAACCATCGGCGGCGTGCGTTACTTCTACGACTACCCGCAGTTTACGGCCGATTTCCTGGCCCGCTCCCGCCGTCGCCCCTTCAGCTTTACCCAGCTGAATATGAAAAAAACAGCCGAGGAACGCTCTGGAAAGCGGTTTAAGGAAACCTTCACAGAGATTCTTCAGGGCATGAACAGCCAGTGGCAGGAAGAGGCCGATGCCCGCGCCCCCTTCATTCCGCAGGAGCAGCTCACCCACGCCAAAAACCTTCCCCGCTCGTACAGTTCCGCCGCGCCGCTGGACGGAACCATCTATCTGCTGAGGGACGACAACGCCCGGGGACGGGAACTGATAGCCTACCGGGACGGGAAAGAGGATATCCTGGCCCCCCTGTCTTCCGGCATCGGCTCCCTCTGGGCCGAAGAGCATTTCAAACGCCTGTACTGGTCGGAAACGGTAGCGGACACGCGCTGGGAGCTGGCACACCGCTCCATCATCCGCTATTACGATATTACCAGAAAGAAAGTCCGGGATCTTACGCACGAGGGAAGGCTGTACGACCCTACTTCCTCGCCGGACGGGCAGTATCTGTGCTGTCTGGAGTACCCCTGGGAGGGTGGCAACAATCTGGTTTTCCTGAGCGCCACAGATGGCAAGATCCTTCAAAGGATTCGCGTGCCGGACGGCATCCAGGCCACCGAAATTGCCTGGTGGAAAGACAATACCTTCTATGTGGCGGGCATTTCGGAAAAAGGCGCCGGACTCTATCACGTATCGGCCGAAGGCAAGTGGGATACCGTCCTGGAGCCCTGCATCCAGATCTTGGTGAACCTGGCCGCCGCGGACGGCGTGCTGGAGTGGATATCGGACCGCGACGGCTCCAATGAACTGTACCGCTATTATCCGGAAGAGGGAAAGCTGTTGCAGTATACATCGGCCCGCTACGGGCTCACGGATGCCGCCGAAGAGGACGGTTTCCTCTATTATGTGGCGCAGACGCTGGAGGGAACGATGCTTTTCCGTACGCCGATGGAAGCCCTGCAGCCCCGGGAAGTGCGCTTTGCCGATGTGCATACTTACCCCATGGAAGATGCCCTGATGGCCCAGGAAAGGGCCCTGGGGCCTGTTCCGGCAGCCGATGCGCCGGTGGAGATGTCGGAACCCAAGCCTTATCGCAAGCTCCCGCATCTGGTGCATTTCCACACGTGGTTCCCCTTCTATTTGAATTACGACGCCCTGCAGGACCAAAGCTTCGACTTCTCCTACGAAACCGCCTCGCTGGGGGTTACGGGCTTTTTCCAGAACACCCTTTCCAGCATGTTCGGCTACGTGGGTTACAGCGCCCATCCCGGCGAGAAAAAGGGGGATAGCTGGTCGCATTCCCTGCATGGAAAACTGACCTACACCGGGCTGTACCCGGTTTTTGAGGCCTCATTCGACCTGGGTGGCAGCCAGGCGCGGCAATACCATCTTAACTGGTATAAGCGCCCCAATTCCACTTCGCTGTCTACGAACTCCGTCAAACGGAACTATCCGTCCTTTTCCTTTAACCTGAATGCGTACGTGCCGCTTAAGTTCAACAAAGGCGGCATGCTCGGCGGCCTGATTCCCAAGCTTTCTTATACTTTCTCCAACAGCTCTTTTTCCACGGCCGCAACCCTGTGGGAGGTTCCGGATCAACTTTTTGAAGGCCTTCCGGTCCGATACCACATTGCCGGCTTCACAGACGGAGACGTGCATTTTCTCCAGCGGCTTTCCGCCTCTCTGCGGGGCTACTGGATGCTGCCGGTGGCCCAGGCGGGCACCTATCCGCGACTGGGCATCGGCCTGGAGGCGGGCGCCAGCATGCGGCTGGGCCTTTCCCAGGTATATGCGCCCGTAGCCTACCTTTACGGCTATGGCTATCTGCCCGGCCTGTGGCTGCCGCAGGGGCTCCGGCTCACCGGTCTGTACCAGTGGCAGATTAACAGAACCAACACTATGTTTGGAGAAGCCTATGCCGGTTTCCTGCCCCGGGGATTCCCCGCGTCGGCCGGTCCGCAGGTTAGCCATAACAGCACCTTTCAGTACCGCGTAACGGCCGATTATGCCATCCCCATCTATGTGGGAGACCTTTCCCTGGGCTTCGTTACCTATATCAAGAACTTCCGGCTTACGCCCCACTTCGACTTCTGCGGTTTCCAGGGGGGTAACCTCTGGAGCGCCGGAGCCGACCTGTCGGCCCGGGTAGCTCATCTGCTCTTCTTCAACTTTGAAGGCGATGTGGGCGTTTCCTTCTCCTGTCTGGGCGGATCGGCCTACAGCAAGGTGACCGACGGGAAACCCTTCAGTGTGAGCATGATATTCAATTTTGACCTGTAAATCGGTTAAAACATTTCGTCACATTTTAATGTTTTAACCGATGCGTTCTGTTCCCGTGCCTTATATTTGGGCATGGGAACTTTTTTACTGGCCTGCCTGCTGTTTGTTTCGCGGCCGCAGGAAGATACGCTCCGGGTAATGTTCTGGAACCTGGAAAACTTCTTCGACTACCGGAACGACTCCACATCGGTGTCCGACGCCGAATTCTCCTCCCGGGGGGAACGGCGCTGGACCAAGAAACGCTTCCTTGCCAAGTGCAACGCCATTGCCAAAGGCATCCTCTGGGCCGGGTCGGCCGAAGGGGGCCTGCCGGATGTAATAGGCTTTGCCGAAGTGGAAAACGCCTTTGTACTCAGGCGTTTGCTGCAGGAAACCGCGTTGCGGAAACTGGACTATAAGTATGTTCATTTCGATTCGCCGGACCCCCGGGGCATTGATGTGGCCCTGCTCTACCGCAGCACCCGCCTGCAGCTGACCGACGCCCGCCCCTGCCATCTTTTCCAGGCCGATTCGGTAATGGCAACCCGCGACATCCTGCTTTGCCGCTTTATCGGCCCGCCGGGGGCCTTTTCCGTGCTGGTGAACCACCACCCGTCCAAGTACGGCGGAGCGGCCATTTCCGAACCTCGCAGGCGCCTGGCCGTAGAGCGCCTCCGTTTCCTGGCCGATTCCCTGTCTGCCCTGGGCGAAACGCGCATCATCGCCACCGGAGACTTCAACGATACGCCGGAAAACCCCGTTTACAAGCTGCTGGAGCCCACTTTTGTGCCCATGGCGGAAGCGCTTCACCGGCAGGGAAAGGGCACCATCAAGTACGACGGCCAATGGGACCTTATCGACCAGTTTTACGTTACACCCGCCTGCCTTCCGGCTGCCATGAAAATCCTGTATATCCCTTTCCTGCAAGTTCCCGACGCCGCCCACGGCGGCACCAAACCCCTCCGCACTTATTCCGGCCCCCGCTACCAGGCCGGCGTATCCGACCACTGCCCCGTGTGGCTGGATATAATAGAAAATAATCAATAAATCGGTCTGTTTTATAGAAAAATATCTATATTTGTATGAAGTATTCGGAACTGCATCGAATCATTGTCCAAAACGGTTGGACAAAACTGGAAAACAGGGGAAAAGGCAGCCATGTGAGATACGAAAAAAATGGGAAAATCTATACTGTACCTTTTCATAAGGGAAAGGAGGTTGCATACCGGACATCAAGGAAAATACTGAAAGACTTAGATATAGAAATATGAGAAAAGTAAGTATAAATATCAGTCGGGCAGAGGATGGAACCTATACGGCCTGCTGTGAGGACCACCCGGCCCTATTTGGTTCCGGGAACAGCGTTCTGGAGGCAAAAAAAGAATTGATGGAAACGCTCCGGCTCACTAAAGAAGACGGCCCGGAGCGTGCATTCATTTATCCGGAGTGGCTGGATGACGAATATGAGTTTGTAACCCACTGGGATGTTATGGCTATGCTTGAATACTATTCCGGGGTTATAACTCCCACGGCGTTAGGTCGTCTTTCCGGTATACACCCTAAGCAAATCTGGTCTTATATGCACGGAGTAACCAAACCCCGTAAAAAGCAGATAGACAAAATGGAAAAGGCCCTGCATCAACTGGGGCGGGAACTTATGAACTCTTCTTTATAAAGCAGCAAAATGAAAACAGCAGGATTGGCGGTGACTCTGCTCACCCTTGCCGCGTGTGACTTTATTACGGCAGAAGCGCCTCAGGGGCTGGAGATGCCGGCCGTGGAAGCGCGGGATAATGTGGTGGAGTATCAGGGATATGTTACTTCTTATAACACGGAAACGCTCATTCCCAACTGGGTGGCCTATGAACTTACGGAAGAGGAAACCCACGGCGAAGCAACCCGTACCGACAAGGACTTTTCCATGGACTTCAACTTTCCGGGAAAGCAGGCGCGGCGGGAGGACTATTTCCGCAGCGGATGGACCAGGGGACACATGGCCCCGGCCGGAGATTTCTTCTGGAGCGACGAAGCCATGGCCGAAACCTTCTACTTCCTGAACATCTGCCCCCAGCGGGAAGAACTGAACAACAAGGACTGGCAATACTTGGAGAAGCAGGTCCGCAAATGGGCGCGGGAATACGGTCGGGTGTGGGTAGTATCCGGCCCCATCATCGGCGACAACAAGTATGGAACCATCGGCCCGGACAATGTGGTAGTGCCGGATGCCTTTTTCAAGGTGGCGCTGGTGCACGACGGATCCCGCTATCAGGCGGTGGCTTTTGTGATGCAGAACGACGCCAACCGCTACTATCTGGAGAAATGCGCCCTTTCGGTGAACGACCTGGAGCTGCTCACGGGCCTGGATTTTTACCCCGCCCTTCCGGACGATATGGAAGAGTATGTGGAATCGGCCTACGACCCGGCTGTCTGGGGCCTTCGCCATTAGGAAAAAAATCACTATCTTTGTAGATACCGACAATAAGTAACACTGTATATGAAAACCAAGATTCAGGAAAAATTCAAAACCCTCTTTGGAGAAGAAGGAACCCTTTACATGTCTTCCGGCCGAATCAATCTTATCGGCGAACATACGGATTATAATGGCGGTTATGTGTTCCCGGGTGCCATCAATTTCGGCGTCATGGCAGCCATCAATCCCAACGGGACCGACAAAGTGAAGGTGTTTTCCATCGACTTCGACGAATTTGTGGAATTCGGCCTGCAGGAAGAGGATAAACCCCAGCAGCAGTGGGCCCGCTACATCTTCGGCGTGTGCCGGGAAACCATCAAGCGGGGCGGCAAGGTGGCCGGATTCAATGCCGTTTTTGCCGGAGACGTTCCGCTGGGTGCCGGCCTTAGCTCTTCCGCTGCCCTGGAAAGCGTGTTTGCCTTCGCCATCAACGAAATTAACGGCAACGGTATAGAAAAGTTCGAGCTGGCGCGCATCGGCCAGAGCACGGAGCACAATTACTGCGGTGTAAAGTGCGGCATCATGGACCAGTTCGCTTCCATCTTCGGCAAGGAAGGTTCCCTCATCCGCCTCAATTGCAAAACGGGTGAATACAAGTATTTCCCCTTCCATCCCAAAGGTTACCGCGTGGTGCTGCTGGATACCTGCGTAAAGCACGAACTGGCCTCCAGCGCCTATAACAAGCGCCGCGAATCCTGCGAAAGGGCCGCCGCTGCCATCCGGGCCAATCATCCGGAGGTGGAGTTCCTGTCCGACGCCAAGCGCCTCTGGCTGGACGAAGTTCGGGACCAGATCCCCCAGGAAGACTTCCTGCGGGCCGAATTCGTAATCGGCGAGGTGCAGCGCGTGCTGGACGTCTGCGACGCCCTGGAACGGGACGATTACGAGACCGTTGGTGAGATGATGTACCAGACCCACTTCGGCCTGTCCCGTCTGTACGAGGTGTCCTGCGAAGAACTGGATTTCCTGAACAAACTGGCCCGCAAATGCGATGTAACGGGTTCCCGCGTTATGGGCGGCGGCTTCGGCGGCTGCACCATCAACCTGGTGAAGGAAGAACTGTACGACGCTTTCATCGCCACGGCCGTGAAGGAATTCGCCGCCAAGTTCGGGCACGAACCCAAGATCTATGACGTGGTCATCAGCGATGGTGCCCGTAAACTGTAGCCACTGTCACCGGCCCACGCAGGTGGAACCGGTACAGCGCATCAATACCGCCCTGAATCCGGAGCTTAAAGCACGGGTCCGGGACGGTTCCCTCTTTGTTTGGGAATGTCCCTACTGCGGCACCCGGAACCTGCTGAAGTACCAGACTTTGTATCACGATCCGGAGAGCCGCCTGATGGTGTGGCTGCTGCCGGACGGCCAGGAGGCGCCCAGGGAGGTGGAAGAGGCGGTGAAGGAACTGGAAGGCTATACCCTGCGCCGCGTGAAAGAAGTAGGCGACCTGATAGAAAAGGTAAATATCCACGAAGCCGGCCTGGACGATGTGGCCATGGAAATGTGCAAGTGGGTAACCCGCCGGGAGCTGAGCGCCAAAAACCCGGAAATGGCCGATGACCAGCTGCGTTTCCTGCGGATGGAAGGTCCCGACAACGAGATGGTTCTGGCCTTCCCGTTGAACGGTCAGATGCAAGTGGTGAATATCGGCTTTAACGTATACGAAGACGCTCGCGGCATCCTGGGCCGCAATCCTTCCATTCATCCCGCCGCAGGCTTTGCCGTAGTAGACGCCGTTTGGCCAGACCAATTCTTTAAGTAATTCACCAACAGCTATTTACAATTTTCTCCCTGTGACAAAAATCACAGGGAGAAAACTATAATATACTGATAATCAGTTATTTAGACGTTAAAGAGGAAGTGCATGATGTCGCCATCTTGCACTACGTAATCCTTGCCTTCGATGCCCATTTTGCCGGCGGCACGTACGGCAGCTTCGGTCTTGTAGTTCACAAAGTCTTCGTACTTAATTACTTCCGCGCGGATGAAGCCGCGTTCAAAGTCGGTGTGAATAACGCCGGCGGCACGGGGAGCCTTGTCCCCGGCCACGATGGTCCAGGCGCGGCATTCATCGGCTCCGGCCGTGAAGAAGGTTCTGAGTCCCAGAAGCTTGTAGGCGCCCTGGATGAGGCGCACCACACCGCTCTCGGAGAGCCCCATCTCTTCCAGGAACATCTGGCGGTCTTCGTATTCCTCGATTTCGGCAATTTCGGCCTCTGTCTTGGCTGCAATCACCAGGATTTCGGCATCCTCGCCGGCCACGGCTTTGCGCACGGCATCTACATAGGCGTTGCCCGTAGCGGCCGATGCCTCATCTACGTTGCACACGTACATTACGCGCTTGTTGGTAAGGAGGTACAGGTCTTTGGCCATCTGCTCCTCTTCCGGGTTCTCCGGCACTACCTCGCGGCAATTGCGGCCCTGTAGCAGCACTTCTCGGTACCTCAGAAGCAGGTTCAGCAGCTTTTTCGCATCCTTGTCTCCGCCCGTAGTGGCCATCTTTTCCACCTTCTTGATGCGGTTCTCCACCGTTTCAAGGTCCTTGATCTGGAGTTCGGTATCCACCACTTCCTTGTCGCGGACAGGGTCCACGGAGCCGTCCACGTGCACGATATTGCCGTCGTCGAAACAGCGGAGCACATGCAGGATGGCGTCGGTTTCCCGGATATTGGCCAGGAACTGGTTGCCCAGGCCTTCACCCTTGGATGCGCCCTTCACCAGGCCGGCTATATCCACAATTTCCACCGTGGCGGGAATGGTGCGCTTGGGCTGGCAGATTTCCGTGAGCACCTCCAGCCGCTTGTCGGGCACATTGGTGGAGCCCACGTTGGGGTCGATGGTACAAAACGGGAAATTGGCGCTCTGGGCCTTCCCGGAACTGATGCAATTAAACAAAGTAGACTTGCCAACATTGGGCAAGCCTACTATTCCACACTTCAGTGACATAAAAATCTATTAATAGAAACGGGCGCGGTTGTCCTTGACCGTCTTGTCCATCATCACGGACATGAGCAGCTGAAGGTTGTAGTTGTTCACCTGGGCCTGGTAGTTGCGGGCGTCGTCCTCGGTATAGAAGGAACCGGTTTCGCGACCGTTTACACGGAACAGGTACGAACCTACGGTACCGGCAACCGGACCGGCCAGCACGTTCTCCTTGGCAGCAGCCACGGCACCCACGAAAGCGGGTTCGGTGGTAGCGGCCGAATTGGTGGAGAAGGTAACGTCGGTGAGGCTGTTAACCTGGAGACCCAGCTTTTCGGCAGCCTGCTCCAGCGTGGTAGCGCCCTGGATCTTCTCGGCCACACGCTCGGCCTGCTTCTTGGCATACAGGTCGTAATAGAGGTTGGTGCGGATGTTCTCGGCCACCTCTTCCACCTTGGCATAACCCTCCTTGTGGGCCTCCTTGACGGCGGCTACAAAGAAGTAGTTGTTATCTACGGTTATGATGTTGGAGGCCTTTCCGGGCTTGTTGTCAAAGCACCAGCGGGTTACTTCCTTGGCGTGGCCGATAGAGCCGTAGGTGTCGGTTCCCTCGTTGATGGTCATGCTGCGGGAGTAGGTACCGGTGGAGTCGCAAGCGGCCTTGTAGTTGCTGTACTTGCCGGCGGCGCGGGTAGCCAGGATATTAGCCTGGTTGTAGATGCGGGCGTAGGTTTCCTTGCTGGGAATGGCGCTCTTCTCAAACACGGCCACCTGCTTCTTTGCAACGGGGGCGGTGGTCTTGGTCACCTCCACAATATGAGTACCGTACTGGGTGGTAAGGATGAAAGGCTTGCCCTTGGCGGCAGTGAAGATGGGCTCGAAGCCGGGAATCACAGAATTCTGCGTCATCCAGCCGAGGTTGCCCATTTCGCCGTCCATGGCATAGTTCTGGTCCACGGAGTACAGGGTGGCAAGGGCGGCAAAGTTGTTACCCTTGAGTTCGCCCAGCAGGCTGTCGGCCTGGTGGCGGGCATCGGTGCCCTGCAGCAGGATGTGGCGCACATACACGGAATCCGGGATGTTGGCCATGTCCATAATGCGGGCGGCATAGAAGGTGTTGCCGGAAGCAACCACGGGAGAAGCACCGGAAGCGTTCTCGCTCACGAAGGCGTCGATGTCGGCGTTAACGGAACGGAGTTCCCCGCTCTTGTACCAGCGGTCGCTCCACTGACGGTCCGAATTGCGCTGCAGGAAGGCACGCACATTTTCGGTAGCCACGAATTCCTCGTACTGGGCGGCGAACTCGTTGTTCTGGGCAGCGATATCCTGAGCCGAAGGAACTACCTCAAATACAGCATATTCAATATCGCGGGTAGCCTTCTGACGGAAGTTCTCCTTATGATCTTTGTAGTACTTGCGGATATCGGCCGAAGAAACCACGATGGTGGTGTCCATGGGGAAGTAGGTGTTGTTGGAAACCACAAAATCTACATTGGCCAGGGTGTTGTTCTCGGCGATGGACTTCTGGAGCTGCAGCGCATTCTCCATGGAAGAAGCGGAGAACAGGTTGCTGTACTTGGTGGTGTAACGGTTGTTACGGACCAGGTTCTGGAGATAATTCCGGATCTGGAGGTACTGCGGGTTCTGATCGCTGCTTGAGGCCTCCATGAAGTCGCGCACCAGGGCGGGAGAAACGTTGCCGTTCTCGTCACGGAACAGACCGCTGCTCACGATAACGGGGGAAATATTATCGCCCACAAACAGGTCGATCTGCTCCTGCTGGCCCACGTTGATGCCGGCCTTCTGGATGGTGGGGATAATGAGATACTCCTGGATCAGGTTCTGCCAGGTCTGTTCCCGCATCTGCTTCTGGGCTTCTTCGCTGGAAGTGGAGACGCCGGTGAGCATCTGGTTAACATCTGCGTTCTGCTTTACCAACTGGTCGAAATCCGTATAGGAAATGGATTTACCATTGATTTTGCCGACATCGTACCTGGAAGAGGCCGACTGGATAGTCTGGATGATGTCGGACGGATTTACAAGGAAGAGTAAAAGACCGAAGGCAATGATGAGCGATGCACCAATGCCGAATTTGGTTCTGATGGTCTCTAGAGCTGCCATTTTTTTATCTGTTTTTTAATTTTTACTCGATAAGGGCTGCAAAATTACGAAAATCTTTCCAATTAACCACTATTTTTTTAACATCGGCCCTATAAAATTAACGGAATCAATGACTACCACCGTTGAATCCTTCTCTACAATGAACTCGTTGTCGAAGGGAGAAAGCAGGATGGCGTTGCGCGCCATTTCGTCGGAACGCATCCCGTATCCCTGCAGAATTCCGCTGGGAGAAGTCATCTTGATGTAGCAGTCGGTCCAGATTTCCTGGGCCTCCTGATCCCAATACAGGGTGTCGGTTTCCATGGTTTCCTGCTTGATGATATTCCGGATAACCACATTGCCGAAGACCGACCATTTATCCTTTCCCCCCTTATTCTTGTCGTGACGGGCCTGCTGGGCTGTGATAGTGGTTTCCAGCGAGCCGTCGTCCCCGTATCCGAAATAGCTCACACCATTGGGAAACAGGTCATAGGAAAGGGTATCCTTTTCGTAAGCCTCCATCCTGGCGGCCTCTATCCGCGTTTTCAGCCGGCCGTTTTCCGTCTGCACATAGAACATGTCATCTACGGTCTGGAGGGGTATTTTGTTCAGGTCCAGCTTCTCGGCCTCGGACAGATTGCCCTTGCACGAATAAACGACGAAAGCAAGCACCAGAGTGCTTGCCATCGTCCTGAATATGTATTTTGCCTTCACTATCTGTTGTTCACACGTACCGTAGTTGTGGCGGTCATGCCACCGCAGGAAACGGTGTAGCTCTGGCCGGCGCCCAGGTCGTACATGAAGATTTCACTGGCCTCGGGATAATAGCGGCTTACGCTGGAAATGGAAGCGGAAGCTTCGTCGGCTACGGTAGGATCGGCGCTGCGGGCCTTCTGGTAGCAGTCCGTGGCGGCCCAGTAGCGGGCATACTTGTTAACATCTCCGTCGCAGCTTACGGAAGCCCAGAGGTTGCCCAGGATGATGTAGGCCTTGCCGGCATAGCCATAGTCCATGTCGATAGCCTTGCGGGCGCTCTCGTAGGCCTTGGAACGCATGCCGTTCTTGTAGGCGAACAGGGCCAGTTCGTAGTAGTACTGGGCGTCGGTGGCAGGATCGGACTCCGGAGCGGCGATAGCCTCTTCCATATACTTGCCGGCGTCGGCTATATTGCCGCGGGCCGAATTCAGGCGGAACAGGGCATAGGCGCTCTTGTAGGAAGGATCCAGCTTATACATGGAGGTAACAGCCTTGAGGTACAGGTCGTTGGAGGCGCAGTCCTCGGCGGTGTTCATGAGCTTCACGATATTGGAAACCAGGGTGATGTTCTCCGGATCGGCCTCGTAGCGGGGACCGAAGATGGCTATGAGGTTATCGCAGGAAGCCACCTTGCTGTCGGCGAACAGGGACTCGATGGTAGCCTTGGCCTTCAGGTTCTCTTCCTCGTCGGACTCGTTCTTGGCCTCGGCCTTTTCAATGAGTTCGGACACTTTGTCGTACATGCCGATAACCTCGTCGGCCTGCAGCTGGTTCTCACGATAGAGGCTGATGGAAGCCTGCAGTACCTTAACCAGGATGTCGCGCTTGGTGCCGGCGCCCAGCTCGTCCATAATCTCGTTGAGATTCTTATAGAGGTAGGCGGCGTCCTCACCACGATAGTTGATCATGTACTGTCCCTTGTTGTTCAGGATGGTAGCCCTGTTCTTGGGATAGGCAGTCATACGCTGGTCCTGCAGGGTAAGGATGGTATCTACGATGGCCGATTTCCAGGCGGCATCCTTCACCTTGTTGTACTGCTGGGTCATGAGCGTTGTGCCGTGCACGAACATGTTCTGGGAAGCCGTGGCGGGGCACAGGGCGTAGGCCCTTCTCCAGTTGGGAAGTGCCGAATCGTAATTCTTTTGCTTGTAGTACTCCTGATAGTAGGAAAGGTACTTGATGCACTCGGCGCTGTCGGCGCCATACTTGCCCTGGGCAGATGCGGTAAACCCTGCGGAAAGGAGAGCTACCGACGCGGCGAAGAAGGTAAGAACTAATTTTTTCATATCGTTAGATTTTGTTTGTTTCCTGTTTGGGACCAATATTTACAAGTATCGTGCTAAATTAATCGTACATGGGTTTCTGGAACCAGATATCAAAGAGGTTGAAGCCCACATTGATGCCCACAAAATACTCTTTTACCTGTCCGGGAGCCAGGCCGCGGCGGCCGAAATCCAGGCCCAGGGAAAGACCGTTGTAGTAACGGAAGACGGGGGCCGTCATGCCCAGGGTAATGCCCACTGCATCTATATGCTGCCCGTCAACGGTATAATAGGACTGGTCGTAATAGGCGCCCACCCGGTAGGTACAACGCTTGAGGTAATAACGGATATCGTTGCGGTTGGGCGTCCATTCCGCTCCCAGCCGGAACGACTGGGCGGTAGATGCGGCAAACGTACGGTCTCCCACATTGGACAGGCCGGCAACGGCATCAAATCCGCATCGGCTCCAGTCCGAACGGGTATAGTCCGCTTCTATAAGGAAGGTATCCGACTTGCGGTACGACAGGCCTACGCCCAGTTCGTCGCCAAAACGGAGGCCGGCGCTGGAAAGCAGTGTTTCCTTCCTTTCGCGGTAGTACGAACCTTCTTCCAGATAATGGATATGGTGTCCGTTCATGCTGGTGGAAAGCCTATACGTGGCGCCCAGCGTAAGGAAAGAAGTGGTGCTGAGCGGCTGTTCGTACTGCAGGCCGAATTTAACACCCAGGTTGTTCACCTGCAGCGAATCGCCGCTGTGATAGGTGCGGTAGGTTTCATCGGCATAGCTTTGGGTGGCCGATTTATTCACGTTTCCAAAGACATACATGCCCTGTACACCCAGGGAAAGGCGGTTCCACAGGGTGCCGCCAAAAGCGGCGAACACCTGATAGATGCCACCGTTTCCGGCCGAGGTGAACGTATTCTGCGTTGTGTAAAGATCTATCTTGGAAGAGGTTATCTTATAACCTACATCGCTGAGGGGATTAATGCCCACCATCATGGCCGTGTGATTCCACAGCGGGAAGGACATTACAAAATCCTCTATGTTCATTGTAACGTTGGGCGCCTTTTTGCTGTCTTGCATGAAAAGGGAGAATTTGGTTGTAACGCCCAAATCGGTCATAAAAGACAAGGTGTCCCGGGCGGTGACCGATGCCGGATTCAAGATATTGATGAAACGCCTGTTACGAGCAGCTATGCCGATTCCTCCCATTCCACGGTTCCAGGCGGTGCCTCCCTGATGCATCTGCCCTATTCCATATACGGAATAAGGGGAAAAACCACTGTAGGTTCCATCGGTCTGGGCCTGAGCCACAAACGGAACCATCAGGGGAATAATCACTGCCAATAACCTATTTTTCCATCTTCTGAGCATACTCGTCAGCTATTAGTGCCAACCCCATCAACACGAGGTTACAAATTACAAATATGGAACTTTTCATCCGTTTTGCAAAATAATTAGCGTCTCCACCCGTGAAAACGGCTATATTTTGGGGATTCAAGCCCAGGTAGCCCTCAATTTCAAATATAATGCCCGACACCACTCCGCTCTCCAGGGAGGCGGTTTCGGAAAGGCCGATTACCTCCGGATTTTCCGGCGTATCCACCAGCGGAAGGGCGCGGGAATATCGGCTGAGGGCCTTGAAACGGGTACGGCATCCCAGCGATACATTTCCTCCGCGGTACAGGCCTTCTTCCGAAGTGAAATCTATGGAAAGGGTGGTTCCAAAATCTACAATGGTGCATCCCCGGCCCTTGAAAAGATAGCGAACAGCCACCACGGAAGCGGCGCGGTCGTAGGACAAGTAGGAGGGAAGCCCCTGTGACAAAAGGAATTCCCTGTTGTTTTTGTCCAACACTATCAGTTTTCCGCACTCCGGGGCAAGGCGCTGGATATCGGCTTCGGAAAGGGGAAATACCGAGGAAACCACCATTACCGCCGGCTTTTCACGGGCAGTTAGCGACAAAATGAAATCTGTCACCTTCTCTCCCTGGTAGCGGAAGGTTTTTCCCAGCGTCATCCGGCTGCTCCAGGCAGCCTTGAGCGCTGTATTTCCTATTTCTACAACTAAGTTGGACATAGTTTATGGTAACCTGCAAATTTAACTATTATTGCAGTTTTTTCAAAATGTAGAGGGCTCCTTCCAGGCTGGTAATGCCACGGGATACCGTGCGGAGTTTGCCGCCGTCCTGGTTGAACTTGTACATGGACGGATTGTCCGCCACCTTTTTGAGGATCTTTTCGAACTGGCTGGAACGGTAGTAGGCCGACATGGGATTGGAAACGAAGAACATGATTTGCATGCCGTTCTTGATGATAATCTTCTCGAATCCCATCTTTACGCCCAAATTCCTTATTTTAACCACATAGAGCAGGTTTTCCACCTCTTTGGGAAGCGGGCCGAAACGGTCGGCCAGCTGCTTGCCCAGGCGGTCTATCTCGCGGTCGTCGGTGAGGGCATCCAGCTGCTTGTAGATCCTTATCTTTTCGGCCGTTATGTCTATATAATCGTCGGGTATATGGGCCGGCTGGTCGGTTTCCAGGGTGCAGTCTTCCACATACAGTTCTTCGTTCTTTCTTACGCTGATACCGGTTTCCACGCCCAGTTCCTCCATGGCTTCGGACAGAATCTTCTGATAGGTTTCGTAGCCCATATCGGCAATGAAACCGCTTTGCTCGGCGCCCAGGAGGTTGCCGGCGCCCCGGATATCCAGGTCCTGCATGGCAATGTTGAAGCCGCTTCCCAAGTCGGAGAATTCTTCAATGGCGCGGAGCCTGCGGCGGGCATCGTCGGTAATACTGGCCAGCGGCGGCACTATCAGGTAGCAGAAGGCTTTCTTGTTGGAGCGGCCCACCCGGCCCCTGAGCTGATGCAGGTCGCTGAGCCCGATATTCTGGGCCTGGTTCACCAGGATGGTGTTGGCGTTGGGAATATCCAGGCCGTTTTCGATGATGGTGGTGCACAGCAGCAAGTCGTAGTCGCCCCGCATGAAGGCCAGCATCCGGTCTTCCAGGTCGTGTGACTCCATTTGCCCGTGGGCTATGCATATTTTCATATCCGGCACCAGACGGTGCAGAATGTCGTGAATGGCAGGCAGTTCCTCCACTTTGTTGTGCAGGAAGAAGATTTGTCCGCCCCGGTTGAGTTCATAACTGATGATGCTCTTGATTTCCTCTTCGTTGAAAAGGATAATCTCGGTCTGGATGGGAATACGGTTGGGCGGAGGTGTATTAATAATTGATAGATCCCGTGCTCCCAACAAGGAGAACTGCAGGGTACGGGGAATGGGGGTAGCTGTAAGGGTAAGGGTATCCACGGCATTTTTCATCTGCCGCAGTTTTTCCTTGGCCGATACGCCGAATTTCTGCTCTTCGTCAATGACCAGAAGTCCCAGATCTTTGAATTCAAAGCCGGCGCCCAGAATTTTATGCGTGCCGATGAGGATGTCTATACTCCCTTCCTTCAGGCGTTTCTTGATGTCGGTAATCTGTTTGGCCGTCTTTAATCGGCTTACATATTCTACGGTGCAGGGAAAATTCTGCAGGCGGGACTTGAAGGTTTCGTAATGTTGCAGGGAAAGGATGGTGGTAGGTACCAGTACTGCCACCTGCTTGGAATCGGAAACGGCCTTGAAAGCGGCCCGGATGGCCACTTCCGTTTTACCGAAGCCCACATCGCCGCAAATGAGCCGGTCCATGGGGCAGGTATCTTCCATATCCTGCTTTACCGCCCTGGTGGCCTTTTCCTGATCGGGCGTATCCTCGTACATAAAGGACGATTCCAGCTCTTCCTGCAGGTAGGTATCGGCCGAGAAAGCAAAGCCTTTGGATGCGCGTCGGCGGGCATATAATTGTATGAGATCCTTGGCTATATCCTTCATCCGGGACTTGGCTGCCGTCTTCATGGCACCCCAGGTCTTGGATCCCAACTTGTTGATGCGGGGCTGCTCGCCGTCCTTGGAACGGAAGCGGGAAATTTTATGCAGGGAATGGACGGAAACAAACACTACGTCTCCGCCGTTATACATCAGCTTAACAACCTCGTGCACCCGGCCATGGTCGTCCTTCATTTTAACCAGGCCGCCGAAAACTCCTATACCATGATCGATATGTACAATGTAATCACCTAAATTAAAGGCGCTCAGCTCATTCAAAGTGAGTTGTTCCGACTTATCCACCGTACGGCGCATCCTAACCCGGTGGAAACGGTCGAATATCTCATGGTCGGTATAGCAGCAGATTTTGCTGTCTTTGTCTATAAAGCCGGAATGAATATTCTTTCCCTTTACGAACTCCGGTATCAGGGCATGCTGGTCCTGCAGCATGATGGAACGGAGACGCTCCAGCTGGCTTTCCTTTTCCCCGTAAATGAAAACCTGGTAATTATCCTCCTTTTTTTCCTTAATGTCGGAAATGAGGAGTTCGAAGTTTTTGTTGAAAACGGGTTGCGGCGCTATGGAAAAGGGAACGGCTTTTACATCGGCTTTGTTTAAGGGTATATCCAGATACACATGCCTTCTGGAAAGCAGTTCGTCAAAGAAGGCGCTCCCCTTATACATATCCGATGAATCCAGCCACACCAGCGTATTGGCCGGTAAAAGGCTTACCAGGCTTACTCCTTCTGTTTCAGTTGTTTCCCTGGATGCAATGTCCGGATAAATATCGGCCTGCTCCACCGTTTCTATGGAAAGCTGGGTATTGCAGTCGAAGAGATGGATCTTTTCTACTTCGTTGCCGAAGAAGGAAAGCCGATAGGGTTTATCCGTTGAATAGGAGAAGATATCTATTACGGCACCCCGCACGGAAAACTGCCCGGGTATGGAAACAAAATCTACCTTCTCGAAGTTTTCCGTAATGAGTTTTTCCGTAAGTTCTGCGTAGGGAAGCCGGTCTCCGGGCCTGATGGTAAATAAAGCATCCTTAAGTGCTTCCGGAGCCGGAACGTATTCTTCCAGGGCCGACGGATAAGTTACCAATACCAATAAATCTTCCTGCTTCTGAAGCAACTTTCCTATGGCGGCGGTACGCTGCACGCCCAGGGAAGACTTGTAATTGCTTCTTTCCACGCCTTTTCCCGACTCGGGCAGGAAGAAAATACGGTCCCCTTCTATCAGATTATATAAATCGGCAGCGCAATATTCCGCTGTTTCCCTGGTAGGAAGCACTACCAGATGGATATTATCCCTGGCAATCTGGGAAAACACAAACCAGCGGGCCGATAAAAAAAGCCCGCTGCAGAAGCATTCCTCCGATGATTGGATTTGCTTCCTTAGCAGTTCAGTTGATTTTTCACTTATCAACATTTTCCCATTTTTGCCGGTTGATAACCTGTTGATAACCCTGTTTATAAGTGTGTTGATAATTAGAACAGTTTTAGCCTGACCGGTTATTCATAGTTTATCAACCCGGAATTTCTATGTTTTCAACAAACTTTTACTATATATAATTAAAAGATTTTCAATTAATTAATATAAGTTATCAACTTATTAACCGTATTATTAAAAACAACAATCTTAAAAATAAAAAGACTATATTTGTACTTGAATTGAATCGCTGATTTTATGAACGAATTCGACCCACATAGCACAGTAGACCGCAAAGATAGTGAATTTGACGGAATAATAAGGCCGCAGGAACTGGACGACTTCACCGGACAGAGTGAAATTGTATCCAACCTGAGGATATATATTAAGGCCGCCAAACTCAGGAAGGAAGCTTTGGATCATGTGCTGTTCCACGGGCCTCCCGGACTGGGTAAAACCACCCTGGCTCATATTATTGCCAACGAGATGGGGGTAAAAATGAAGGTGACTTCCGGGCCGGTGCTGGATAAACCGGGCGATCTGGCCGGACTGCTCACCTCGCTGGAAACGGGAGACGTTCTTTTTATAGACGAAATCCATCGGCTTTCTCCGGAAGTGGAAGAGTACCTGTACTCGGCCATGGAGGACTATGTGATAGATATCATGATAGACAAGGGGCCGGGAGCCAGGTCGGTGAGAATTGCCTTGAATCCCTTTACCCTGGTGGGTGCAACTACCCGTAGCGGATTATTAACTGCCCCGCTCAGGGCCCGTTTTGGAATTACCTGTGCCTTGGAGTATTACGATGTTAACGATTTGAAGAATATTGTAATACGCAGTGCCAAGATACTGGCTTTGGATATTGATGAGGATGCGGCTATGGAAATTGCTCTCAGGAGCAGGGGTACTGCGCGTATAGCCAATGCGCTGCTAAGGCGGGTACGGGATTTTGCCCAGGTGCTGGGAGACGGACGCATCAACCTGGAAATCACGCGTTTTGCCCTTAACAAACTCAAGATAGACAAGCGGGGACTGGACGGTATAGACAATAAGATACTCAGGACGCTCATCGTCAACTTCAAGGGAGGTCCGGTGGGCATCGGCACGCTGGCTACTTCTGTAAGTGAAGACAGTGGAACCCTGGAAGAGGTGTATGAACCTTTCCTCATAAAGGAAGGATTTATAATCCGTACGCAACGGGGCCGGGTGGCAACCGAACTGGCATATAAGCATTTGGGACTGGAATCCTATCTTGTGCAGCGTAAGTATAATCCCGAAGACAATACGCTATTTTAAGGAATAGTCCTCATTTTTCATAATTTATTCACGAAAAATGCTTATTTTTGTCAAATAGAAACACAATTTATTAATTATATGGCCGATTCTAAACTTATTTCCAAGATTCCGGAAGGACCTCTTGCCGAAAAATGGTCCAAGCGTAAAGCCGAAATCCGGATTGTTTCTCCCAACAACAAGCGGAAACTGGAAGTGATTGTGGTAGGTACCGGTCTTGGCGGAGCTTCCGCAGCTGCCTCTCTGGGCGAGCTGGGATATAACGTCAAGATTTTCTGCATCAGCGACTCTCCCCGCCGGGCGCATTCCATCGCCGCCCAGGGTGGTATCAATGCTGCCAAGAACTATCAGAACGACAACGACTCCATCTACCGTCTGTTCTACGACACCATCAAAGGTGGTGACTATCGTTCCCGCGAAGCCAACGTTTATCGTCTGGCCGAGGTTAGTGCCGCCATCATCGACCAGTGTGTGGCACAGGGCGTTCCTTTTGCCCGTGAATACGGCGGCTATCTGGCCAACCGTTCCTTCGGCGGTGTGCAGGTAAGCCGTACTTTCTATGCCCGCGGACAAACCGGTCAGCAGCTGCTGCTGGGTGCATACGCTTCCCTGAACAAGGAAATTGCCGCCGGCACCGTAAAGAGCTATCCCCGGCACGAGATGCTGGATCTGGTTATCATCAACGGTCAGGCCAAGGGTATCATTGCCCGTAACCTGGTAACCGGTGAAATTGAGCGCTTCGGCGCCCATGCCGTGGTTCTGGCTACCGGCGGTTATGGAAATACCTATTTCCTTTCTACCAACGCCATGAATTCCAACGGATCGGCCGCCATGCAGGCCTACCGCAAGGGCGCTTTCTTTGCCAATCCCTGCTTTGCCCAGATTCACCCCACCTGTATTCCGGTTCACGGAGACCAGCAGTGCAAACTTACGCTGATGTCTGAGAGTCTGCGTAACGACGGCCGCATCTGGGTGCCCAAGAAGATGGAGGATGTGATGAAGTTGCGCAAGCACGAAATAAAACCTTCCCAGATTCCGGATGAGGATCGTGATTACTATCTGGAGCGCCGTTATCCGGCCTTCGGCAACCTGGTTCCCCGTGACGTGGCTTCCCGTGCCGCCAAGGAGCGCTGCGATGCAGGCTTCGGCGTAAACGAAACGGGTCTGGCCGTGTTCCTGGACTTTGCCGATGCCATCAAGCGTCTGGGTCACCAGCGGGTGCAGGAGCGCTACGGCAACCTCTTCGACATGTATGAGAAGATCACTTCTTCTTCTCCTTGGGAAGAGCCGATGATGATTTATCCGGCCATCCACTACACCATGGGCGGCCTCTGGGTAGACTACGACCTGCAGACCACCATCCCTGGCCTGTACGCCATCGGCGAAGCCAACTTCTCCGACCACGGCGGAAACCGTCTGGGCGCATCGGCCCTCATGCAGGGTCTGGCCGACGGCTATTTCATTCTGCCTTACACCATTGGCGATTACCTTTCGCATAAGTTTGCCGAGCCTAAGACGGACACTAATGCTCCCGAATTTGAAGAGGCCGAAAAAGCAGTGAAGGAGCGTATTACCAAACTCTTTGCCGTAAAGGGAACGGAAACCGTGGACAGCCTGCACAAGAAACTCGGCCACATTATGTGGGAGTATGTGGGTATGGCCCGTAACGAGGCAGGTCTTAAGAAGGGTATTGAAGAAATCAAAGCCCTGCGCGAAGAATTCTGGAAAACCGTGCGTGTGCCCGGTACCAATGAGGAATTCAACCAGGAACTGGAGAAAGCCCTGCGTTTGGCAGATTTCTTTGATATTGGTGAACTGATGGCCCGCGACGCCCTTAACCGCAAGGAATCCTGCGGCGGCCATTTCCGCGAGGAGATGCAAACCGAGGAAGGCGAAACCAAGCGTGACGACGAAAACTTCATGTATGTGGGCGCCTGGGAATACAAGGGTGAGGGCAAGGAGCCTGAACTGCACAAGGAACCGCTTAAGTATGAGAATATTAAGATAGCAACCCGTAACTATAAAGACTAATCCCGATTATGGAATATAATGTGAAAGTATGGCGTCAGAAGAACGCTAAAGCAAAAGGCCATTTCGAGACCTACCACGTTACGGATGTGGAGGAAGATGCATCGTTCCTCGAAATGCTGGATATCCTTAATGATCAGCTCATTCGCAAGGGTGTGGAACCCATTGCCTTCGACCACGACTGCCGTGAGGGCATCTGCGGTGCCTGCTCGCTGTATATTGACGGTCGCGCTCATGGTCCGGACGACCAGGTTACTACCTGCCAGCTGTTCATGCGTCACTTCAAACCCGGTGCAACCATTACCGTGGAGCCTTGGCGCAGCGGCGCTTTCCCTGTCATCAAGGATCTGGTGGTAGACCGTAGTGCCTTCGACAAGATAATGCAGGCCGGCGGTTTTATCACCGTACGTGCCGGCAGTGCCCAGGACGGTAATACTCAGCTGATTCCGCACGACGATGCCGAACTGTCCATGGATGCAGCCGCCTGCGTAGGTTGCGGTGCCTGTGTGGCTACCTGTAAGAATGGATCGGCCATGCTGTTTGTGGCTGCCCGTGTAAGTTCCCTGGCGCTGCTGCCTCAGGGTAAGCCGGAAGCTGCCCGCCGCGCCCGTGCCATGGTGGCCAAGATGGACGAACTGGGCTTTGGTAACTGCACCAACACCCGCGCTTGCGAGATGGAGTGCCCCAAGCATGTTACCATCGACCATATTGCCCGCCTGAACCGCGAATATCTGAAAGCCCGTTTCAGCGAGTAATATTAAATTTCTTTTAAAATTAGGTTCCATCCTTTGGGTGGAACCTTTTTTTATATACTTTTGTATCATGAAATACAGATGGGTATCAGTAATATTATTATCTATTATTGGTTGTTTATCATTATTTGCGCAGACTGAAAACAGCCAGTATATGCAGGAGGCGGGCCCGCTTTCCACTTTATACAGGGGAAAACTGCCGGTTCAGTATCCTTATCAATACAATGGAACCTATTATTTGGAAGGAAAGCAGTTTCAGAGGGGATCTGTTTACTATAACGGAAAACTGTATGAAAATGTTTTGGTAAACCTTGACGCTTCCAAACAGGAATTACAGGTAAAGGTGTCGGAGAATGTGTCCGGCGTTGTATTGTTCAGGGAATGGGTAAACTATTTTACCATGGGAGAGCATTTGTTTCTGAATCTTCAGTATTTGGAATATTCAGATGCTCCCGAAGGTTATTTTGAACTGGTTAAAGACGGAAAAGTTCCTCTTTTCAGACAAGTAAAAAAGGTATTTACATCCCGTGTCGGGAACCATAATGGCCAGGATATCGGCTATTATGACCCCGATTATAACTACTCGTTGACCAATTTTTTTTCCAAACAGGAAAAGTATTACGGCATTGTTGATGGAAAGGTTGTAAAACTGGGGAAGAGTGCATATAGAAGGATTCTTAATGATTCTTCAAGTTATAATTCTATTCTGGCCGATAAACTGGGTTTCTGGAAGGGAAAGGATACGCCGGCCAGTGTAGTTGTAGTTAATGAAAGGCCGGAAGGACTGGGTCTTCCGGAAGGCTATTTTTCGAATGTAGATAAACAGACAGAGAATACAGGTTCGAATACTAATATTAACGTCAGTTATAGAAATAAAACATATGTAGTCGGCAGTGGAAAAGGCGGCGAAAAAGTAAAAGTAAGTGGTAGAGTAAGCGATTTGGAGACAGGAGACCCGCTTTATGGAGCCGTTATTTTTGATGACCAGACTTCTACTTATGCGCGGTCGGACGCTAATGGTTATTATTCCATTATTCTGCCTTCTGGCGACAATGTGATGCATTTCAGTTACGAAGCCAAGGAGGATATGGATATCAGGGTAGATTTACGCAGTGACGGTTCCCTGAATATAGAGCTTCCGGATAAAGTGGAACTGCTGAAGGCTTCGGTGGTATCGGCCCAAAGTATGGCCAATCACCGGACAACCACCATGGGAGTGGAAAAAGTGAATATCCGAACCATGAATAAAATTCCGTCGGCTTTTGGAGAAGGGGATATTTTGAAAGCCGTTCTTACGCTTCCGGGTGTAAAAACGGTGGGCGAAGCTTCCGGCGGTTTTAATGTGCGCGGCGGTTCACAGGACCAGAATCTGATTCTTTTTAACGGGAATACCATTTATAATCCTTCGCATTTGTTTGGTATATTCTCGGCATTTAATCCCGATATCATTGAGGATGTAGAGCTTTATAAAAGTTCCATTCCTGCGCAGTATGGAGGCAGGATTTCTTCCGTTTTAGCCGTCAAGTCCAAGGAGGGAAATACGGATAAAGTACAAGGTTCTTTGGGTATTGGATTACTTACCAGCCGTTTACATTTGGAAGGACCCCTGGGTTCTAAAAAGACCAGCTTTATTATAGGTGCCAGGACAACTTATTCGGACTGGCTTCTTAAGCTTCTTCCCAAAGACAGCTATTACAGTGGCGGAAGTGCCGGTTTCACGGATGTGAATGCCGGAATAACCCATAACTTTAACAGCGAGAACAGTCTGCAACTGAATGGATACTTTGCTACAGACCGCTTTGCTTTTAATGGCGACACTACTTTCCGTTATACTAATATTAATGCATCGGCTGCATTCCGTCATAAAGAGGCCGATGGGAAGGCTTTTTCCGTAACGGTGGGTTATGACCAGTATGGCAACCGTACCGGTATCCATTCCTGGGAAGAAGGTGCATTCGATTTGGATACCTATATACGCCAGGCTTTTCTTCGCAGTCATTTTGCTGCTCCGTTAAATAATCATCTGCTTGAGTATGGTTTGGACGTAGTAGGATATGCAATGGAGCCCGGCATTATGCTGCCCTATGGTGAGCGTTCAGGCATTCAGGCCCGTTCTTTACAACGGGAATTCGCCATAGAGCCTGCCTTTTATGTATCTGATACCTGGCAAGTGCAGGAAAAGTTGTCCCTTGAAGGCGGCTTACGCCTGTCATCTTTCCTTTTTTTGAATCCTTCCAAGTTCTACTTGGGGCCGGAAGTGCGTTTGAGTGCCCGTTATTCCCCGCAGCCGAACCTTTCCTTCAAGGCTGGACTGAATACCATGCGGCAGTATATTCATCTCATTTCCAATACCTCATCGGTTTCTCCCATGGATACTTGGAAATTGAGTGATTCTTCCATTGCACCCACAACAGGCTGGCAGGCAGCGGCGGGTGTATATTGGACACACATGGGCAGTGGAATAGATTTTTCCGTGGAAGGTTATTATAAGCAGATGTCTAATGCCCTGGATTACAAACCCGGTGCAACGCTTTCCATGAATGAAAACCTGGCCGATGATTTGCTGCCTGTGTATGGAAGGGCTTATGGTGTGGAGGCTATGATAAAAAAGACCACCGGAAAACTCACGGGTTGGCTCAGTTACTGCTATTCCCGCTCCCGCTATAAAGTGATGGAGGACCGGGGTTATGAAACGCTTTCCGGCGGAGACTGGTACAATGCTCCCTACGACAAACCGCACGAGGTAAAGTTGGTGGCCAACTGGGCCATTACGCACCGATACAGCGTGTCGGTGAATATGGATTATTCTACCGGACGCCCGGTAACGGTTCCGGTGGGTAAATACCAGTTGGGCGGAGCCTACAGGCTGGCTTATTCCGAGCGCAACGGATACCGGATACCGGATTACTTCCGCCTGGATCTGGCCTTCAATATAGATCCCGGACACAAGAAAACCAATTGGATTCACACCACTTTCACAATCGGCGTGTACAACGTGACCGGCCGAAAAAACCCTTATTCGGTATTTTTCAAGGCCGATTCCAACGGTTCCGTCAAAGGGTATATGCTCTCTGTGTTTGCCACGCAGATTCCTTATGTGAATATTAATATTCTGTTTTAGGCTATGAAGAAGTTTTGTTTACTGATAACAGTCTCCTTGCTTGCGGGCTGTGTGTATCCCTTCTCCGTAGATTTGGAAGATATTGACGATCAATCTTCTCTGGTAATTGATGCCAATCTTTTACTGGGCTATACTTCTACAATCAGGCTTTCCTATCTTCAGCCGCTTCAGGTTGGACAACACGCTGTTGCGGGCGGAAGACCTTCCGCAGATGTATATATGGAAGATGAAGCCGGACACACCTATCCGGCAACGGGCAGCAATGGAAACTATTCAATACCGGCTTTTACATCCAATTATGATGGAAAATACAGATTGACCGTTATCTGTGGAGGCAAAACCTATCGTTCCGAATGGATAGATCCGGTGGCCCCGCCCACAATTACCGATCTTTCCATACAGGCCGATGATACGCAGGTTTATGTGAATATTTCCATGGAAGACAATGGCAGCGGAAGCGGCTACGCAGCGGCTGTAATTGATGAAATATGGAATTTCCATTCCGATTTTATTAAGAATCTGAAATTTGATCCGGAAACTCAGAAGGTATCCGTCATCATCAATCCGGATACCCGTTTCTATTGGTGTTGGCGCAAACTGAATTCCAACGCCCAGGTAATGATAGATTACTCTTCCTTGGGCGGAAAGGTTACTAATTATTCCGTCAGCAGCTTTGGCCGGAACAATAACCGCAACCACAGGGAATACCACGCGCGGGTTAAATTGTGGAACCTTACGCCAGAGCAGTATCTGTACAGGAAAATGCTGGAGGATAACGCATCCATAGGCGGAAACCTTTTCTCTCCCGAACCCGGCGAAGTGCGTGGAAACGTATATTGTGAAGACAATCCGGACAGCAAGGTTTACGGTTATGTAAACATTTCCCGAGTGGTAGTAAAAGAGGTTTCCATGGATGACAGGTTTAACAAATGGCGGGTTCCTGAAAAGAGTTTGATGGAAGTGGAAGAATCCTTATACCTGGACATGTATAACTTGGGTTATGAGCCGATAGATTTTATCACCAATGCCGACCAGCAGCAAGTTCCCGGCTGGGGGTTAGGCCGTTGTTATGACTGTACCCAGGCTGGAGGAACTTTGGAAAAACCGAATTTTGACTGATGAAAAAGTTAATCATACTGTTTATAGGGTTACTGCCTTTACTGGGGCGGGCCCAGGGAGTGGAAAAAATCTATGTTTCCACCGACCGGAATGTTTACATTGCCGGCGATGAAATCTGGTGCTCTCTTTTCTGTTTGGATGCTTCTACCCAAAAACTGTCGGCCTACAGCGCCGTTTCTTATTTGGAACTGGTTTCGGAAGACGGAACGGTGGCAACGGCCAAAATCGGCCTGGTTGAGGGCCGGGGGGCTGGAAAGTTTCGCATTCCGCTGTCGGTTCCCACTGGCAATTACCGCCTTCTGGCCTATACGGCAAAGTATCCTGGAGCTTTTCTCCCGGGATCCAAAGTAGTATCGGTTTTCAACACAACCTCTACGGCCCGTGTAAACGGAGGTGTAAAAGTGGTACCGGAAGCAGAGTACGCAGGAAAGGCCGCTTCCCAGGCTTCTGACGGATTTTTGAGCATTTCTACAAGGGAAATACCCAGAAACGGACGGACTTTCTCCCTGGCCATTTCTGGGGGCGCGGAGACGGCCGATTTTTCCCTGTCCATCTATGAACTGGATCAGATTGGGGAACCGTCCGGGCGAGGTTGGGCCGATTTTTATGCTTCTTTGAAAGAACCGGTGGAGGCATCGGCCAAACTGGCGGAATACGAAGGGGAAATCATTTATGCCGCCGTTGAAGGACTGGAAAATAAACAGCTGGATTCTTTATCACAAGTGGCTGTGGCAACGCTTTCGTCGGTGGAATCTCCTACGGATGTATATGTGGGTAAAATGGGAGAAAAAGGCAGGCTGCTGTTCTTTACCAACAATATCTACGGAGACAGGGAGCTGGTCTGTGAAGTGGCAAGAGGCGGCGGTTATATTTCGCTGATGGATCCCTTCCAGTATCCGTCTGTGGGTACAATAGAACAGCTGGAACTCTCGCCGGCCCAATATGGTTCCCTGGTTCGTCGCAAGGCGGCAGCTGGCACCCTGTTGCAGATAGATACACTGGTGCAGTTTCTTCCGCGCCGGCAAGATATCCTGCTGGAGAAAGGTGCCGGAAAAACATACCATTTAGATGACTATACGCGCTTTCCTTCCCTTCAGGAAGAGATTGTGGAGATTGTCAAGGAGTTGCGCATCCGGACCATCCATAATCAGCACCAGTTGCAACTGATTGTTCCGGATGCTGTTGGAAACCGGAAGGTGGCCAAGGACAATATCCTTACCATGCTGGACGGCGTTGTAATATCGGACCTGTCCTTGCTGGAAGGCATGGATGCCATGCTTCTGGAGGATGTGGACATCTATTGGGAAGAAATCATCCTCGGCGGTATCTCCTATAATGGAGTAGTTAATTTCATCACCAGAAAGAATTACGTAAAAGCTTTACAGTTCCCTGCCAATGTACGGGTTGTGGACTTCAAGGGCGTATGTTATCCTGTTGCCTATCTGGGAGAACCGGTAGTTGGTGACGATTACCGTTCCCTCCTGTATTGGCATCCGGCCATGCGGATGGGTGCCGGAGAAAGCCGGGTGCTCCCGCTGAAGGCACCTGCCAGTTCCGGTACGTTCCGCGTTGTAGCAGAAGGGCTCACCGCAAGCGGCAAGCCCTTCTACGAAGTCTTTGATTTTGAAGTGAGATAAAAGGTCTATTTCTTCTTTTCTCCGGCCGATTTGGTGGTGATTTTGATTACACCGCCGGCGGCACGAAAGCCGTAGAGGGAGGCGGAGGCGTCCTTGATCACTTCCACATGATCTACGTCCATAGGACTCAGGTTGGAGATATCCTGCATTTCCACACCGTCTACCAGGATGAGCGGAGCGCTGGCGGAATTGACGGAGTTTACCCCACGGATAGTCACTTCCGTTCCACGAACCTCTACACCGGGTACTTTTCCGCGCAGGTAGTCGTAAATGGAGGAGTAGCCGCGGTTGTCTTTTTCACTCACTTTTAAGTCCTTGGTGGCATTCACGTTGCCGTTTCCGCTGTCCGTTGCCGCCCGCTGGGCAGAGCATGCGCACAGGGACAGAGCCAAAGCAGTCAGTAATAAAAGCTTTCTCATCATCGTTCCATTAATAAACAAGGAGTTCACGAACCAATATTTCCGTACCCGCAGGTTTGGCTAAAACCACTTTTACCTCGTGGGTTCCGGCAGAAAGAACAACGTCGTCCTGATCCTGGGGAATCAGCTTCCCGTCAAAATACCAGGTGGCCGTATTATACTTTTCTCCGCTCTTGAAGATCTTAAACTCAAAGGTCTCACCCGAGTTGTAGGAGTTCTTGCCGGCAATAAAGTTGGGAACGGTGGCCAGGCCGCCTACAGACTCGTTTTCGACATCGGCCCTTAACACTTCATATTCGCCGGTGCGGGGGTTCTTGGCAGCCAGCTGTACGTGGTCTTTGAACAGAGGGGTCTGCTCCAGCTTACAGTTTGTAATACTGCCGGTAAGGGAATACAGGGCTTCAATCTCAACGCTAAGCGGAGAGCTGAGATTGGCTTTGATGTTGTTGTCTTCATCGGTAAGAACCACCATGAGGGGGCCGGTAAATTTACCATTGCCGTAGTTGGTAATTTCGTTAAAAGCCACATCAAATTTCTTTCCTTCGGCAATATGACCGGAAGACAATGAAAGTCCTTTTCCTGTAAGGCACAGATAAGTAAGTGCCTCACGGCTGTGATCCGGATCCGGAACCAATCCCAGTACGGCACCCTGGCTGTCGGAAAATCGTAAACCGCCAACTTCCAAGTCTAAATTGTAAAAACCGTTATTGGAACCGCTCCAACCCCAGTTAACACTAAGCAGATCGTTCTCGTCATAACCGTCAATTACAAAGGCGTGACCTCCCTGTCCTTTGGCATCCTGGGCTGAATAAAATACCAGACGATTGGCATCCAGCTCCTGTTTTATAAGATTAATCCACTCCTTGGGTTTATACATGCTCTTCTTGAAAAGCATAGCCTCGGCACTGTATCCCATGTGTTCGGCCAGTAAGCCAGGCATATACATGGAAACGGCACCGGATCCGGAGGGAGTATAATCCATATGGATCATCACACCACAGTCATACATGAGCCGGGCAATCTGATCCTTTTCTTCGTCACTGGCATGGGACACATCTTTAAGGGGCATCAAGTCCCAGTTATATTCATGGCCATCTATAGGAAAGCCTGCTATGGCCGTTTGGGTAGTATTGGTGATATAAGAACTCAATTCCCCATAACCATGTGCCGGATACTTGTTATAGCGCATGGTGATGGCCATGGCGGTGGCAACGCAGCCGGTCACGGATTTTCGGCCGCCGGAGGTGGGGCAGTACTTGTTATAAGGACTTCCCTGGTCCCACTGGGCCGATTCCAGCACCAGCGACGCACCACCGGCTTTGGTTTTTATACCCAGGTTTTGCCATTCCATTACTATATCCATCTCTGGAGCCAGCTTAAGCTGGCGTACCTCACGGATATCCTGCTCCAGTTGACCAAACCAATCTTGCATATGTTGGGGCATATTCTTAGTGGTAAAGACTCCATTAAAGGAATACCCCAATACAGGATTTACCACCGACTCACCCGACAGGAGAAGCCAGCCGCCACCGGCACGGTTTATCACATAAAAAGCGGGTTCTGTCTCGCTGCCGCCCGTCCAACTGATGCTCAGTTGGGCCGAAGGTGTATCGGAGAAGAACTTACGTGCATAATCTAATGCTTCCTGTCTGGAAATGCCTTCTGCAAATGCGGCTGTTGCCACCAGCAGTGAAAGGGCTAAAGCAAATAATCTCTTCATAGCCTATTCCTCCACAATTTTACAGACATACCCGAGATCGGCGTCATAATCCATGAGCCAGATTCTGTCGCCGGAAATCTTTTCCACAAACACCTTGGAAGTTCCAGAGGTAAAGTTGCTCAGGCCGATAGCTTCGGTGTTCAGGCTGATTTCCTGGCCCAGTTTGAACTTGGCCGGGAAAATGAGCTGAAGCACCCATTCTTCGTTGTAATTCTGCAGGCGGAATTCACGCTCCTCCCCGCTCTTTCCCCAGGCATACTGGTCGGCACCCTGCCTGTAGGAAAGGAGGGCACGCGGGCTGCTGCCGGCCGATGAATATACGCCGATGGCATTGATGTTGGCCAGCGGAGTATTGATTTCGTGCTCCAGAAAGTCTTCTGCGCCGAAGATATAGCAGGATGCGGCGGTGGGATAGCAGATCAAGTCGCCCTGCCAGCCGTCCGGAATGGGGGTCTGGAGTTTGGGGCGGCAGGCCGCCGCAGTCTGGACACCCTTCTGTGAGAAGGTTCCGGACTCGTTTTCATCAATGCCTTTGAAGCCGTTCACAATGGTTACATTCTCCAGTCTTACCCGCCGGTTGGTGTATTTTCCCTTGTCGGCCAGCACTTCGGCCAGTGAAACCTTGGTTTCCGGGAGGGAAGAGGCCGTAGTGACCTTGGCGGAAGCCGTGTTGAGTTCCGACAGATACAGGGCTCCGGAAGTATTGCGGGCTTTTCCGGTGATGCGGCCGTCTATTTTCTGCCCCACCGTAAGGCCGTGACCGGCCTTGTTCAACTGGGCGCCGGAAGTGCCGTCTTCCAACTGGGCATAGTTTCCGTACACGGCCGTTACCACCAGATTACTGACGGTAAAATCGAATTCGGCCGATGAGGAGGTGGATTTTTCCAGCAGCTGGGCCAGGGAGGTGATGGTGGAAGTGCCGCCGCCACCGCCCCCGCCTTCCTCACCGGGGTCCTTGCCGTTACAAGAGAGCAGAAGCAGTCCAAAGAGAATGCTCAGTGTGCCTGATAACCACTTTATTTTCATAAAATGCTTTTTAGAGACAAAGGGCGGTCCTGTTTGCGGGCCGCCCTTAAGTAAGATACTGGATTATTACAGAGTTTCTACAAAATTACCCTGAAGGAGGTCACCTTTTTTAGAGCGGACAATGCGGGAACTCTTCCTGTTGTCGTTCTTGTGCAGAATGGTTCCGCCGCGGTAGGGCCTGGAGTTGAAACCGGAGGCCATGCTGAAATTCCGCCTTGCAGGAGCCGCTGCGGTATCGGCAGCCTTCACTACAGGATTTCCTGCAGGGAAAGCGTTGTAGTAGCCCAGCAGACTGCCATCCTCAAGGAGATACACCTCAACGGTGAAATCTTGCTCGATCATGGTCAGTTCACGGCTTCCCTTGTCTACACGGAAGACCAGTTCGTCGTTGCCTGTGCTTTCCTCATCGGCATACACGCAGAGAGCATATACCTGGGTCTTCTCGGTGTTGAAGTAACCATAGTATTTTCCAAACTGGTTTCCATAAGATTCGTAGCCATACTCATAGCCATCGAGGGTAAGGGTAAGGGCGTCCGGATCGTATTCGGCATACCACAGGGTTCCGTTGGGAATGCCAAGGTTCTCTACAAAGAACAGAGTGGGATCATCCGTACCGATAACGTTGAAGGTGTTGGAGAAGTTACTGCCATAACTCATGGAGTAGGCACCTTCAACAAGACTGGTATTTTCTCCGGTAAGGCCGGTGAAGGTAAAGTTCAGCACGGCTGTGAAGAGGGTCTTGTATTCGTTGGATTCTCCCTTGTCATTCTTGTCGCCTTTAACGTAAGGAATGGCGACGAGCACATATTTGCCAGGTTCAAGTTCCGGCTGGATGGAAGCCGCCATGTTTTCGAGCGTGATGGTTCCAATCTCTTCCGATGCTTCGGCAACGATGATAGCCTCAATCTCTGCGGGATCGGTGCCCTGCGGGGCGATGAGGTACTTCACGGTATCAAAATACTTGGCACTTGCCTTGGTGGAGGCGAAGTTGATGACCGGGTAAGCATCGCTCTTAGGGGTTACGAACATGCCGGCATAGGTAACTTCCAGGGTATAGTCCCCGAAGCTGTTGCCCTTGAACCAGTCGCCGTCGCCGCCGAACTGCCAGCCACGTCCCGTGGGAACGCCGTCTTCGGCACTTGCGATATAGAACCAGTCGGCCAGGTGGAAGGTTCCGTTACCGTCGTAGTAAGGAATGTCACCGCGGCTGGCCATCCAGGGGCCGGCCCAGGCGAACCATTCATCGCTACCAATCTTGCCCACATCGCCTTCCCAGTCCTTATATTTGGTATAGAAACTGGCCATGTCGGACATCACGCAGTTGTTGGCTCCGTCGTAGGGTTCCATGACGGTGGGAAGGAAGAAGCAGTAGTCGGTTTCGGTGTCCCAGTACCAGAAAATATCCATGGGATTGTCTTCGTCGTCCCAGAAATCCTGGATACGGCAATAACGCATGTTGCTGGAAATCTGCTGATACTCTACGGTTCTTTCCAATTCTACGTCGTTCCAGAAGCTGTAGTAGATACCGCTGTCGAACTTAATCCAGGGCAGTTCGATACCGGCGGTGAAAGTAATGCTGTTACGGCCATAAGGAGTGGTCATGGACTCGTCGGCAATAGTGAGGGTGATGGGGTAGAAGTTATTCTTTCCCAGGGCTACCGGATCCGTTACCTTGATGGTAAGGTTGGCGGTTTTGGCATTGGAAGCGAAGGAGACGGTACCGGGAACGGTAAAGTACTCTATACCCTCTCCGGAAGCGGCAATTGCCACATCAATAGCTTCCAGGTTGGCGGTACCGCGCTGGATGGGAATGGTGAAAGAGGTCTCTCCGTCTGCCATTTTGATTTTATCGCCGACAGAGGAGGGGAAGAAGACCTGCTCATTGGTGGTAGGATCGGCCTTTACATACTCCGGAACCACGGTCTTGTCGCAGGCGGCCAAGGTAAGGGCGGCCACTGTAAGGGCGAACAAGTAATTCTTTAAGTATTTCATATTGCGCGATTTTTTCTAATTATTTAACAGTACCGGAGGGGTCGGGGTTGTTGAATCCCTCGAGAGCAGTATTGTTCTCAACCTCGGAGGTAGGGATGCAGAAGTTCATGTTAGGCTTAATGCCGTCACAGTTGATAGCGAAGTTGGTACCGGGAGCGTTAGTGCCTTCGTAACCCTGGTAAACACCAGTCTTGAGGCGCTTGATGTCGTGGAAGGAGATACCTTCTCCCCAGAACTCAACCTTTTTCTGGTAAACATATTCGTCGGCAAACTCGTCGAAGCTTGCAGCGCGGAAGTTGTACTCGGGATCGCGGTAAGTCTTCACGAAGTTGACCATGGCCTCAACGCCAGCGGACAGATTCTGGTGAGCCTTTGCCTCGGCCTCAATGTAGTACATTTCCTCTACGCGCATCATGGGAACGTCGCACACGCCACCTACGCTGTAGGTCTCAAAGTCACCGCCAACGCAGCGGAACTTAAGGGAGGTGTAATCCGGCAGTTCTTCGAACCAGTCGGCATCGCGGACAGTCTGGTACTTGTAATAATCCATCTTTTCAGGATCTACCCAGGAATGTTTGCGGAAGTCCGTGTCGGGGATGCGTTCATACAGGGCCTTGTCAATGCCGGGAACGGTAAGGGAAGCATAGCCCCAGTCGGCCTCAGCGGCCATCCAGCCGGTGAAGTTGCACAGGTTACCCATGTTTTCGGCGGAATAGGTGGTATACCACATCCAGGCGTCGTTGGCGGTATTGAAACCGGTCTTGGGATCTTCCCATTCGGCCTGGGTGAGCGGGCGGCAACCGGAGGCGGTGATAGCCTGACGGGCATACTTCTCTGCTTCGGCATACTTGCCGTCCAGCATGAGCACTTTGGCGCGAATGCCGTATGCAACGGCAAGGGAAGGGAACATCTTGTTGGAAGAGGTGCTGTTGGCCAGGTACTTCTCGGCGTTGTCCAAATCGCTCAGGATGAAGGAAATCATTTCGGCATGCGAAGCGCGGGGGTTCTTCTTGGCCTGTTCTTCGGTAGTCTCTTCGGTCACGATAGGAACGGTAAGACCTTTAACCTTGGAAACATCGGTGTATTTGTTTTCCACGGGTTCGTACATGCTGGTGAGCATGAAGTAGCAGAAAGCACGGTAGGCATAAGCCATGCCCTTATAGGCGAGCTGAGCCTCGGATGCGGTCTCTTCGTTAATGGCACCGATTACATCGTTGGCGCTCTTGACGAACATATACATGGTTCTCCAGGGAACATAGCTCTGGCGAGCGGCGGTAGGACCATAACTGAGGCAGGTGCTGGCGTTCTGATAGTGATCATAGCCTGCATCGCCCACGGCGTACATTTCACCGGTCATCTCGGCGAAAGTAATCATGTACAGCGGATAGGCCATATCGTTCTCGTAAGTCTGGCTGCCATATACCAGGTAACCCTGGGACATCTGGGCGGGAATACCGTTTACGGAAGCTTCAAGAGCCGATGCAGAAGAACTTACCTGCTCGGTGGTGGCTGTGGAGCTCATCGGGAATGTTTCCTTGATGCAGGCGTTGAGAACAACAGAAGCAAGGACCGCGACAGAAACGAATTTAAGTATGTTTTTCATATTCGTGTCGGATTAGAATTTAACAGTGATACCACCCGAGATAGTTCTCATCGGGGAGTAGGAAGAAGCATCGGCGGCGGAGTAACCCTGACGAGGGTCGAAGCCCGTACGCACAGACCAGTAACCCAGGTTTTCGGCGGCCACGTAAATTCTCAGGGAAGAGATCTTCACCTTCTGGGTGAGCTTGGCCGGGAAGGTGTAACCCAGGTTCACGTTCTCGATGTTCAGATAGCTGGCTTTCGTAAGGAAGCGGGTAGAAGTACCGGCAGAATAGGTGTCACCGTACTGGAAACGGGGAACGTCGGTATTGGGATTCTCCTTGGTCCAGGACTTCAGGAGGTCTACATGGTAGTTGTAGCCGATGTTGGAACCGGCAGCAGAAGCCATGAAGGAGGCATACTGGCTGTCGTAACGCCAGCCGCCCAGCTGATAGCTGAAGTTGATGGAGAAGTCTACACCATAGAGTTCCAGGCTGGTACCGAAGCCGCCATAGACGGGAGCCATACCAGACTTGTTGTTGATGAACTGGGAGGCATCGGCATAGGCCTTGGTGGTGGTAACACCGTCAAAGATGGGATGGTCGTTCTCGTCCTTGATCTCGTTGCCGTCCTCGTCCGTCTTCCACTGGATCTTATACCAGAGGGATTCACCGGTTTCGGGATCTACGCCGGCATATTCTCTAACGTACCAGCTGTAGAGGGAAGCACCTTCTCCCACGAACTGGGAACCGGAGGAGTAACCTTCGGTAAGATTACCATTCATGTCATAGGCACGGGTGGTTTTCTTTTCGTCGTGCAGCATGGTAATCTTGTTCTTGAAATAGGTGAGGTTACCGTTAACATCCCAACGGAAGTTCTTCTTGTTGATAATATTAACGCTCAGGTCCACCTCAATACCGCGGTTGTTCATATCACCAACGTTGGCATAATAGGAGCTGTAACCCAGGGACGGTGCCACAGGGAAGGAGAACAGCATGTCGGTGGTCTTACGGGAGAAGTAGTCGATGCTACCGGACACACGGTTGAAGAGGGAGAACTCAATACCGGCATTGAAGTTGGTGTTGGTTTCCCAAGTGATGTCGCGGTTACCCTTCGTGGAGAAGGAGGTAGCTACTTCGCCGTCGGAGTTAACGATATCGTAGGTATCGGTATAACGGTAGGAACCGATGTTGTCGTTACCCTGCGAGCCGATGGAAGCCTTGAACTTGAGTTCATCAATCCAGGGGGCGTTGAACCAGCTTTCCTTGGAGATGATCCAGGCGGCACCCAGGGCCCAGAAGGTACCCCAGCGCTTTTCCGGAGCGAAGCGGGAAGAAGCGTCGCGACGCACGGAGGCGTTCAGGAAGAAGGTATTGTTGTCGTCGAACAGTACACGGGCGAAGAAACCTTCGTTGTTGTACTCGGAGAGGGAGGAACCGGCATTCTTACCGTCTACAACCGCACCGCTGAGTTCGGTGTTGCTCTGGTCGAACATCTTGGACTTGGAGCCCCAGAGATTGTAGCTTCTGGAATTATAATACTCATGACCGAGCATGGCACCCAGGTGGAAACGGTTTGCAAATTCGGTATTGTAGTTGAGGATTTGCTGCAGGTTGTAGGTGATGTAACGGCTGTGCTCCACTTCTACGGTACCACCGGTAGAGTCGAACTGGCCATAGTACGGGTTGTACACATACTTGGAACGGGTTTCATCTACATAACCGGTACCGTTGATGGTGAGCTTGAGGCCCCGCAGGATGTCAATATCCACGAAACCGTTAGCGCTCACGGAGTTGCCTTCCTGGTTACGGGTGTTCAGGTAGCTGTCCATAAGGGCGTTGGAGTCTCCCAGGTAAGTACGGGTGAGACCGGCGTTCAGCTTGGAACCGTAGTCCATCATTTCAAAACCGTTGGAGTCTTTCTTGATGGAGCCGTCTCCGTTTCTGATCCACAGGGGATAGATAGGAGCCAGCTGGGAAGTGAAGGCCCAGATGTTACCGGTGGAGTTGCTGGAACCGTTGTTGCCCAGCGAATTGAAGTTGAAGTGGGTGAGACCGATGTTGGCACCAACCTTGAGCCAGCTCTTGGCCTGGTAGTCGGCGCGCAGACGGCCGGTCATACGCTGCATGTCGGAAGCTTTGGTGATACCCTGGTTGTCCAGGTAACCGACAGCGGCATAGAAGGAACTCTTGGGACCGCCGGCCGATACGGAAACGTTGTATTCCTGACGGATGCCGGTACGGTATGCGTAGTCGTCCCAGTTATCGGGGGTAACCAGATAATCTTCGCCCTTGTAGGTGATGTGGTTGCCCAGGGTGGCGTTCGGGTTCAGTTTGCCATTGGAACCAATGAGATACTGTCCGTCGGGAACGCTGTACACCAGATAACCCAGACCGCCGCTGGAAGAAGAACCGGTAAGCACTTCGTTGGCATGGCGGTAGGCCATAGCGGCAGAGTCACCCTTCTTGTCTACATAATAATTGTACAGAGACTGGTAGTGCATCTCGTAGTAAGCGGCGGGATCGCGGAAGGTTACGTAGTTCTGCAGGCCCTTGGTGTTAACACCAACTTTGGCGTCCAGCGTAACAATGGCGTCCGACTGCTTGGCTCTCTTGGTGGTAATCATGATAACACCGTTGGCACCACGGGCACCATAGAGGGCGTTGGAAGCAGCATCCTTCTGCACGGTCATGCTCTCGATATCGGCCGGGTTGATATTGTTCAAATCACCGCCGAAGGGGGCGCCGTCCACAATGATCAGAGGATCGTTGCCGGCAGAAATGGAGCTGATACCGCGGATACGGAGGGTAGGCTTGGAACCAGGGGCACCGTTGGAAGAGGTGAGCTGTACACCAGCCACCTGACCGGCTAATGCGCTGGTAACTTCCGTTACGGTGGAGCGCTGCAACTTTTCGTCGCCGATCACCTTGGCCGCTCCGGTAAAAGCTTCCTTGGTGGAAGTACCGAATGCCACCACGATGGTCTCATCCAGCATCTGTGTATCGTCCTGGAGGACAATGTTCAGGGTGGTCTGTCCGTTTACGGGAACAGAAACACTCTGGTAACCCAGGCAGCTTACGTCCAGGGTTCCATTGCGCGGAACACTGATTTTATAAGCGCCGGAGACATCGGTCAGGGCATAGGTGGTGGAGGAACCGGCGAGCACCACATTGGCGCCCACGATGGGTTCACCAGCCGCATCCGTCACTTTACCGGACACATTGATGTTCTGTGCCGCTGCCGTGAAGGACATTGCTAAAACTGCCACTGCCGAGAGAAAAATCTTGAACTTTTTCATAAGCAAGACATTAGTTAAACATAAATATTGATACAAATACTCTACGTCGAATAAAACGACAAAACCCCGTCTGTTAAACGGAATAGGCTGCAAAGATTGGAAAGAAATTTTAATTATGCAAATTCCCGAGCGGGATTCATATATATAATATAGTATAATTATTCACGCCGTTCGTTATTTTTAGGGGTTTTGGGTGCGCTGGTTGCTTATAATCCGTAAAATTACGAGCGCTTTTCCTTACAAAATAAAAGCGCTCGAAAAAATGCTAATTTTGACGAAAATAGTTGAATATTAATTCAAACAAGGCCCAATTACCACAAAAAGTTGTTGAACGGGTACCGGCCGGCATGCATCTCTGCAACAATCTTATACAGGTCGTTGCGGAGTTTTTCCATGCCGATTTTCTCCTTGGCCGAAATGAAGATGCAGGGCGTCTTTTCCTCGGCAATCCAGCTGTTTTTGAGCTCCTCCAAGGTGCGGTTGATGGGCTTGGGAGGCTCCAGGGAGAACTCGTCGTAGGGTTCATAAGTGTAAGCATCCACTTTATTGAATACTACATACACGGGTTTGCCCGCTGCGCCAATTTCCCGCAGCGTCCTTTCCACCACCTCCATCTGCTCCTCGAATCCGGGATGGGAGATGTCTACCACGTGCACCAGCACATCGGCCTCGCGAACCTCGTCCAGGGTGCTCTTGAAGGCCTCTACCAGCTGGGTGGGCAACTTGCGGATAAAGCCCACAGTGTCACTCAGCAGGAAAGGCACATTCTCTATGACCACCTTGCGCACGGTGGTGTCCAGCGTAGCAAACAGCTTGTTTTCGGCAAATACGTCGCTCTTGGCCAGGAGGTTCATTAGCGTGCTTTTTCCCACATTGGTATAGCCCACCAGGGCCAGCCGCACCAGTGAGCCCCGGTTGCTCCTTTGGGTGGCCATCTGCTTGTCCACCTTTTTGAGGTCCTCCTTCAGCTTGGAAATGCGCTGCTTCACAATCCGGCGGTCAATCTCTATCTGGGTTTCACCCATACCGCCGCGGGTTCCCATGCCGCCGCGCTGTCGCTCCAGGTGCGTCCACATGCCCGCCAGGCGTGGCAGCATATAATTATAGTGGGCCAGCTCCACCTGCATTTTGGCATAGGAGGTTTTGGCTCGCTGGGCAAAGATTTCCAGGATAAGGCTGGTACGGTCTATTACGTCGCTGCATGCAATCACCTTCTCGATATTGCGCTGTTGCATGCCCGTGAGTTCATCGTCAAAAATAACGTACTCCATCTCGTTTTCCTGGCAATATTCCTTGATTTCCTCCAGTTTGCCAGGGCCGATATAGGTGGCCTTGTCCGGCCGGTCCAGCCGCTGGGTGAACATCTTGTCGGGAATGGCGCCGGCCGTTTCGGCCAGAAACGCCAGTTCGTCCAGGTACTCCTGCACCTTACGCTCGGCTCCTTTCTCCAGGATGACGCCCACGAATACGGCTTTATTTGTCTTGAATTCGCTCATATCACGCAAATTTACTAATTTTGCATAAATATTTTGGCTATGGTTTCCTATTTTACCGAAGATATCAAGTTCTCCTATCCCGAGAAGCGCCGAACTTCCCGCTGGCTAAAGCTGGTTGCCGAGAGTGAGATCCGCCGGCTTGGCGATGTGTCTGTTATCTTTTGTTCCGACAATTATATCCTGGACGTGAATATGAAGTATCTTCAGCACGACTACTTCACGGATATTATCACCTTCGACTATTGTGTAGGAGACCGTCTTTCCGGAGATCTGTTCATTTCCATTGATTCCGTCCGGGAAAATGCCATTACCTATGGAACCGAGTTTGCCGATGAATTGAATCGGGTAATTGTTCATGGCCTGCTGCACCTTATTGGATACGACGACCATAGCAAGGCCGATATTGCTACCATGCGTTCCAAGGAGAATTATTATCTGTCCCTTCGTGAGCTTGTATGACAGGCAGCTATGATATTATAGTTATAGGCGGTGGTCATGCCGGCTGTGAAGCGGCCATGGCTGCCGCTAATATGGGTTCCTCCGTTTTACTCATTACGCCGGATTTGTATGGCCTGGCCAAGATGTCCTGCAACCCGGCGGTGGGCGGAATTGCCAAAGGTCAGATTGTTCGCGAGATTGATGCGCTGGGTGGCTATACCGGATTGGTGACCGATGCCGCTACGCTTCAGTTCCGGATGCTTAATCGCTCAAAGGGACCTGCCATGTGGAGTCCGCGCGCCCAGTGCGACAAACAGCTCTTTTCCCGAACATGGCTAAATTATCTGCTAAGTAATTCTAAATTAAGTATTTACGCAGATTTTGCCGCAAGTTTTCTCTTTGAGAATTCCAAAATCTGCGGCGTTCGTACTGTTACAGGTGCAATTTTCCACGCTCGGGCCTTTGTTTTAACTGCCGGCACCTTCCTCAACGGTAGGATGTATATCGGCGAGAACACTTTTGAGGGAGGCCGCATCGGGGAGATGGCGTCTTATGGGATTTCCGACCAGCTGGCTTCTTTGGGTGTCCCCACCGCCCGGATGAAAACCGGCACCCCGCCCCGAATCGACATCCGTTCGCTGGACCTTTCCTCCCTGGTTCCTCAAAAAGGCGATGAGAATCCGGAGCGCTTTTCTTTCCTGAATGTTCCTTCGGCTGTTCAGGGTAACCGTGCGCAGATGGATTGCTATCTGCTTCATACCAACGAGAAGGTACATGCTATTCTGAAGACGGGCTTTGACCGCTCGCCCCTGTTTACCGGACGCATTCATGGCCGTGGCCCCAGGTACTGTCCCAGCATTGAAGACAAGTTAAAAACTTTCTCCGATAAGGATTCCCATCAGTTGTTTCTGGAACCCGAGGGCTCTAATTCACCGGAGTACTACCTCCAGGGTTTCTCCTCTTCCCTACCTCTTGAGGTTCAGTTGGAAGCCTTGCACGCTATTGAGGGTTTGGAAAATGCCGTGGTATTCAAGCCGGCTTATGCGGTAGAATATGATTATTTTGATCCGCAGTATCTGCACTATTCCCTGGAGTCCAAGGTGGTAGAGAATCTTTTCTTGGCCGGCCAGGTTAATGGTACTACCGGTTATGAAGAAGCAGCCGCCCAGGGTATTATGGCCGGTATTAATGCTCATCTGAAGCTGCAGGAGGCAGAGCCGTTTGTCTTGCACAGAGACCAGGCTTATATCGGTGTGCTTATAGACGATTTAATTAATAAAGGTGTGGACGAACCTTATAGGATGTTCACGTCCAGGGCCGAGTTCCGTATCCTTTTACGGCAGGACAATGCCGATTTCCGTCTTACCGAATTGTCTCATAAGATTGGTTTGGCCTCCGACGAACGCTATCACCAGTTCGAGACAAAATATGCCGATGTTAAGGCGCTGGAGGGCTTGTCTTACAAGGTTAAGCTTCGTCCAGAGGAGATTAATCCGTACCTTGAATCGGTTGGATCAACTCCTATTACCGAGTCTAAACACCTTGTAGATCTGGTTTCTCGTCCTGAGCTCTCCCTTGCAGAACTCCTACTTTTTGTTCCACGTGGAACAAATGCTAACGCTTTTGTTCAACAGGTTTCATCTGACAGGGGGCTTAATCCCCCTGACCCCCTGCGTCGCTTTGCTCCATATTCCCCTGACGTAATTACTTCCGTGGAGGTTTCTTTGAAGTATGCAGGGTATATTGAGCGCGAGAAATTGCAGGCCGAAAAGAATAACAGGCTTGAATATATTAAGATTCCTGCTGGTTTCGACTTCAACGGAATTCAGGGTTTGACCATCGAATGTCGGCAGAAATTGGCAAAGTATAAGCCTGAGACCATTGCTCAGGCTTCCAGGATATCGGGCGTTTCTCCCGCAGATATTTCCGTTCTATTGGTTTATTTTGGACGTTAGTTGTTCCACGTGGAACGAAAGATGCCCGATCGATGCCGGGCATGACGTCATAGCCAGTCAAGCCGACAATCCCTCTACAGCCGCTTCAAGGCGGCTTTTATTATGTCTTCTACCTTTGCGTTGGGGTTCTCCTTGATGAGGGTGGGCATAACCTTGGCGATAGCCGCCTTGGTAAAACCAAGCATAACCAGGGCCGTTGTGGCCTCTTCCACCAGGGCGGAATTATCTGTTTTGAAGAGGGCCGAAGACTCGCTTCCCTCGCCTTTCACCACTTTGTCTTTAAGCTCCAGAATAAGCCTCTGGGCGCTTTTGAGACCAATCCCCTTCACGCTTTTAATGCGGTTGATATTCTCCGAAAGAATGGCCTGCCGGATCTCTTCCGAAGTGAGCGAAGACAGCATCATACGGGCCGATGCCACGCCAATTCCGGACACGCTGATCAACAGCCGGAACAGCTCTCTTTCGTCTTTTGTTGCGAAGCCGAAATACAGTTCCTCGTCTTCCCGGATATAATGGTGGATGTAAGCTACCGCCTGTGTTTGCTGCTGGAAGGCCTCGAAGGTTTGCAGGGAAATGAGGATGGAATACCCTATTCCTGCGTTTTCCAAGATTAACTCCGTGGGGGTTAATTCAATGATTTGTCCTTTAATATAGTCTATCATATCGCAAATTTATGTAAATTTGCAAACTTATCCAATACACATGAACGTTAAAGAAATACGCAGCCAGTTTCCCATCCTTGCCACCCAAACCTATGGCAAGCCGCTGGTGTATTTGGATAACGCCGCGTCTTCCCAGCGCCCTGTTCAGGTTATTCAGGAATGGGATAGGCTGGCCCAAACGGCCAACGCCAACATTCACCGGGCGGTTCATTATTTGGCTGGTGAAGCCACGGATGCCTATGAAGGAACCCGCGATTTTGTTAAAGATTACCTGCATGCATCGGCCCGGGAGGAGATTGTTTTTACCTCCGGCGCCACGGCTTCCATCAATCTGGTTGCCTTTTCTTTTGGCGAGGCTTTTGTGCACGAAGGAGATGAAATCATAGTTTCCATGGCCGAGCATCACTCCAATATTGTACCCTGGCAGATGCTTTGCCAACGCAAGAAGGCCGTTCTTAAAGTCCTTGACATTCAGGAAAATGGCGTGCTGCGGGTAGAACAGTTGGAAGAATTGATTTCTCATCGCACCAGAATTGTAGCTATTTCTCACATTTCCAATGTGTTAGGTATCGTTAACCCTGTGCGGGAAATGGTTACTGTTTGCCACAAAAAGGGCGTTCCGGTACTGGTGGATGGTGCTCAAGGCATTGTTCACAGCCGGGTAGATGTCCAGGAGCTGGACTGCGATTTTTATGCGTTCTCCGGTCACAAGATTTTTGCCGCTACGGGAACCGGTGTCCTTTACGGAAAAAAGAAATGGCTGGATGCCATGCCTCCGTATATGGGTGGCGGGGAAATGATAGAGACGGTTCGCTTCAGCGGAACCACCTATGCTCCCCTGCCGGAAAAATTCGAAGCCGGCACCCAGAATTTTAATGCCATTCCCACCCTGGTTCCGGCGCTCTGTTTTGCAAAATCTTGCATGGAAGATACGGAAACAATTGACAATCAAAAGAATATCACCGAGTATATTTACAACCATCTTGCAAACCACCCCCTGATTACCTTGTATGGTCGCCCGGAGCATTTGGAAGATAAGATACCCCTGTTTTCCTTTGCCGTTAAGGGTGCCCATCACGAGGATTTGGCCTTGATTTTGGATAAGATGGGCATTGCGCTCCGCTCCGGGCAAATGTGTGCCGAACCGCTAATGGACCGGCTGGGGGTTACCGGCTTGCTAAGGGCTTCTTTTGCTCCCTACAATACATTGGAGGAAGCGGAGTACTTTGTGAAGGCTCTAGAAAAGGCCATAAATATGCTTATTTGAGAGTTTTAAGCTAAAAATGATGCTCACCCTGGAAGAAAAGAAACAGGCCGTCATAGAGGATTTTTCCCTGTACGACGAGTGGCTGGACAAATACGAATATCTCATTGAACTGGGTAAGTCCCTGGAGGCCTATCCGGAAGATAAAAAGACCGAAGACCGCCTGATAAAAGGCTGTCAGTCACGTGTTTGGTTGGATTATATCCTGCAGGACGGCAAGATTTATTTCCAGGCCGACAGCGACGCCATCATCACCAAGGGCATTATTTCCCTGCTTATCGGCGTTTATTCCGGACGTACGCCGGAGGAGATTGCCGGCGATGATTTTGCTTTCATAGAGAAGATCGGCCTCAAGGAGAATCTTTCCCCTACGCGTGCCAATGGCCTTGTTTCCATGATTGATACCCTTAGGACTGTAGCAGAAAATGCCAGATAAAGATGTACTTACAGCGGAGGATGTGAAGGAGTTGCAACCCCTTTATGCGGCTGTTGTCGCTGCATTGAAAGAGGTGTACGATCCCGAGATTCCCGTAAACATATACGACCTGGGCCTTATCTACGAACTTACCATCAACAAGGCCCGGGAAGTATCTATTTTAATGACGTTTACCGCACCCAACTGCCCCATGGCCGATCAGGTTTTGAACGAGGTCCAGCAGTGTGTGCAGGATGTTCCCGGCGTTACAAAATGTTCCATAGAGCTCACTTTCGAGCCGGTTTGGGACCGCAGCATGCTCTCCGAGGAAGCCCGCGTGGAGCTGGGTCTGGACTATGAAGAAGACGATTACAGCAAGTTGAACGATGGAGAGAATTGACGTATATCTAGGCCTGGGATCCAACGAAGGGGACAGGGATTTGAACCTGCTGAAAGCCATGAATCTCCTGGACGAAGCCTTTGGAATACATCCGGAGCGTATTTCCAGAATTGTGGAAACGCCTGCCTGGGGCTTTGAGGGGCCGGATTTTCTGAACCTTTGCGTGCTCTATCGCCTCCCCCGGAAAGGGGACCCCGTGGAACAGGCGACAGCTTTGCTCCACATAGCAAAATCGGTAGAGCAGGTCCTGGGAAGAAAGGCGGAAGAGGCCTTGTACGATGCCGATGGCAAGCGGATTTACCATAACAGGCTTATTGATATAGATATTTTATTATTTGGTGCGGAAATAATTCATACAGAGGAACTTGCTGTTCCACATCCGCTCATCGTGCAGCGTGATTTCGTACTAAAGCCGCTAAAGGAAATATCGAAACCGAACGTTCGCGAGGCATTTCCCGAAATATTTGCGTAAATTTGTAAGTTAAAACAGATTATATGACACAGGATGAACTTTTCAAAGTATTAGTTGCCCACTGCAAGGAGTATGGTTTCATCTTCCCTTCCAGTGAAATCTATGACGGCCTGGCTGCCGTGTACGATTATGGCCAGATGGGCGTGCAGCTCAAGAACAATATTAAGAATTACTGGTGGGAAGCCATGACCCGCCTCAATGAGAATATCGTGGGTATCGACTCCGCTATTTTCATGCATCCCCGCATCTGGGAGGCTTCCGGCCACGTAAGTGCTTTCAACGACCCTCTCATCGACAATAAAGACTCTAAAAAGCGTTATCGTGCCGATGTCCTCATCGAGGATTTCCTTGGTAAAATTGAGGAAAAGATAGAAAAAGAGGTAGCCAAGGGCCGCAAAAAGTTCGGCGATGCCTTTGACGAAGCACAGTTCCGGGCCACCAACCCCAATGTTCTGCGCGAAAAAGCCAAATACGACGAGGTTCATAACCGGTATGTGGCCGCCGAAAAGGCAAACGACCTGGCCGAGTACCGCCAGATTATCATCGACAACAACATCGTATGCCCCATCAGCGGCACCTGCAACTGGACGGAAGTACGTCAGTTCAACCTCATGTTCCAGACTTCCATGGGCAGTACGGCCGATGGCGCCAGCACCATTTATCTGCGTCCGGAGACCGCCCAGGGCATTTTTGTGAACTATCTTAACGTCCAGAAGACCGGCCGTATGAAGATTCCTTTCGGTATTGCCCAAATCGGCAAGGCCTTCCGTAACGAGATTGTGGCCCGTCAGTTCATCTTCCGCATGCGTGAATTCGAGCAGATGGAAATGCAGTTCTTCATCAAGCCCGGAACAGAGCTGGACTGGTTTGCCAAATGGAAGGAAAACCGCATGAAATGGCACGTAAATATGGGAATGGGGGCCGAGAATTACCGTTTCCACGACCATGAGAAGCTGGCCCACTATGCCAACGCAGCTACCGATATCGAGTTCAACTTCCCCTTTGGCTTCAAAGAACTGGAAGGCATTCATAGCCGCACCAACTTCGATCTGGGCAACCACCAGAAGTTCTCCGGCAAGAAGATAGAGTACTTCGATCCCGAGGAGAATACCTCCTATACTCCTTATGTAGTGGAAACCTCCATCGGCGTAGACCGTATGTGCCTGGCCGTGCTCAGTCATTCTTATACTGTAGAGAAGCTGGAAAATGGCGAGGAACGCGTTGTAATGAAGATTCCTGCCCCGCTGGCCCCTATCAAGGTGGCTGTTATGCCTTTGGTGAAGAAGGATGGTCTGCCGGAGCTTGCCCAGAAAGTGGTGGACGAACTCAAGTACGACTTCTCCTATCAGTACGACGAAAAGGATTCCATCGGCAAGCGCTACCGCCGCCAGGATGCTATTGGCACGCCTTTCTGCGTAACGGTAGATCATGATTCCCTGGAAAACGGCACTGTAACGGTGCGTGACCGCGATTCCATGACGCAGGAGCGTGTGAAAATCGAGGATCTGCGTGCTATGATCGACAAGAAGGTTTCCCTCACGAATCTCCTCAGAAACCTGTAGTATGGGTCCCCTGGCGCTGTTCATAACAGCCGTCCTGGCCACCCTGGTCCTGTATTTTTGGGCCAGGAAGGCCCAGTTGGAAAAGCAGCTGCTGGAGGAACGGGAAGAAAACGAGCGCATGCTCTCCACTGCGGAGGACTTGCGCTCTCGTCTTCGTGCGCTGGAGCGCCGGCAGGGGAAGAATAAAGGTTCCCTTGCCGGGCTCGGCACACTTGACCGGCTGTGCGAACAGTATTACGTTTTTGAAGGAACCGACAATTTGCAGCCCCGGATTCTGAACGAAGTCCGCTCTATTGTGGAAGGGCTGCGCAGCGACCCTTTAGCACAAAAAGCGCTGGAGCAGGCGCTCAATGAGTCGGCCGATAATGTGATGGTCCTGCTCCGTGAAGCTTTCCCCAAGTGGAAAGAAGAGGATTTCCTACTGTACCTCTTTGCGGCGTCCGGCTTCTCTTCCACCACCATCTCCACCCTGTTGGGAAAGGATAAACCCTATGTCTATAACCGCCTTTACAGGCTCAAGGAACGCATTAGAACGGCCGCTCCGGAACAGCAGGAACTCTTCCTGGATTGCCTGGAAAAATAAAAATTTTAATAAGTGACGAACGTCGAAAATTTGAGGGTTTTCGACATTGTAAACTGCAGCTGCGAGATTTTTAAAAAATAACGCAGCTGTAATTGTTTAATAATCAGTTATTTCCAAGCGCGCTTTGCGAGATTTTTATCCCACAATAATTTTTTAGTGCTAAAAAAAGGTGCGACCTTTGCATTGGAAAATAACCAAAACAATAAAAATAACGCATTATGGAAGTTAAGAAGAGTCCCAAAGCCAGCCTTGAAAACAAGAAGCTGCTGCTCACCGAGGTCGGCCTGGTAGTCGCCCTCGCCATTGTGTACGGAGCCTTCAACTACTCCTCCCGCGACGCTGCCGTAGCAGTTCTGGAAGACACCACCCAGGTGTTGGTGGAGGACGAAATGATCGCCATCCAGAACGAACTCCCGCCGCCCCCGCCCGAGGCTCCGTCCATCCCCGTGCTGTCGGACCAGATCGATATCGTGGACGATGATATCAAACTGGACGACGACATGTTCATCAACCTGGAAGACGACGCCAACCTGGCCGTGGATATCCAGGACTACCGTGAGGCTGCCGTAGAAGAAGAGGAAGTGGAAGAGGAAGCCATCCCGTTCCAGCTGGTAGAACAGAAGCCGTCCTTCAACGGCGGCGACGCCAACGAATTCTCCAAATGGGTGAATTCCCGCCTGGTTTATCCGGAAATTGCCAAGGAGAACGGCGTGCAGGGTCGTGTTACCCTTATGTTCACCGTGGAGGCCGATGGCCGTGTAACCAACGTGCGTGTTGTACGTGGCGTGGACGAATCCCTGGATAAGGAAGCTGTCCGCGTGGTTTCCAGCTCCCCCAAGTGGAAGCCGGGCCGTCAGCGTGACCGCGCTGTGAAGGTTACCTACACCTTCCCTGTAATCTTCCAGCTCCGCTAATGGCAGAATCTTTTTCCGACATAGGCAGAATAGAGGCGATAGACCAGCTCTATCGCCTTTCTGCATATAATCCGGTAGCCGGACTCACCTACTCGGCCGATAAGGGCGGGAAGGTGACAACGGCTGCCAGGATGTATCTGGAGGGCATCGACTTCAACCTGGTTTACTTCCCGCTGAAGCACCTGGGATATAAGTGTGTGGTGGGCGTTACGGGAGAGCTTTATGCCGCCCTGGCCCATCCGAAGCTCCTGAATGTGGTGCTGGGCATATCGGCCAAACTGGATTTTCCGCAGGTGAAAGACCTTTGGATGGGAATTACCGTGGCGGCCAAGGAACATGGCTATGTGGCCGTAAATCTGGATTTGCAGCCCTCCAACAATGGTTTGTATGTCTCTTTGGCCGCCACAGGAGAAACCTCCCTGCTCACCGACAAGCGCCGGAGCGCCGCCAAGAGCAAGGATCTTATCTGTGTATCTGGTTCCCTGGGCGCCGCATACCTGGGTTTGCAGGTCATGGAACGTGGTGCCAAGGTGTTCCACGAAACTGGCCAGCAGCCGGAAATCGGCCAATACAAGATGCTGGTGGGCGATTATCTGCGTCCGGAACTGGATTCCGCCGTGGTCTCCCGTCTGGAAGATGCCGAGATTTATCCGCCTTACGGTTATTTCGTAACCCGGGGGTTGTCCGATGCGCTCAAGCGCCTTTCACGCGACAGCGGCCTGGGTGCCAAAGTGTACGCCGACAAGATTCCCTTCGAAGGAAACAGTTTCCAGCTGGGCAAGGAACTGGACATAGATCCCGTATCGGCCGCCATGAACGGCGGCGATGACAACCGCCTGCTCTTTGTTGTGCCCATCCTGTATCTGGAGAAGTTCCGCCGGGATTTCCAAACTTTCGATATCATAGGCCACCTGGCCCAGCCGGACGCCGGAACGGTTCTGGTTACCCCGGAAGGAGTTGAATTCCCGGTCAAGGCACAAGGCTGGTCGGAAAATGATACATAATTCCGATTTTTTCCTTATATTTACTCGCTGAAACTATTTTAAATACCAGATATTATGAAAAAGCTTATCTCCATCATTGCTTTGGCAGCAGCCTTCAGTTTCTCCGCCAATGCGCAGACTGTTCTGGGAGACCTTCTGGGTGGAATTGGTGTAGGTACTTCTTCCTCCTCCTCTTCTCCTTCCACCGCTTCTTCCATCGGTAATATTATCTCCGGCCTGGCCGGCACCGTGTTCTCGTCACCGGTAAGCCTCAACGGCACCTATACTTATAATGGTATTGCCGTATCGGCCACCAGTTCGGAAGGCGGTGTCCTTACCAATCTGGCCGGCAGCGCCGTCACTTCCGGCATTGAGACCAAGATTGACGAATACCTGGCCAAGGTTGGCATCAAGCCCGGTGCCATGACCATCACCTTCAACAACGCCGACAACACTTTCACCTGGAACGTGGCCGGTATTCCGCTTTCCGGTAATTATAAGGTGGGCGACGGAGAAAAGACCGTAACCCTCACTTTTGGAAAGAACATGCAGTTCTTTTGCATGACCGGCACGCTGGAATCCAGCCTGAATGGCGCCAAAATGCTGTTCACCTCCCAGAAAGCCGTGGCTTTCCTCAAGAAGGTGGCTTCCAAGCTTGGCGAGTCCAACAGCCAGATTGGCTCCATCGCCAAAATGGCCGATGGTTACGACAACTTCCGCATCGGCTTCAAGCTGGCCAAATAGGAAATCAGGATAAGATATTCTGAAAAAGGTGGGGTTTTGCTCCGCCTTTTTTTGTATCTTTGCTCTATGAGTTTCGTACACCTCCATGTCCATACCCAGTACTCCATTCTGGACGGACTTTCTTCCATAGAAAACCTCTTTAACCGGGCCGATGAGCTGGGAATGCCTGCGCTTGCCATTACAGACCACGGCAATATGTTCGGCGTAAAGGAATTCTTCAAATACGCCAAGAAGCACCCCAACGTAAAGCCCATCATCGGCTGCGAGATTTATGTGTCCAAAGGAGACCATAAGCTCAAGGAAAAAGGCTATTACCACCTCATCCTCCTGGCCAAGAACTACCAGGGATATCTCAATCTGGTAAAGATTGTGTCCGAGGCCCATATCAACGGCATGTATTACCGGCCCCGTGTGAGCCACGAGATCATTGAGCAGTACCACGAAGGACTCATCTGCTCGTCGGCCTGCCTTGCGGGAGAAGTGCCGCGCGCCATCATGGCGCACGACGACCAGGCCGTAGAGAACGCCATTCTGTGGCATAAGCGCGTGTTTGGGGAAGACTACTACCTGGAGGTAATGAAGCACAAGACGGAGGTCCCCGGCCTCTCCAACGAGCTGTACGAGCAGCAGTGCTACTACACGGAAGAAATCTTCAAGCTGGCCCAGAAGTACGGCATTAAGGTCATTGCCACCAACGATGCCCACTTTGTGCGCAAGGAAGACGGCCCCGTGCACGACAGGCTCATCTGTCTTACCACCAATTCCTATATCGACGACCCGGCGCGCCTGCGCTACACGCAGGAAGAATATATCAAGACCGAGGAACAGATGCTGGAACTGTTCCCCGACCATCCGGAGGCCATCGCCAACACTCTGGAGGTGGCAGAGAAGATAGAAACCTATTCCATAGACAGGGACCCGGTGCTGCCGGTTTACGAGATTGATCCGGCTTTTATGGCCGAGATAGACCGCCACCTGGAGCAGTACAAGGAGGTCATAGACGCTGGTCGCTGCGACAAACACGGCATCTACCGCGGTGACGGATTCTGCCACTCCGTGGCCTATCTGTGCCATCTTACCTATAAAGGGGCGCACGAGCGTTACGGAGAAACGCTCACCCCGGAGCAGCAGGAGCGCATTGACTTTGAGCTCAAGACCATCTGCCGCATGGGCTTCCCGGACTACTTCCTCATTGTCCAGGACTATATTGCCGCCTCCCGCGCCATGGGCTCCATGGTGGGCCCGGGCCGTGGCTCCGCCGCCGGTTCGGTGGTGGCCTACTGCCTCCGCATCACCAACCTGGACCCTATCAAGTACCAGCTCCTGTTCGAGCGTTTCCTCAATCCGGACCGTATTTCCATGCCGGATATCGACGTAGACTTCGAAGACCTTACCAAGGCCCACGACTACGTAGAAAAGAAATATGGCACCTCGCACGTCTCCCGCGTCATCACCTTTGGCACCATGGCCGCCAAAAGCGCCATCAAGGACGTGGCCCGCATCTCGCGCGTGTCCATCGATGAGAGCAATCGTCTCTCCAAAATGGTGCCGGACCGCCTGAGCGAGAAAAAGGAGAAAGAATATCCCTTCAACTCCAAGCTGGACGAGCTGAAGCCCGGCTTCAAGGTAGTGGAGAAGGAGGTGGACGGCGTCATGAAAACCTTCCAGAAGGGCATGGAAGACGTGGATGTCAAGATTACCCTCAAAAACTGCTACCGCCTGGTTCCGGCCTTCATAGAAGAGCTCAAGAACGGCCCGGAAATCAACAAGGAGGTGCTCAAATACGCCCAGGCCCTGGAGGGCTGCGTCCGCCAGGTGGGCATGCATGCCTGCGCCACCATCATCGGCCGCGGAGACCTCACGGACTACCTCCCCATCACCCTTTCCAAAGATAAGGAAACGGGGCTGGACCTGCGCACCTCACAGTACGATGGCCATTATATCGAGGATGTGGGTATGCTCAAGATGGACTTCCTGGGCCTCATCACCCTCCAGATCATCCACAACTGCCTCAACCTCATCAAGGAGCACCACGGGGAAGACATAGACATTGAGGCTATTCCCATCGACGACAAGCCCACCCTGGAGCTTTATGGCCGCGGAGATACAACCTCCGTGTTCCAGTTCGAATCGGAAGGCATGAAAAGCTGGCTCCAGCGCCTGCGTCCGGAGCGCTTCGAGGACCTCATCGCCATGAACGCCCTCTATCGGCCCGGTCCCATGGACTACATCCCGGACTTCGTTGCGCGCAAGCAGGGAGAGCAAAAGATTGAGTACGACCTCCCGGAGATGGAGGAGTATCTGCAGGACACCTACGGCGTCACCGTCTATCAGGAGCAGGTGATGCTGCTGTCGCAAAAGCTGGCCGGCTTTACCAAAGGCGAGGCCGACAAGCTGCGCAAGGCCATGGGTAAGAAGCAGATCGACATCCTGAACTCCCTCAAGGACAAATTCATGTCCGGCGGTATGGCCAACGGTCACCCGGAAAAGGTGCTGGACAAGATCTGGAAGGACTGGGAGAAGTTCGCCCAGTACGCCTTCAACAAGTCCCACGCCACCTGCTACGCCTGGGTAAGCTACCAGACCGGCTGGCTCAAGTGTCACTATCCGTCGGAATTCTTTGCCTCCTGCCTGGACTGTGCCAAGAGCATGGAAGAAATCGTCAAAATCATGGACGATTGCAAGAGCCATGGCATCAAGGTCCTGAATCCGGACGTGAACGAGAGCGCTTCCCACTTTACCGTAAACGCCCAGGGCGATGTCCGTTTTGCACTGGGTTCCATCAAGGGCTTTGGCGCCAATGTGGTAGACGCCATCATCCAGGAACGGGAAGAGAACGGTCTCTTTGCCGATGTGTTCGATTTCGTAGAGAGAATGAGCGGCAGCGTCAACCGCAAGAGCCTGGAATGCCTGGTCAATTCAGGCGCGCTGGACGGCTTCGGCCATCCGCGCGGCCTGTACTTCCTGCCCGGCCGAGGTGGGGAGCTCTTCCTGGACCAGCTTTCCCGCTACGGAGACCTGTATAAGTCAGACGCGGCCCAGTCCGGCGCTTCGCTCTTCGGCGATATGGAAGAGATGAAACCGGAGCGGCCGGCCCTGCCGGAAGGCACGGTAAACGTAGATATCATGGAAGAGCTTCAGCGCGAAAAGGACCTGGTGGGCATGTACCTCAGTTCTCATCCGCTGGACCGCTACCGTTTCGAGCTCCAGCATTTCACCACCTGCAAGATGAACGACCTCCAGGCCCTTATTGCAGACTGCGACGCCAAAAAGCAGTCGGCCAAAGTATCGGTGGCCGGTATCGTCACAGACTGCAAGATCCTGTCTACCAAAACGGGCAAGCCGTACTCCCGCACTGTCATAGAAGACTACAGCGGTTCCTACGAGCTAACGCTCTTCGGTAAGGACCACGAGACCTTCATGCAGTACATGACGCCCAAATCCACCCTCTTCCTGGAAGGAACGGTAGAGGAGAAATTCTTCCTTAAGCCGGAAGAGCGCGCACAGGGAAAAACGGCCCCCTACGCTTTCCGGCTCAAGAAAGTTACCCTGCTGGGCAATATCTCGGACGATATCCTTTCCGGCTTCAGCCTGGACATTACTACGCCCATGCTCACCCCGCAGTTCCGCGAGAATCTGGTAAAGGTGGTAAAAAAGCACAGGGGGAGCATTCCGCTCACCCTGTACCTCTTCGATCCGGAAACGCACTACAGGATCCAGTTTGTCTCCAAAAAGTTCCAGGTAGGCGTTACCTCCGAGTTTATTCAAGATTTACACAGAATCGGGATCGACCGCTACGAGGTCGTCCGGAAGTAATTACTTGAGTGCCTGCTCAATCTGGCGGGCCAGGGACTGCCAGTGGGCCTTGGTGGTATCGTCGCCGCCCTTGGCTTTGGCCGCCTTCTTCTGGATGTCGGTGAGCTGGGCCAGGAGGAGGGCCTTGCTGCCGGAAACCTGGTTGTTCTTAACCACCTCCAGCGCAACGCTTACATAGCGCTGCTGCAGGTAGCGCCGATAGCTGTCCACCTTGCCGCCCTTGTCCAGTTCCGTGAACACCATCCCGCGCAGGTCGGAAAGGTATTCTTCCGGCGTGTAGTTGCCGGCCCCGTACTGGGCGAACTGCTCCAGGCGGTCCAGCTTGCCGGTGCTCAGCAGTACGGAACTGCTCACCACATTGTTCACCAGCGTGTAAAGGTAGCTGTCGGGCTGGTCGGTCAGGTTAAAGATATAGGGCACTTCCACCAGCCAGGAGGGTTTCTGGAACAAAATCTCGTTCAGGAAGTTAAGGGCCGATTTCTGCCTAGCCTTGGGCACGGGCTCGTATTTGGGGCCTTCCTGTTCAATGCTCTTGTTGGTAATGTAGCGCCCGCCGATATTGGCCGCCACATGACCCATATATCGGCCAAACTGGCTGGTAACGGCCGAATACATCCGGCTCACATTCTCGTACTGGTCGCCTTCCTCCTTGTTCCATTCCGGAATCTGGCCGATAACGCGCTTAAGGTTCTTGATACCGTAGGTGCTGGCAGCCACGGCGTCGTCACTCAGGTCTTCCGTGAGGGCGCGCGGGTCGTTGTCCCGGCCCTCCCCGCCAAACCACAAGCGAGGGTTTTCGGCCAGGCGAGCGACAATCACCTTGTTCCAATATAGATGGTCTTCCTTGGGGGTAGCAAAATCGGTGGGCGTGTAACCGAATTCAATGGCCCACTTGTCGTAGTCGTTAATGCGCGGGTAGATGCCCTCCTTGCCGATATTGTCCTCCGGCTGGGCCACGTAGTTGAAGCGGGCATAGTCCATGATGCTCACGGTATGGCCGTTCTTTTCTACCCATTCCTTGTTCCGGAGGTTCTCTACGGGCGTTTTGCTGCTGGATCCCATGTTGTGGCGGAGGCCCAGTGTATGCCCTACCTCATGCGAGGAAACAAAGCGGATCAGGTCTCCCATCAGTTCCTCGTCGTACTTCATCTTCCGGGCCCGCGGGTCAATGGCGCCGGCCTGCACCTGGTACCAGTCGTGCACCAGCGTCATCACATTGTGATACCAGCCGATGTGAGATTCGATAATCTCTCCGGAGCGAGGGTCGTGCACATTGGGGCCATAGGCATTGGCAATGGGGGAGGCCAGGTAGCGGATTACGGAGAAACGGGCGTCCTCCAGGCTCATGTCCGGATTGTCCTCCGGCCACTCTTCGGCATGGATGGCGTTTTTCCAACCGGCCTGCTCAAAGGCTTTCTGCCAGTCGTTTACGCCGGCAATCAGGTATTTGCGCCACTGCTTGGGCGTTGCCGGGTCGATGTAATAGACAATGGGTTTCACGGGTTCCACCAGTTCGCCCCGTTTCTGCTTCTCGCGGTCTTCGGGACGGGCTTCCAGGCGCCAGCGGGTAATGAAACGGACGGTTTCCACGCCCTGCTGATCGTCGGAGAACTGGCTGTAACCGCCTGCAAAGTAGCCAACGCGGGAGTCAAACCAACGGGCCTGCATGGGCTTTTCCGGCAGCAGCACCATGGAGGTGTTCAGCACCATGGTCACCGTTCCGGCTTCGCGTCCTGCGGGAAGGACAGTGGTGCGGCTGGGACCGCCGGGACCGCCGGGGCCACCGGCCGAAGGCTGCGGCTGATTGTAAGTAAAGGTTTTGGTTACAGTTACTTCCGTATTAATAGGATAGGTGCGGATGCTCTCAATGAAAGAGGCGTCGCCTTTTACTCCGCCCAGATTGTACTGCCGTTTGGACATGTTGTCCAGCGAGAACACCTGCACATCGCCTTCAAACAGGCTGTTCACTTTGATGCGGGTGGCCTTTTCGCCGCCCTTTTCGGGCTTGAAGGAGGCCACAATGGGGTTTTCCGAGCTTACCTTCACGGCTTTGTAAATAATCTGGTCTTCATCGGCCCGGATATTCACAATGTCGGCCCTCAGGAGCAGGTTGCCGTTGGAGGCTTTCTCCCAGTAAAGCATGTTCTCGTTCACTTCCTCGCCGCCGTATTCGCCGGCGCCGGGGGTGATGCTTACGTAGCGGGTTACGGTGAGGAAGCGGCGGCCCAGCAGGCTGTCCGGAACCTCCAGGTACCAGTCTTTTTCATTTTGGGCCACGCCAAAGAGGCCGGGCTTAAAGGAAAGATTCACAGGCGTTTCCGTCTTTTCCGGAGCGGCTCCATCTTTGGGTGCGGGGCTCCCGGGACGCGGTCCGGGTCCCTGGGCCAGGCGGTAAAACAGCAAAGGGCCGATGCGGCCACTAAGGCAAAGATTCTTTTGTCCATATTGTTAATCGTTTAAGGTATTATTCTTCTTGCCGGGCCTGGTTCACCGGGATGGAACGCCCGTCGCTGTAGGCCACAATCCTGGCGTCGGGGAAGCCCAGCTTCCGCACCACATTCAGGTATTGCAGGGCCAGCCGGTAGGTGGGAAACAGCCCTGCGTAGTAGGAATAGCGCAGATTGGAATTCAGGCGTTCGTAAACAGGCGTGATGCCGCCAAAGCTGTCTTCCCGCGAATGCCGGGCCGATGTGAACAGATAAATCTGATATACAATTCCTTCCGGAAGAGGTGCGGTTTCGGCCGCACTGGACCAGCCGGAATGCTCAAAATAAAAGTTGTTGTCCGGCTTTCCCACGGCCTGCAGCAGTTTTCCGCCCATCGGCTGTTTCTGGAAAGACGGGGCTTTCAGGTCCTCTTCCGCATTTCCTTCGGCCGCTCCGGACGAAGATCCCCGGCGAAGGAAGTTGTTCTCTATCTGGCGGATTTCCCGGTTCACAGAGGCAATCCGGTTGCGGATGGGCGTAAGGGAACCCTCCCGGTTCTGGATCAGGTTGGTGAGGGAGCTCAGCTCCGAATCGCCGGCCAGCGCCAGCCGCTGCCGGAGCGCATCCAGGTCCTGTTCCCGCTTGTACAGGGAGTCCCTCAGCGAGCGGACTTCGGCCATCTTGCGCATGTACAGGCGCGTGTTGGCGTTGCCGGAGGTTCTTCCGGCGGTGGAGAAGCTTTCCAGGGGGGTGAGGGCCAGCAACTGCGCCAGCGCTTCCTCGTCGTGGATGGGGGTTCTCAAGGGAAACGCCTCATACTCAAGCACGTAAACAGATACGCTGTCTTTCCCGCAGTCGCGGTTGGAGGCCAGTATCGTAAACTTGCCGTCTTCGGTGTCGAACAGCAAGAAGTCGTCGGCGGGGGAATTGTAGGGAATGCCCATGTTCACGGGTTCTCCCCAGATGGCGTTGGCGTCGTCCCAAGTGCTGGAGAACAGGTCGAAACCGCCCAGTCCGGGAAGGCCGTCGGAGGCAAAATACAGCGTGCGGCCGTCCGGGGAAAGCATTGGGAAAATCTCGTTGCCGCGGGAAATGAGGGCCTCGGCGGGGTGCCTGGGGGCGCGCCACAGGGAATCGGCCATTTCCTCGGACAGGAAAAGGCTCCGGGAGCCGGAAAGATCCGGGGCCGAATAATACACTATATCCTGCCCCTCCGGAAGATAGACCGGATAGCCGCTTTCCGGGTCAAAAACGTTGGGAGAAGCGTGCCAGGCGCCCGCAGGAAGCGGACAATGCAGGAAAAAGTCTTGCCGTGAGAAACGTTCGCGGGCCAAGACGCGGGGGTTGGCACACTGTTCGGCCAGCACCTCTTTTATCCGCCGGTTCTGCTGCAGACTGTCTTCCCGCTCTTGCCCCCACAGGGCCGATGCCGGAAGAAGGAATAAAAATATGACCCAAAACCGCTTTCCCATACCTCTAAAAGCTTACAAAATTAAGAAATAGTTGTGAGAAAGTTTCTAAATCAGAAAAAAATCGTAAATTTGCAACCTATTTTGCCGTGGTGTCTTTTGGCACCGCGGGAAAAACTTTGACAATATATAATTTAAAACAATAAAACAATGCAAAGCAAAGGTTGGATCAGATTTGTTGCTATCCTGCTTGCCATTGCAAGCATCTGGCAGCTCTCCTTCACGGTCATTTCCCGTATGCAGGAGAGCAAGGCTGCCAAGTATGCCGAGGCACAGGCGCAGCAGTTTGTAGAAACTAACAACATTGCCCCGGAAATCCGCGAATTCGTGGCCGACTCCGTGGCAAACATCAGAAACAGGGCCTATATCGACTCCATCAGCACGGAAAAGGTGTTCCTCGGATACACCTACCAGAGCGTGAAGGAGAAGGAAATCAACCTGGGTCTGGACCTCAAGGGCGGTATGAACGTTATGCTGCAGGTGCAGCTGGAAGACCTGGTGAAGGCCCTCTCCGGTGGTAGCACGGATCCGGATTTCGTTTCCGCACTGGCTCAGGCCAAGGCCAATAACGTGAACTCCAGCCAGGATTTCATCGGCCTGTTCGAGGAAGCCTGGAACCAGGTAGCCCCCACCCGCCGTCTGGCCGAGGTGTTCGGCACCTACGAGCTTCGCGACAAGGTAAAGCCCGAATCCACCAACAAGGAGGTTATCGACGTTATCCGCAGCGAGGCCAAGAGCGCCGTGGACAATTCCTTCAACGTGCTCCGTAACCGTATCGACCGTTTCGGCGTAACCCAGCCCAACATTCAGCAGGTGGGTTCCTCCGGCAAAATCCTCATCGAACTGCCGGGTGTAAAGGATCCGGAGCGTGTACGTAAGCTCCTGCAGGGTACCGCCTCCCTCGAATTCTGGCCCACCTATCAGGGCAGCGAGGTAGACCTGTACGCTGTAGACAGCCGCGTGGCCGAAATCCTGAACAATCTGGGCGACAGCACCGTAGTGTCCAATCCGCTGTTCCAGGTGCTCTCCCCTTCCGGTTGGGATAATGCCTGCATCGGCTTCGCCGCCGGTGTAGATACCGCCACCGTAAACCGTTACCTGGCCATGGCCGAGGATGTTCTCCCGCAGGGCTTCCGCGGTATGTGGTCCGTTAAACCTACGGATCTCATCAAGGGCAGCAACCTGTACGAACTGGTTGCCATCAAGGCCACTTCCCGTGACGGCAAGGCTCCGCTGGACGGTGGTGTCGTTACGGACGCGCGCGTAAACTTTAATGGTGCGCAGAGAGGCGGCAGCGGTGCTCCTTCCGTGTCCATGAACATGAACGCCGAGGGCGCTTCCATCTGGGCCCGTCTCACCAAAGACAACATCGGCAAGCAGGTGGCCATCGTCCTGGACGGTCTGGTGTACTCCTATCCTACCGTAAATACGGAAATCACCGGCGGTTCCTCCGAAATCACCGGTAACTTCGACGTGCAGGAAGCCGAAGACTTGGCCAACGTGCTCAAGTCCGGTAAGCTCCCCGCCCCTGCCACTATCATTCAGGAGCAGGTTGTGGGTCCTTCCCTGGGTAGCGCTTCCATCCGTGCCGGTCTCATCTCCTTCCTCATCGCTTTCTGCCTGGTGCTCATCTACATGGTATTCTTCTACCAGGGTGCCGGTCTCATTGCCGATGTGGCTCTGCTGTGCAACGTACTGCTGCTCTTCGGCGTACTCGTAAGCTTCGGCGCCGTTCTCACCCTGCCCGGTATCGCCGGTCTGGTGTTAACGCTGGGTATGGCCGTGGATGCCAACGTGATTATCTATGAGCGTATCAAGGAAGAACTGGCTGGCGGCAAGGGCTTCTCCAAGGCCGTGGCCGATGGTTACAAGAACGCCTACAGCGCCATTATCGACGGTCAGCTCACCACCCTCATCACCGGTATCATCCTCTATATCTTCGGTTCCGGTCCTGTGCAGGGCTTTGCTACCACGCTCATCATTGGTATCATCACTTCGGTGCTCACCTCCATCTTCGTAACCCGCATCATCTTCGACGACCGCATCGCCAAGGGCAAGACCGTGGCCATGTCCAACAAGATCACTGCCAATATTCTCAAGAATACGCACGTGGACTTCATCGGCCTCAAGAAGTGGTCCTACATTATCTCCGGCGCCCTTATCGTCATCTCCATCGCTTCCATCTCCTTCAAGGGATTCAGCTATGGTGTAGACTTCACCGGTGGCCGTACCTTCGTAGTCCGCTTCGACCAGGCTGTTACCGCCGAAGAAGTGCGCGCTTCCGTAGAGGATACCTTCAAGGCTGCCGCCGAGGCTGCCGGCCTGGACCAGTATTCCGTAGAGGTGAAGCAGTTCGGTGGCGACTCCCAGATGAAGGTTACCACCCAGTACAAGAACGACAGCGAAAGCACAGAGGTAGATGCCGAGGTTGAGGCCCTGCTGTACAGCGCCCTCAAGGGCTTCTATGCCGACGATATCCAGCTGGCCGACTTCACTTCCACCCTGGAGAACCCGAACGGTATCATCTCCTCCGACAAGGTAGGTCCTACCATCGCCCGTGATATTACCCGCAGCGCTTTCATCGCGGTGTTCCTGGCCCTCATCGCCATCTTCGCCTATATCGCCTTCCGCTTCAAGGGTTGGACCTGGGGTCTTGGCGGTGTGGTGTCCCTGGCTCACACGGCCCTCATCGTGATCGGCTTCTTCTCCCTGTTCAACGGTATCCTGCCG
>CAMJKI010000001.1 GCA_946406355.1 uncultured Bacteroidales bacterium | reverse complement strand
CCATGCCGGAGTTGCGCATCATCTTGCACACATCCTGGAAGTCCACGTTGATGTAGCCGGGGCAGCTGATCACCTCAATAATGCCCCGCACGGCGGTGGCCAGCACCTCATCGGCCTTGGGGAAGGCCTCCTGGATGAGGGTGTCGCCGAAGAACTGGTACAGTTTTTCGTTGTTGATGATGAGCAGCGAGTCCACGTTCTTTTCCAGCTCGTGGATGCCGTCCACGGCCTTGGACTGGCTCTCGTTGCCCTCGTTCTTGAAGGGGATGGTTACAACGGCCACTGTAAGGATGCCGCGGTCCTTGGCCATCTTGGCAATTACGGGGCTGGCGCCCGTGCCCGTGCCGCCGCCCATGCCGGCAGTGATGAAGAGCATCTTGGTTCCGCAATCCAGCACCTTGGCGGCAATCTCGTCCTGGCTTTCCAGGGCGGCGTTACGGCCGGCGGTGGGGTCGGTACCGGCACCCAGGCCGTTCTGGCCCATCTGGATTTTCACCGGAACCTCGCTGGAGGCCAGGGCTTGCGCATCGGTGTTGCAAACGATGAAGCTGCAGCCCTGGATATTCTGTTTGTACATGTAGTTTACGGCGTTGCAGCCGCCGCCACCCACACCAATCACCTTGATGATGGCATTCTCGTCGTTCCAGTCGGAAGGCGTGATGATATTGTTGAGATCGAATTTCATGGCTTATTCCTCGTTTGCTTTGTCGTACATGTCCAATGCGGCGCCTTTCACTGTTTTCCAGGCGATGGAGAAGAAGGTGGGTTTCTTTTCCTTGGAAACTTTCACCGTCTTCTTCTTAGGCTCTTTCTTCTTTTCCACGGCCTCGCCGAATTCTTCCGGATTCAGCAGGTTGCCCGTGGCACCCTCGGCCAGTTCTATGTCGCTGATGCTGTTCACGGCCGGGGTTTCGTCGGTTACTTCCACCTCTACTGTTTCTTCTTCGGGTATTTCCACCTTCACCGGCGCGCTTACGCAATCGGGCAGATGGTCTTCCTTGGCGGCAAGTACCATGCCGATGGCCGCCGTGGCGCCCGTGCTGTAAACGCCGCTACCCACCGAGGCCGAGAACATGTAGCGCGGATAGCCCTTGCGCACGTCGTAACCCGACATTTCCTTGAACAGGGGAATGAAGTTGGTGAGCTCGGCACTGCCGCCGGTGACCACTACGCCGCCGCGGATGGCGTTCTGCAGGCCGCTTTCCTGCAGGTAGTACAGGATGGCCTCCACAATTTCCCGGCAGCGGCAGTCGATGATTTCGGAAATATAGCGCACCGGCACCTCCTTGAAGGGCTCGGTAAGGCGGATCTGCAGCACCTTTTCGCTCAGGGTGGCCAGTTTGCCCGGCATGCAGGCCCCGAAGCGCTTTTTGATCTTTTCGGCCAGTTCCTCAGAAATGGAGCATTCCGTGCGGATGTCGCCGGTGACGGCCTTGCCGCCGAAGGGAATGGCTGCGTAGTAGCGCATGATGCCACCGTGATATACCGAGAGGGAAGTGACGCCCGCGCCGAAGTCCACCAGGGCCACGCCGCTGTTCATTTCCTCGTCGGTGAGCACGGTCTTGGCCACCACATCGGGCAGGAAGTACTTCTTGGCCACGGCAATCTCCAGGCTGTTGAAGATTTTATCCAGGGCCGTAGTGGCGCGCCGGCTGCCGATGAACACCTTGAAGTTGCCTTCCAGGGAGTTGCTCAGGGTACCCACCACCTCGTTCTCCACCAGCTGGATTTCGTCGTCGATGGAGAAGGACTGGGCCACGGCTCCGTACATAATCTGCTTTTCGGGGTCGGGCAGGGGATAGGTTTCCAGGGCGATGGACTTCAGGCTCTGCACTTCCTCGTCGGTAATGTAGTCGTCGGAGTTGGTGCGCTCGATGCGGGCGCTGGCGGTTACCTGCTCCACTTCGCTGCGGGGCATGCCCACCACCACCTGCAGGATGCGGATCATGAGCTCGTCCTCGGCCTGCTTAATGGCATCCTTGAGCTTCTGTGCCGCCTTCATGGGGTTGGAGATGAGGCTGGCGCGGATGCCCTCCGAGGGCGTTTCCCGGTAGTAAACAATCTGGACGTCTTCTCCGTTCACACGGGCTACGCAAAGCCCGAATTTGGAGGTTCCCAGGTCGATTGACGCTATGTATTTTTCTTCCATATATAGATAGTTTTATTTTCTGCAAACCAGTTGGTTCCGGAACCGTACGTCCACCATTCCGTAGTAGCCGGGATCCTTGGCGGGTACCACGGCCTCGTAGTAACTGCGCATGAGCAGGAGCTTCTCCTTCACGCGCACCGGCGGCCCGAAGAGGAACTGCTCGCGGCCTTCCCACAGGGTGAGCACCAGGTCGCCTTTGGCGTTCACCGTCATCTGCTTGATATTGTTCTCCCAAACAGAGCCTTTAATGTAATTGACCATGCCGATAACCTGCTGCAGCCAGGCCAGCTGTTCCGGGTCTTCCGGCATGCCCTTGAAACCCCTTTCCACTTTGAGCGGGAGCTTGCCGTCCACAACGGGCACCTGTACGGAGCCCCGGGACTGCAGCGGGAAAATGTAACCGCTGGCATCGGCATAATAGCCGTTGTGGCCGTCGTCAAAGCGCACCACCGGTTCCCGCTGGGAAATTTCCAGATGCAGGATGCCTTCGTCGGTGAGCCACGCCTCGCAGCTTTTTACCGCGCTCCGGCTCATTACCAGCTTCTCTATCCGGTCCAGGTTCACACTGTCCAGGGGCAGGCCCACGTAGGCGTGATAGTCCTGGTCCAGCCACTTCTCCAGGTCTTCCTTGGCCACAAAATTCCGCTGGGCGCTGTCCAGCACCGTTACCTGAATGCCGCTCTGGCAGGTGCGCGCACGCCGGTCCCGCTGCCCCATCCGGATGGTGAACAACCAGACGGCGGCGCAGACAAGAACGGTGAGGACTTCCAGCCCCCTGCGTGCGATAGGGATCATAGGCGACTCTTACAAAGTTGGGTGATAGGTTCAATAAAGCGGTCGATGTTGCCGGCACCAAAGGTGACCAACACATCCAGGGGTTCGTCGGCCAGGTAATCCATGAGCTCCTCCTTCTTCAGGAGCACTTTCTCCAGCGCGGTCACATCCTTGAGAATCATCTCGGAGGTAACGCCCGGAATGGGTTCCTCGCGGGCGGGGTAGATATCCAGCAGGATGAGCTTGTCCACCTGGCTGAGCGAAGCGGCGAATTCCGGCGCAAAGTCCCGCGTGCGGGTGTACAGGTGCGGCTGGAAAATGCCCGTAATCTTCCGGCCCGGGAAAATGTCCCGGAGGGAAGAGATGGCGCTGGCCAGCTCGGCCGGATGGTGGGCGTAGTCGTCCACGTAGGAAAGCCTGGGGCTGTTTACATGCACTTCCAGACGCCTTTTTACGCCTTCAAACGTGCCGATGGCGGCCTTTACGGCGGCAGGGTCCAGACCATAAGTCAGGGCGATGGCGGCAGCGGCAACGCTGTTTTCGGCGTTTACCCAGCCGGGAGCGCCCACGCGTACGTCCTCCAACACCCCGCCCGGCCAGTGGAGGCTGTAGTGGAAGCAGCCCAGGGCATCGGGGCGGGGGTTTTCGGCATAAAAATCGGCACCGGAGTCGGTATAGTGGTAGGTTAGAACTTTTGCTTTGGTATCTTCGGGGCCGATAGGGGTTCCTTTTTTGGCAATTACGGTACCGCTCACCTGGCTGGCAAAGGCCTTGAAGGCTTCCACCACGTGGGCGTAGTCGCCGTATATATCAAGATGGTCGGGATCCACAGCGGTGATAACGGCAATTTCCGGGAACAGCTGCAGGAAGGAGCGGTCGAATTCGTCGGCCTCCACCACCACCGTCTCGTTCTTGGACATGAGCAGGTTGGTGCCGTAGTTGCGGGAAATGCCGCCCAGGAAGGCGCTGCAGCCTTCGCCGCTCTGGGTGAAAATATGGGCTGTGAGGGTGCTGGTGGTGGTTTTTCCGTGGGTTCCGGCTACTGCCATGCAGCGCTGGTCCTTGGTAATTTCGCCCAGCGTGCGGGAACGCTTCAGCAGGGCATAACCTTCCTCGCGGGCCTTCACCAGCTCGCCCAGGTCGGCGGGAATGGCAGGGGTGTACACGATGAGCGTCTCATCCTTGTCGTCCGGAATCAGGTCCGGCCGGTCCTCATAATGCACGCCGATTCCTTCCCGTTCCAGCTGGGCGGTAAGATTGCTGGGCGTACGGTCGTACCCGGCCACTTCAAATCCCTTGAATTTGTAGTAGCGTGCAAGGGCCGACATTCCTATTCCGCCAATTCCTATAAAATATACGTTCTTCATAAGATTTCTCGACTTCGCTCGAAATGACAGGATTATACCAGTTTATATACTTCGTCACATATTACCTGTGCAGCATCGCGCAGGGCCATGGCTTCGGCGTTGCGCTCCAGGGTGGCTATGCGCTCCGGGCTGTTGGCCAGGGCGATGGCGGTGGGCAGGAGCTCGTCGGCTGCATCGGCGTCTTTCACCAGCATGGCCGCCTCCTTGCGCACCAGGGCCATGGCGTTGTGGGTCTGATGGTCTTCGGCCACGTTGGGGGAGGGCACAAATACGGTGGCCTTGCCCATGGCGCACAGTTCGCTCACGGTGCTGGCGCCGCTGCGGGAAACCACCACATCGGCCGCCGCATAGGCCAGGTCCATCCGGCTGATAAAGTCGAAATGCCGGATGCCCTTTGCATCGGGATGGGCCTCCATAAAGGTGTCAACCTCCTTCTTATAGTACTTTCCGCACTGCCAGATCACCTCCAGGTTTTCTCCGCCGGGGCAGCCGTCCTGGATCCAGTGTTCCATGGCGCGGTTCAGCGTGCCGCTGCCCAGGCTGCCACCCACCACAAAGAGGTGTTTTTTGGCGGCGTCCAGGCCGTAAAACTCCATGGCTTCGGCCTTCATTTCCGCGGTGGGCGGGGTGGAAACGGCCTTCCGGATGGGGTTGCCGCTCATCACTATCTTCTCCTTGGGGAAGAAGCGTTCCATGCCCTCGTAGGCCACGCAAATGCTCTGTACCCGCTTGGCCAGCAGCTTGTTGGTGAGGCCGGCAAAGCCGTTCTGCTCCTGGATTACGGCGGGAATCTTCATGCCCGTGGCGGCCCACAGCAGGGGAGCGCTGGCATAACCGCCCACGCCCACCACCACGTCGGGCTTGAACTCCCTGATAATTTTCCGGGCCCGCCGGACGCTCCCCAGCACCTTGAAAGGCACCTGGAGGTCGTTCACAATGTTTTTGAGCGTGAGCTGGCGCTGCATGCCCACAATGGGAAGGCCCACAATGCGGAAACCCTCGGCCGGCACCTTCTCCATTTCCATTTTGCCCTCGGCTCCCACAAACAGAATCTCCGTGGAAGGGTTCAGTTCCTTGAGTTTGTGGCCGATGGATACGGCCGGGAAGATGTGTCCTCCCGTGCCTCCTCCGCTGATGATGGCTCTGATTGGTCTATAATCCATTAGGCAGTTGTATCTTGGGTCCAGTTATCGTCTTCGTGTTCTATGATGGGTGCCGCCTCCGCCTCGCGCCGGGCCATGTTCTCCCGGGCGTCCTTGGAGATGGAGAGCAGGATGCCGAATACAATGCTGAACACCAGCAGCGCATTGGTTCCGTGGCTCACCAGGGGCAGGGTCTGGCCCGTCTGGGGCACCAGCGGCAGGTGCACGTTCACCGCCATATGCATGAAGGCCTGTCCGGTAACCAGCAGGATGAGGCCCGTTACAATCATCTTGTCGTAGTATTTGTCGCACTCCTTGGCTACCATGGTGCCGCGTGCCAGCAGGCTGAAGTACAGCAGAATAATGAGCGCAGCGCCCCAGATGCCCGTTTCCTCTACAATAAAGCTGAACATATAGTCGCCGAAGATAACGGGTACGGCATATTTCTGGGTGCTGTTGCCGATGCCCTTGCCCAGCAGGCCGCCTTCCTTGATGGCCAGCAGGGCTCCTACGGGCTGCTTCAGCTCGTCCCGGGCATCGTTCCACTGCCTGGAACCGCGAGGAGCCGTGAGGAGGATGTTCATGGTGGCGTCATCGTCCTGCGTAATGCGGCTGATGGCTGTGCCAATGCGGCTTTCCTTTAGAACGCCGGCCTTGTAGGCCCCGAACATAACCACCACGCCCGTAAGCAGGAGGGCTATGGTAATGCCGATTTCCTTGCCGCTGATGCCGCCCACCAGAATCATCAGGATCATGATGCCGCCAATGAAAATGGCCGATGAGTTGGAACCCATCATCACCATGAAGGTGGTAATGAGGATGGGCAGGTAAATGTACACGGCCTTCTGCCAGAAATCCTTGCCCAGAAAGGCCAGGTGCGGGATTTTATCGGCCAGCAGATTGGCCCAGCGGAAACTGTGGTTTTTGTAGGTGTCCAGCGCCCAGCCCAGGTACATGATCATGAACACCTTCACGAACTCATATACGTGAATCTGCTTTCCGGCTACCGTCAGGATGCGCCGGGCGCCGTTGATGGAGCCGGCCTTCACTATCCCCAGATTCAGGTTGAACACCAGGATTACCAGGATGCCGAAACTTACCACAAAGCCCAGCATGGACAGCCGGCGGTACCATTCCACCTTGCCGAAGAAATAGATTAGGAAGATGATGCCGAAGCCCAGGGCCACCGCCTTCAACTGGTCCACCATGATGCTCATGCGGTCGCTGCCCAGTTCCCGCGCCAGCAGCGGCGTGGAGCTGAACACCGAAATCACCGAAATGAGCATCAGGAACAGGGCAATCAGGAAGATTACCTTGTCACCGCTGAATCGGTCCATCAGGTTCCAGAGGGAACCCAGGGTGCTGGTCTTTTTCTCTTCTTCCATATATATTTACAGGTTCCTTACGGCGGCCTTGAACTGCTCGCCGCGGTCTTCGTAATTCTTGAACAGGTCAAAGCTGGCGCAGCAAGGGCTCAGGAGCACCACGTCGCCGGGTTCGGCAAAGGCTGCTGCCTTCTTCACGGCCTCTTCGGCGCTCAGGGCATCGGCCATCTGCGGAATCATGTCGCCAAAGGCGGCGTGAATCTTGGCATTGTCCACGCCCAGGCACACGATGGCTTTCACCTTCTCGCGCACCAGGTCGTTGAGCACGCTGTAGTCGTTGCCCTTGTCGGTGCCGCCCACAATCCAAACCACCGGACGCTTCTGGCATTCCAGGGCGTACCAGGCGCTGTCGATGTTGGTGGCTTTGGAGTCGTTGATGTAAAGCACGTCCTTGATGCTCAGGACGGGCTCCAGCCGGTGTTCGATGGGCTGGAAGGTGGCCAGGGAATTGCGGATTACGGCATTGTCGATGCCGGTAACCTTGGCCGCCAGGGCCGCTGCCATGGAATTGTAGATGTTGTGCCTGCCGCCCAGGGCCAGTTCTTCCAGGAACAGGTCGGTCTCCTCTTTCTCGTAGCGGAGCACTATCTTGTTGTCGCGTACAAAGGCGCCCTGCTCCAGTTCCTTCTCCTGGGAGAAGGGGAGCATCTTGCAGCGGAGCACAATGTTGGAGAGATGCCCCACGGTAATGTCGTCGTCAGAGTCGAAGATGAAGCAGTCGTCGGGGCGCAAGTTCTTGGTGATGTTGAACTTGGCGGCCACGTAGTTCTCCATCTTGTGGTCGTAGCGGTCCAGATGGTCGGGCGTAATATTGGTGATAATGGCAATGTCCGGCCGGAAGTCGTAAATGTCGTCCAGCTGGAAACTGCTGATTTCCAGCACATAATAGTCAAAGTGCTCGGTGGCCACCTGGTAGGCGTAGCTCTGGCCGATATTGCCGCCCAGGCCCACGTTCAGTCCCGCGTTCTGCAGCAGATAGTAGATGAGGCTGGTGGTGGTAGTCTTGCCGTTGGAGCCGGTGATGCAAATCTTCTTGGCACTGTCGAAGCGGCTGGCGAACTCAATCTCGCTCACCACGCGGATGCCCTTCTCGCGAATCTTCTGCACCATGGGCACGGTACCCGGGATGCCGGGGCTCTTCACCACCTCATCGGCATTCAGGATAAGCTCCTCCGTATGCTGCCCCTGCTCAAAGGGAATGTCCCACTTCCGCAAGGTATCGGCATAACTGTCCTTGATCTGTCCCTTGTCGCTAAGAAACACATCGAATCCTTTCACTTTTGCCAGAACTGCGGCTCCTACGCCGCTCTCGGCACCACCTAATACAACTACTCTTGCCATAATTAACTAATTACCTTCGTTTCAACTTTGTTCCCACAAGCTTTCGCTCACTTTATCTAACGTTACCCCCTCCCGAAACCCCTCCCCTCGGGGGAGGGACTTGCCTATCTCAATTTCAATAAAGCTAACGTACTAACTGCCAGTATAATTCCTACAATCCAAAAGCGGACTGTGATTTTTGCTTCATGTTGGGCGGGGACAGGCTTGGGAATAAGCACCGGGCCGTCCGGGGCCTTCTTGTCCTGATAATGATGGTGGAGCGGCGTCATGCTCCAGATGCGGTGTCCCACGCCGGTCTTTTTCTTGGTGGTTTTGAAGTACAGGCGCTGCAGCAGTACGCTCAGGCTCTCCACGAAGAAGATGCCGCACAGCAGGGGCAGCAGCAGTTCCTTCCGCATCAGTACAGCGCTTACGCCAATTACGCCGCCAATGGTGAGGCTGCCCGTGTCGCCCATGAACACCTGGGCGGGGAAGGAGTTGTACCACAGGAAGCCGATGAGGGCCCCCACAAAGGCGCTCATGAAGATGGCAATCTCGCCCGACCCCGGAATATACATGATATTCAGGTAATTGGAGTCGATGAGGTTGCCGCCCAGCCAGGCCAGGATGCCCAGTACCACCCCCACTATGGCCGATGTGCCCGCCGCCAGGCCGTCCAGGCCGTCGGTAAGGTTGGTGCCGTTGGAGCAGGCGGTAATTACCAGCACAATCATGAGCACGTAGATGGCCCATTTGCAGTACCAGCCCCAGGCGCCCTTCACCGGGCTCAGCCAGCGGTAGTCAAACTCGTGGTTCTTCACAAAGGGGATGGTGGTCTTGGTGCTCTTCACCACGTCTTCCTGTACATATCGGCCCGTGGTAACGGTGGTTTCAGTTTCCAGCACGCGTTCTACGCTCTCCGGAGCCTCCACCTTTTCCCGCACCACAATGTCGGGGCTCATCCACACGGTGAGGCCCACGATGAAGCCCAGTACCACTTGTCCCACCAGCTTGCCTTTCTCGCTCATGCCCTCCTTCCGGTGCTTGAACACCTTAATGTAGTCGTCCGTGAAGCCCAGGGCGGCGCACCAGACCGTGCTCACAATGAGCAGGAGCACATAGACATTGGTGAGGTCGCAGAACAGCAGCACGCCCGTCATGATGGACAGGATAATGATGAGGCCGCCCATGGTGGGGGTTCCCTTCTTCTGGATCTGGTCGGCCAGGCCCAGGTCGCGCACCGTCTCGCCAATCTGCTTGCTCTGCAGCCAGCGGATAATGCGTTTGCCGGCCAGCAGGGCGGTAAGAACCGCCGTCACGGCTGCCAGAATGGCCCGGAAGCTCAAATAATGCATCAGGCCGATGCCGGGGAAGTCTACCCCGATGCTCTCCAGATATTGGAACAGATGGTAAATCATTAGCTAAGCAGGTTGAAGGTTTCGTTCACGATTTGTTTTTCGTCGAAGGGATGCTTTTCATGCCCCACGATCTGGTAGGTTTCGTGCCCCTTTCCGGCCACCAGGATGGTGGCGCCCTCCGGGGCGGTGAGGATGGCGGTGCGGATGGCCTCCCGCCGGTCGGTTATCACCAGCGTTTTCCCGGCCGCAGCAGGGCTCAGGCCCTTCCGGATATCTTCTATAATGGCTTCCGGCACCTCGGTACGGGGGTTGTCGGAAGTGATTACCAGCCGGTCGGCCAGCTTTTCGGCCACCTGCGCCATCTCCGGGCGCTTGGTCTTGTCGCGGTCGCCGCCGCAGCCGAACAGGCAGATGAGCTGCCGCTCCGGAGCAATGGCCCGCAGGGTTTTGAGCACGTTCTCCAGGGCGTCGGGCGTATGGGCATAGTCAATGACCACGCTCAGGTCCTTAGGCCCCTGCAGGTTCTCCAGCCGTCCCGGGGCCGATGCCAGATTGGACAGGGCCACCAGTGTTTCGTTGGCGTCCATGCCCAGGCACACGGCTGTGGAATAGATGGCCAGCAGGTTATAGGCATTGTGCTCGCCAATCAGGCGGCACCAGGTTTCCACTCCGTCTATCTTCAACTGCATGCCCTCGAAGCTCTGCTCCATGATGCGGGCGGTATGGTCGGCCAGTCCCCTTACGGAGTAGGTGACCACCTGCGCCTTGGTATTCTGTACCATCACGGAACCGTGGCTGTCGTCCACGTTGATAAGGGCAATGGCGTCTTTGGGCAGGTTGTCAAAGAACAGCTTCTTGCAGCGGAGATATTCGGCAAAGGTCTTGTGATAGTCCAGGTGGTCGTGCGTAAGGTTGGAGAAGATACCCATCTTGAAGTTCAGGCCCGTAACGCGGTCCTGCTCCACGCCGATGGAACTCACCTCCATGAAGCAGTACTGGCAGCCGGCTTCCACCATCTGCGCCAGCAGGCTGTTGATGGTAACCGGATCGGCCGTGGTATTCTCCGTCTCCAGGCGCTTTCCGTCCACATAATTGGCAATGGTGGAAAGCAGTCCGCAGGCGTAACCCATGTTCCGGAACAGATTGTACAGCAGCGTAACGGTAGTGGTTTTCCCATTGGTGCCGGTAATACCCACCAGCGTCAGTTTCCGTGAAGGATGCCCGTAAAACTCGTCCGCCGCCACCGCCAGCGCTTTCCGGCTATTCTCCACTACTTCGAACTCCACCCTCTGCGGGGAGCCCTCCGAGGGGATTTCTTCGCAGATGACACCGGTGGCGCCTTTCCGGATGGCATCGGCAATGTAGGCATGTCCGTCACTGGCGTAGCCCCTTACGGCCACGAACAGCGCTCCGGGTATCACTTTCCTGGAATCGGCGGTAATGCAGGTGAAGGCTCTGTAGTTCATTGCTCGTTCTCTCCTTTTTTCATTACAGGCACACTGCCTGCCCGGTGAAGCTCCTGTTCCCATTCCGGGTCCAGGGCGTAAATCTTATCCACAATTTCCCTTACGGCCAGCGCCGGCAGCGTACCGCCGTAGAAGCTAAGGCCCGACAAGTAGGAATATACGGTAACCAGAATAGTGTACTTGGGATTTTCGGCCGGGAAGAAGCCCACGAAAGTACCCTGGTTCTTCTTGCGGCCCCACGGATCGTGATACGGATCGGTGCTTCCGGCCCGTTCCTGCGGGGTAAGCACCACCTGCGCGGTGCCGGTCTTGCCCGCCACGGAAAGCTTGGCCTGCTTCAGACGGGTAGCCGTACCCCTTTCCACCACCGCCCGCAGCGCGCGCGTTACCGTATCGGCCGTATTGCGCGAGCAGATGTTGTTGAGCACCGAAGGGTCGTAGCGCTTGATTACGCGGCCGTTCTTTTCCACGCTTTCCACCAGGTAGGGCTTCATCATGCGCCCCTTGTTGGCGATGCCGTTATAGAAGGTGGCCACGTGCAGCGGCGTTACGCTGATGCCGTAGCCGTAGGCCGTAGTGCCCAGGGTGGTCTTGCTCCAGCCGGCCGTTCCGGGCCGATTCACTACCGGCGTGCCCAGGCCGCTGATATCGAAGTCGAAGGCTTCGCCCAGGCGGTAGGAATAAATGTGGTCGAAGAGCTCCTGCGGCCGGTTGCCGTAGTAATTCTCGGCCAGCCAGGTGAATACGTAGTTGGACGAAATCTCAAAGCCGTGCATTACGGTAATATCCCTCCGGCCCGTTTCCCGCTGGTAATCCAGAATATGCACATCCTGCTTGTAGCCGCCGGGCACGAAGCCGTTGTTGGTGGGAAGCGTCTGTTCCAGGCTCTTCACATGCCCGTCTTCCACAACGGAGAGCAGGGTTACGGTCTTCATTACGGAGCCCTGTTCTCCCACTTCCGTAAGGCACAGGTTCTCCCGTTCCCACAGGGTGGTCTGCGGCGTGGCGCCGCGGGACAGGTTCACCATGGCACGGATGGCGCCCGTCTGGGCTTCCATAATTATCACGATGCCGGCGCGGATGTCGTCGTTTTCGTTAATCTGCTTGCGCAGGGCCCGGTCGGCAATGTCCTGGAAGTCCACATTCAGGGTGGTACGGATGTCGTTGCCGTCCTGGGCGCGAACCACGTTGGAATCCAGGTCCCGGATCCAGGAGTTATCGTCCGTTACCCGGCGCCACTCATAGCCGGCCTTGCCGTGCAGTTCGTAGTCGAAGTTGGCCTCCAGGCCCTTCCGGAGGGTATCTTTCACGTAGCCGATTACGCGGCGGGCCAGGGAATCGTAGGGGTAGATACGCTCCTCGTGCGACTCCACAATAATGCCGCCCCGGTAGCCGCCTTCCTGGAACAGGGGGAAAGTCTGCACCCGGCGCAGGGTGTTCAGGTCCACGTTCTTCTTGATGGAAAGGTACTTGGACCCTTTCTCGCGGCCCTGGATAATGGTGTTGTAGTATTGATCGGCCGATTTGTCATGGAACTCGTTGCTCAGGGCCACGCACAGCTGCCGCGCTTTTTCCCGCCAGGCCATTTCGGCATCGGCGTCGTTCTTCTCCTCGAATTCCCGCTTGCGGATGGTGCAGTCCATGTATATGTCGTACAGCGGGGCCGATATGGCAAAGGGACGGCCGTCGGTGGAAAGGATGCGGCCGCGCACCGGCGCTTCCGTGTGCCGCTGCGAAACGGGTCGGAACAGGTTGATAACCTTGGCGTCTACGGTGTAACTGGTCTGGATATGGACAATCCGGGCCAGGATGAGCGCCGACAGCACCAGCACCACGATGGATACGAAGAACATCACCACGTGGATCCGGTCGCGGTTTTCTATGGTGTCCTGTATTTCGTTCTTCTCTTTCATCGTTTCTTTATAATGGTGGCCGGTTCCTGCGGAGAGGCAACCTTGGAGCCCATCTTTTCCAGTCTTTCTTCTATGCCCGATGCGCTGCGGAGCTTCACCAGGGCGGCTTCCCGCTCGGCATGGTGTATCTTCAGTTCCTCGATGGCGGCCTTGTTGGCGCCGGCGCGGGTGAGGGTTTTGTCCACCTGCAGGCTCAGCATGATGGTGAGCCACATCAACAGGAATAGATACAGGATGTGCATATACAGCTTGTCGGCCCGTACCCGCAGCAGGAATTCTCCGTTGCGGAGGGCTCTGGCCGAGTTCTTGATGGCGGTCCAAACGGCGTGGGCGGTCATAGGGCGGCCCTCCTTTCGGCTATCCGGAGCTTCGCGCTGCGGGCGCGGGTGTTTCCGGCAATTTCAGCTTCTTCCGGAAGGATGGGCTTGCGGTTCACCGCCTCCAGGGGCGCTTCCACGCGGCCGTAGATATCGGCCTTCACTTCTCCTTCTACATTTCCCGTCTTGATGAAGTTCTTCACCATGCGGTCTTCCAGGCTATGGTAGGTGATTACCACCAGCCGGCCGCCTTCCTTCAGCGAGCGCGCTGCACCCTCCAGGAACTTTTCCAGGGAACGCATTTCCTGGTTCACCTCAATGCGCAGGGCCTGATACACCTTGGCCAGCACTTTGTGTTCGGCGCCCTTGGGCAGCATCTTTTCCAGGGCTTTGTCCAGGTCTCCGGTGGTGTGCAGCGGCCGGGCCTGTACGATGAGTCTGGCGGCATTGCGGGCGCCGTCCACCTCCCCATACAGCCGCAGGATGCGCTCCAGCTCCGCTTCGGCGTACGTGTTCACCACTTCTTCGGCCGTAAGTTTAGCCTCCTGGTTCATCCGCATATCCAACGGTGCCTCCTCAAAGCGGAAACTGAATCCCCGCTCCGCCGTGTCGAACTGGTGGGAGCTCACGCCCAGATCCGCCAGGATGCCGTCGAACACTCCGTGTTCGCCGCCATCCGGTTCGCTTGAGGGGGCGCTGCCCCCTATGATCCCCCGCCGCTCCGCGGGGCGCTCTGCAGAGCGCCTTTCTTGCCCTTCGGAGGCTATGTCCCTTTCCGTAGCATCGGCTATTTTTTTCGCGGAGGAAAGGGACATAGCCTCCGCCTCTTTGCGAAGTTGTTCCGCATAGTTTTCTATGAAGCGGAAGTTGTTGTGCACCAGGGTGAGCCTGGGGTCGGCCGGAGCATTGGCCAGGGCGTCTGCATCACGATCGAAGGCGATGACCTTCCCGCTTTCGTTTAAGCGTGAAAGTAGTTCGGCGGTGTGGCCACCGCCTCCGAAAGTGGCATCGGCGTATATTCCGTCGGGATTCGTGACAAGGGCGGAAATGCTTTCCGCTAACATCACAGGGATATGATATTCAGACATTTCGAGACCTCCTTATTTCTTTGCGGATAGTCTCGAGGCGGTTTCTTGGAACTTCTTGTCGGAGAGAAGATCGGCCTTCATGGCCTCCGGGTCCCAGATCTGGAGCTTGTAGCCCACACCGCCAAATACTACCTCTTTGGTAATACCTGCACTCTCAAGCAGTTCTGACGGTATGTTCAGGCGTCCCAGCTTTTCGTCCGGGATCAGGGTGAAAACGCCGTCGTTATACTTGGTCCAAAAGTCGGCGTCTTCCGTATTCAGTTCGGGATCGATCCCTTCCAGCACTTTGTCACTGCGGTTCACCCACTCCTCGTAGGCGAATACATCCAGGCAACGCTGCTGAACGTTCTTCTTCACGATGAGGGTCATTTCCTCGCTGCCGCCGCGCACCATGGCGTCGCGGAAGATGGCCGGGAGCACCACGCGCCCCTTGTCATCTACCTTACCGGTGGCTTTGCCGAAGAATCTGACCATTTTGTTTAGTGTTAATGAATACTACTTACACGCTTGATTGCAAAGATAGGGATAATTTTCCATTTTATTACATTTTCTCCCAAAATTTTCCACAAACTTTTCAACACTTCTTTGCTGCAACTCGTAACTATCTGAAAGTGCGGCATATAACGATTCCTCCCTGTGACTAAAATCACAGGGAGAAAAGCGTAAGTTGTTGATAATCTGCGGGGGAAGGAAAACCCGAGGCTATAGCTCCCGGCGCAGGCGGGCTTTGGGGATGTCCAGGAGGGCACGGTACTTGGCGATGGTGCGGCGGGCCACCTTGTAGCCCTTCTTGGCCAGGCCGTCCACCAACTCATCGTCCGTGAGGGGATTGTGCTTGTCTTCGCCGTCCACCATTTCGCGGAGGGCCTTCTTGATTTCGCGGGTGCTCACTTCCTCGCCTTCCTTGTTTTCCAGGCCTTCGGAGAAGAAATACTTAAGAGGGAAAATGCCGAAATGGGTTTCTATCCACTTGCTGTTCACCACGCGGGAGATGGTGGAAATGTCGAAGCCGGTACGCTCGGCAATATCCTTGAGGACCATGGGCCGGAGGGAGCTTTCGTCGCCGTCTACAAAGTAGTCGTGCTGATAGTCGATAATGGCCTGCATGGTGCTGGAAAGGGTATTCTGCCGCTGCCGAAGGGCCTCGATGAACCATTTGGCCGAATCGATCTTCTGCTTTACGAAGGTGGCGGCTTCCTTATCGGCCCGTGACTGGGACAGGCGTCCGGTTTCCATAATTTCCGAGTACTTGCGGTTGATGCGCAGCTCCGGAATGCTGAAGCGGGGCATGGAAAGGATCAACTGCCCGTTCTCGTAATCCAGGCGGAAGTCCGGCACCACCTGCTGGGCCTGGTCGTTGTAGGAATCGTCTATCTGCCCGCCGGGGGAGGGATTCAGCCGGCGGATTTCGTCCAGCACGCCCTTCATTTCCTCTTCCGAAAGGTGCAGCTTGGACATGATTTTCTGGAAATGCCGGTTCTTGAAGGAGTCGAACTGGTCCTGCACTACCCGGATGGCGTTTTCTACCGAGGGCGTGCGTTTTTTGTCTTCCAGCTGCAGCAGCAGGCATTCCTGCAGGTCCCGGGCGCCCACGCCGGAAGGTTCAAATTCCTGGATAATCTTCAGGAGCCGTTCCACTTCCTCGGCCGATGATTCCACGCCTGCCCGGAAGGCCAGGTCGTCCACCAGCGATTCAATATCGCGCCGCAGATAACCGTCATCGTCCAGCGAGCCGATGATAAAGGTGGCTACCGTGCGCTCGTGCTCCGTAAGATTCCGGTAACCCAGCTGCTCCAGCAGGCTTTGCGTAAAGCTCTGCTTCACGGAGAAGGTGTTGTATTCGGGACGCTCGTCCTTGCCCCAGTTGTTCACGTGGAGGTTGTAGGAGGGGATGTCGTCGTCGTGGGAACCGTAATTTTCTTCCAGGGAACCGCCGCTCTGCTCGTGCTCTTCCACTTCCGAGATGGAAACATCGCGGGGCTGGTCGTCGTCGCCGCCGCCCTGGGGGGTGTCATCAATGACAGGGTTGTCGTTAAGTACCTCGCGTACATGCTGTTCCAGGGCCTGCACCGGCATCTCTATCAGCTTGATGGTCTGAATCTGGAGCGGTGAAAGCTTCTGCTGCAGCTTCTGCTGGAGTCCCTGTTCGATGGCGGCCATTTCTATCTGGGATAATTGATAGTCTCCTTAATGATATAGGCGGTGGGGTAGGTGCCCTTGAGGGCGTTGTAGATGCCCAGGGCTTCGTCCTTGGAACGGAAATCTCCCACCGTAACCTTGTAGTTGGGGCTTTCGAAAGTGCGGTACACGCCGATGCCGGGGTACTGCTCCTTAAGGGTGGCCTCGATGCTCTCCGAGCGGGTGCGGGCCGACGGTTCGTTGTTGTAGAAAACGCGGATGCGATACCCCGTGATGCTCTTTTCGGCATTGGCGTTCACATAATTCTGGAGCGCCTGCTTTACCGGGGCCGACTGGTTTACCCTGGCGCCGGGACCCATCACGGAAAGGATGTCCCGCCCCACGTAGGTGGAATCCACCAGCATTACGGCGGTGCTGTCCTGTGCCCGCAGGGCTGCCGCGCCCAGCATCACAAAACAAAATATGAGGAGTAAGCGTTTCATACTATTTGGAGAATTGGGAGAGGTCTATGTCTTTGTATTCCAGAACTTTACCTAAACCGTTCTTAAGAGCGGCCCTAAGGTTTACGTCCATTTTGAGCCCCTCAAGGGCGTTACGCCGGGAGGCATAGATGAGTACGTCCAGCAGCGACACGCCATCGGCCAGGGTAATGGTACAGGGCAATTCGTACACCTGGTGGCTTTTTCCCTGGATGGCGGTTTGGCCGGAAACGAAGTGAGCCAGTTCGCGGTCTCCGTGACGGAGGGTGCCCGTTACGTCCGATACGTTAAAATTCACGGAAGGATTGTCCACCTCCAACAGCAGCATGGCGTCCATGGATCGGGTAGAGGTGGGTACAGCATACTTGACGCCGGTGGACACCAGGGCAATATCCTTGATGCGGGAAATGGCGCAGCTGCTGGCCATAAAAGCCACCAGCACCAGAAGCAATATGCTGCGAATCCTTTTCATTCCTAAAATGCAAAGATACATTTTTTATGCCATTTTCCCAATGAGGGTGGCCGATGTGCAGTCGGTGATGAGCACCTGTGCATAGTCTCCGGGCTTAAGGCCGGGGGCGGGGAAGACGCACATCATGTTGTTGGAGGCACGGCCGCAAAGCTCTTCCGGATTCCGCTTGGAAGGCCCTTCTACCAGCACCGTGACGGTTTTTCCTATCTGTGCACGGTATCGCTCCAGCGATTTCCGGTTCTGCAGGGCGATGATCTCGTTCAGGCGCCGGTTCTTCACATCGGCCGGCACGTCGTCCTGCATGGTTCGGTTGGCCAGGGTGCCCGGACGGTCCGAATAGGCGAACATGAAGGCCCAGTCGAAACCCACTTCTTCCATCAGACTCAAGGTTTCCCGGTGGTCCTCCTCCGTTTCCGAGCAGAAGCCCGCAATCACGTCCGTGGTAAGGCCGCAGTCCGGCATTACGCTGCGTATTTTGGCCACCCGTTCCAGATACCATTCCCGGTCGTATTTGCGGCGCATCAGGGCCAGCATCCGGGAACTGCCGCTCTGCACAGGCAGGTGGATGTGCCGGCAAATATTGTCGTGTGCGGCCATGGTTTCAATGACCTCGTCGCTGATATCCTTGGGATGGGAAGTGGCAAAGCGCACCCGGAGGGCCGGGTCGATGGAGGCCACGCGCGCCAGCAGGTCGGCAAAGGTGACGGTTTCCGTCTCGCTCTTCCACAGGTAGCTGTCCACGTTCTGCCCCAGCAGCGTAACCTCTTTGTAGCCCCGCTGGAACACATCGCAGGCCTCCCGGACAATGGAATGCGGGTCCCGGGACCGTTCGGCGCCGCGGGTATAGGGCACCACGCAGTAGGAGCACACATTGTTGCAGCCGCGCATGATGGAGATAAAGGCCGATATGCCGTTTTTGTCCGTGCGTACGGGTGTGATGTCGGCATAGGTTTCCTCCCGGGAAAGCAGCACGTCTATCTGGGGTTTGTCGGGACGGATGGCTTCCAGCAGGCGGGGGAGGGAACGGTAGGCGTCGGGGCCCACCACCAGGTCCACTTTCCTGGTGTCCAGGAGTTTGTCTTTAAGGCGTTCGGCCATGCAGCCCACGATGCCCACCAGCATGTCCGGCTTCTTTTTCCGGGCCTGGTTAAACACTTCTATGCGGCCCCAGATGCGCTGTTCGGCGTTGTCCCGCACCGAGCAGGTGTTGGCCATCACCAGATTGGCCTCCTCCATCTGCTCCGTGCGCTCATAACCCGCTTTGGCCAGGATGGCAAAGATCACCTCCGTGTCGTTCACGTTCATCTGGCAGCCGTATGTTTCGATATATGCTTTCTTCATAATCCACAAAGATACGCATTTTCCCCGAAACCGGTATTTGTGTTTTTGCCGGGGAATGCCTATTTTTGCTCCGCCATGAAGAAAATCCACTACATAGGAATTGTCCTATTTGTGTTCTGCCTGTGCTGCCGATGGTTCCCCGCGGTGGCCGATTTCTATGCCCGGGTGTGCTATCCGGCCATTTCGGCCGGGCTTTCCTTCTGCGCCAGCGCGGTGGATTTCTCGCTGGAAGAGATAGTGGTAATGGGCTTTATGGCGGCGTTCCTGTGGGTATTTGTGCGAACGCTCAGGGCCAGAAAGGGCTTCCGTTGGTATCTGGGAAAGAACGCCCTTATTGTAATGTGGCTGTTCGTATGGCTTTACATGGGCTGGGCCAACAACTACTTCCGTACACCCATGCAGGCCCGGATGGGTATCCAGCGGCAGCTGTTTATGGAAGAAACATTCAACGACTTTGTGTACGATTATACAGATTCGCTCAACGTTTTGCGCAACTCCGGCAACCTGCCCTCCCCGCAAGCCGTGGAGGAGGACATCAAAGCTTTTTACAATGAGACTTTGCCCCGCTACGGGTACACCACGCTAAAGGGTTGGCAGCATCCCAAAAAGCCGCTTTTCAACCGCTTGTATTCGGCCGTGAGCGTGTCGGGCTTTCTGGGGCCGTTCTTCTGCGAAACGCATGTGAACCGGGATGTGCTGCCTAACGACTATCCTTTTACCCTGGCGCACGAACTGGCGCATCTGGCGGGTGTTACCAGCGAGGCGGAGGCCAATTTCTGGGCCTATGCCTATTGCCGGCACTCCAAAGAGGAAGCCCTGCGTTTCTGCGGCTACTTCTCCATTTTCCCGCACGTGGCCTCCAATGTGCGCCTGTTCATGTCGGAGGACTATTACAATTATTGGATGAAGCGCAACGTGCATGCCGATATCCGGGAGCGGTATGCGGCCGAAAGGGAGTACTGGGAGGCCCTCCGGATTCCTTTTGTGGACGGAATCCAGTCCTGGCTCATGGATGCCAGTCTTAAGCACAACCGGGTTAACTCCGGTGCGCGGGAATACAGTGAAGTGGTGGGGCTGATTCTTACCATGGAGGCCTGGGAACAGGCCCACGGCCTATAGTTTTTCTCCGAAAGCCAAATCTCCGGCATCTCCCAGCCCGGGCACAATGTAGCTGTGGCTGGTGAGTTCCTCGTCGATGGCCGCTACCCACAGGGTAACATTATCGTCCAGGGTCTGGCTAAGATGATCTACGGCGTAACGGCTGGCAATGGGGCATACCAGATGGATGTGGCAGGGATAGCCGCCTTCTTCCTCCAGTTTCTGGATGGCAATTTCTATGGAAGAACCCGTGGCCAGCATGGTGTCGGCCAGAATGAGGGTTTTCCCTTCCAGCGAGGGCGTGGTGCAATAGTCGGCCCGGATCTTAAAATAGTCGCCCTTTCCGTACTTACGGAAGGCGGCCAGGAAAGCCGTCTCGGCCGAATCGAAGACTTCCAGCAGGCCCTGATGCAGGGGCAGACCGGCCCGCAGGATGGTGGAAATGACCAGCGGGGTATCGTAAGTGACCACTTGGGCAATGCCCAGCGGAGTGGTTACGTCCTTGGTGGAATAGGCCAGCGTTTTGGAAATTTCGTAGCCGAAAATTCTGCCTACGCGGTCCAGGTTGGTCCGGAAACGGAGCCGGTCCTTCTGGATGTGGACATCACGCATTTCTGCCAGGTAAGTGTTGAGTACGGATTGGCTTTCGCCGATGTTGATGACTTTCATGGGGCTTCGAATGACTATTCGAAGTACAAATATAAAAAAGAATCCCGGAAAAGCAAAACTTAGCGCAGCCTGCCCACCCTTTCTTCGGCAAAGGAGTAGAAGGCGTCCTCGGCCACCACAATGTGATCCATCAGGGATATGCCCATAAGTGACAGGGCTTTCCGCAGGCGTTCGGTCTGGCGGATATCGGCCTCTCCGGGGCGGGGCTGTCCCGAAGGGTGATTATGCACCAGGATAATGTGCCGGCACTGCTTCTCTATACCGCGCCGGACAATTTTCTGCGCATCCAGCGGGGTGCTTTCCAGACTGCCGGAAGAAACCATTTCCTTGCCGATGAGGTAATTGGCCCGGTTCAGGAACAGTGCCCAGCATTCTTCGTGGTCCAGGTTTTTGAGCGTGGGAAGCATGAGCCGATATACCAGTTCGGGCGAGGTGATGGACCGTTTGTCCAGCAGGGCCATTTCCTCGAAGGCCCTCCGGCCCAGCTCCATGGCGGCCTGGATGGTTACGGCGCGCACGCTGCCCAGGCCCTTCTGGCTCCGCATGCGTTCCAGGGGCATGGCCGCCAGGAGCACCAGCCGGCCTTCGGCCCGGGCCAGCAGTTCCTGTGCCACTTCCAATACATTCTTCCCGCCCGTTCCGCTGCCAATCAGGATGGCCAGCAGTTCGGCGTTGGAAAGCGCCCGGGCACCCCGGGACAGCAGTTTCTCCCTTGGCCTTTCATTGGCAACCCAGTCTTTGATGCGCATGGTCCGTACTCCTTTTGCGCCAAAGATAGGAGATGAAAACGAAAAACAGTACAATCGGTTGACCGTTTGTACTGTTTTTTACGATTTTTAACGTTTCTTACGATGCCTATTGCACAAAAGCAATGATTTCGCCCTTGGCCACGTTGTCTCCCTGCTTGCCCAGAACGGCTACCAGGAGGCCATCCACGGCCGAAACCACTTCTTCCATGCCGTAATAGGTTTGCACATGACCCAGCACCTGCCCGGCCTTTACTTTCTTGCCCACAACAGGGGCCTTGGAGGCATCGTCCACATCCACTTCCCACAGCAGCTGGCCCTTCACGGGGCACTGCACGGGCGTGGCCTTGGGATACCTGGCAACGTATTCCTCCACCGAGAACATGGGCATTTCCACCACGGGGCGTTCCACCACGATGGGAGCGCCGGCCTTGGCCTTCATCTCGGCCAGATCCTTTTCAAAACGCTCCTTGGCAACACCGCTGCGATAGTCGCGGTACTGGCGCTCGAACATGGCCATGTTCAGCAGTTCCTCGTCGTCCTGGCCATAATCCCAGCCTTCCTCGTCCATCATCTTGCGGAACTTGGGAAGCTCGTCGGGATACATATCCTTCGGGTTGCCCGTGTAGAACTCCATGCCCTTTTCCTTGGCCAGGGCCACAATTTCCGGATCCAGTTCTCCGGGCAGTTTGCCCATGTTGCCCAGAATCATGCCCCAAGTGTCCTTGTCGATGGTGGTCCAGCGGGGTTTGTCCTGCAGCATATTGAACACGTTCATGAGGGCCGTGTTCTTCACATACTGGCTGAACGGGGTCACGAGCGGCGGATAGCCCAGGCGCGGCCATACATATTCTACCTCGTCGAAGAGTTTCACCATCAGGGTGTCCAGGCTCATCTCGGGACGGCCGTGGGCGCGCTGGGTGGCGTTGATGGCACCCTGGAAGCCCTTAAGATCGGCCATCATGGAACCCATCATGCCGCCGGGCAGGCCGCAGCCAACCAGCAGGGACGTCATCTGGGAGTTGGTGGGGTTAATCCAGTAGCCCAGGAAATCGTCGATGAATTCCTGCGTAAGACGGCGCACCTCCATATAGGCGTCCATATTGATGTCCTTTACCTGGAAGCCGTCGGCCTTCATCATCTGCTGCACGGAAATCACGTCCGGGTGCACCTTACCCCAGGAGAGCGGCTCCACGGCCACGTCCAGGTAATCGGCGCCGGCACGGGCCACTTCCAGCATGGAAGCCGGGGAGAAACCGGGGCCGGTGTGGCCGTGGTACTGGACCTTGATTTCCGGGTGCGCTTTCTTGATACCGGCCACAATCTGTCCCAGTTGGGTGGGACGGCCGATGCCGGCCATATCCTTGAGGCAGATTTCGTCGGTGCCATATTCTACCAGCTGGTCCACCAGGTGGAGATAGTATTCCACCGTGTGCACGGGAGAGTGCGTGATGGACAGGGCGGCCTGGGAAATCATTCCACCCTTCTTGGCAAGCTCGATGGACGTCTTGAGGTTGCGGTGGTCGTTGAGGCCGCAGAAGGAACGGGCGATGTCCGTGCCCTGCTTCTTCTTGACCTTGAACATCAGTTCACGAACGTCCTCCGGAACGGGATACATACGGATGGCGTTAAGGCCGCGTTCCAGCATATGGGTCTGGATGCCCGCCTTGTGGAAGGGAGCCGTCCACTTGCGGACAGACACGTTGGGGTTCTCGCCGTAAAGCAGGTTCACCTGCTCGAAGGCGCCGCCGTTGGTTTCCACCCGGTCGAAGCACCCCATGTCGATGATGGCCGGAGCCACCCGAACCAACTGATCCACGCGCGGCTGATACCTGCCGGAACTCTGCCACATGTCCCTGTAAACCAGGGAGAACTTGATTTCTCGCTTTGCCATATATATTTAGTGCGTTTTTGTCTATCTACAAAGATAATAATAATTTTTAAATAGCCTGGTTTTTTTCTGCCGAAAACTTGTTATATTTGTGAGGGAAACCTCTTGTTTATGAAGTACACTGTTACAATTGCCCTGGCTTTGCTGCTTGCCTGGCCGGCCTTTGCTCAGCAAACGGACTCTACAGCGCGGAAAACATTCAGTATCAACGCATCCCTTTGGACTCGCGGAGAATTCCGGGACGGTGCGCTCCCGGCCGAAAACGGGGCGGACTACGCCGTTTTCCTCATGAGCAACAATGTGCTCCGTTTCAACTATTCCGGTAATTACCTGGAGGCCCGGGTTTCTCCCAAGTTCTTCGGCATATGGGGAGCCAAGGGCAGCGGCGCAGTCGCGGTGGAAGAGGCCTGGCTGGGCCTGAAGACCGGCGGATGGTTCCTGCGGCTGGGCCGGCAGATGCTGGCATATGACGATGAGCGAATCATCGGCAGTAACGACTGGTCCATGGCCACCAGCACGCACGACCTGCTGAAGGCCGGATTCGAGCTGGGAAAGCATAAGCTGCACCTGCTGGCCGCCTTTAACCAGAATAACGAGAATACCAATGGCGGCACCTATTATGCCGACGGAGGGCAGGCCTATAAGACCATGCAAACCCTCTGGTATCACTGGGACCTGTTCCCCCAGCTGGGCGCATCGCTGGTTTTCATGAATACCGGCATGCAGAGGAAGGGCACAGATTCGGAAGTGAAGGAAAATATAACGGTATTCCAGCAGCTTTTCGGCGCTTTCGTGGACTGGCATCCCAAGTATTTCAGCCTGCAGGCTTCCTATTACCGACAGACGGGCTTTGACGAATATGTCCTTCCTATCCATGCCTGGATGACCAGTGCCGAAGCCAACGGCCGTCTGCTGGACTGGCTGAGCCTGAATGCCGGGTATTTCTTCATGAGCGGTGACGAGCATTTCCACGTTCCGCCCCAGGGCGCTCTCGGCATGGCCCGGAAAACGGAAGTTCGGGGGTTCAACCCCATCTTCGGCTCCCATCACCAGTTCTACGGTGCCATGGACTTCTTTTATGTAAATACCTATTACGGAGGCAATACGCCCGGTTTGCAGGACTTCCATACCGGTTTCCGGCTGCGCCCGTTCAAGTCGCTCAGCCTGGACGCTTCCTATCACCTCCTGGCTACGGCCGTTGCCGTAGAGAATGCCAACACGCAGGTATTGGGACACGAGGTGGAACTGGGCGCCTCCTGGCAAATTGCCAAGGACGTAACCCTCTCGGCCGGCTATTCTTTCATGAACGGGACCCAGACCATGCAGCTTCTCAAGCGAAGCGACCAGGACCGCCTCCGCTGGGCCTGGCTCATGCTTGTAGTTACCCCGCAGTTCTTCTCCCACAAGTGGTAAAAAAAAAGTCGCCGGAAAGGCGACTTTTAATAGGGGGGTGGATGATGGGGCTCGAACCCACGACACTCGGAACCACAATCCGATGCTCTACCAGCTGAACTACATCCACCATGTATGGGACTGCAAATGTAGGGATTTATTTTGAATTAACAAAATTAATCTGCAGGTGCTTTGCCCTTAGAAGCGGACGGGTTCGGAAAGCAGCGAATAAGTCTTGGACTCAACCTCGTTATTCTCATTGAGGATGTTCATGGTGAGGGAAAGACGGCGGGATTCACCCGAGGGCACCAGACCGGCAATCTGGAAGCTGTAGGGAACCGTAACGGTGTCCAGATCGTTCTTGTTCATCTTGGAAGGATTCTCTTCGTTTCCGTTATGGCTGATGTACAGATGCAAGTTGGTGCCATCGTCCATATACACCATGTCAATGAGGTGAGCGGCGTTGGAACCTTTCTTGAAATAATAGGTGATTTCGCAGTTCACATAGCCTCCGGAAATGGTGCAGGCGTCTATCAGCACGGGATCCGTTCCAAGGACAGGCTCTTCACCGCTGATGTTCTCGGGAACACAAATGACGCACTTGGCGTAGTCTTTAAGCGTAATTTCGTAGTCCCGGTTGTGGATGTCGAACAGAATCATCAGGCGGTCTCCCTTCTGCCACAGGTGGTCGGTTTCATCCGTTGTAATGGTGTAGGACGTGTTATAATCATTAATCAGCATGGTGTTGCTGTAAACGGTGACCAGATCCGTTACATTGGTGGCGGAGAACTGGTCGTCCAGGTTGCAGGACGTGGCGGCCAGGGCGCAGGCGACAAGGATAAGAATATACTTTCTCATAATAGTTTTGATTTTCTTGTAGGACGTGCAATCAATTGTATGTCAATGTCTTCTATGGAATACCCCTTGAACTTGCGCCGCTTTAGGTGCGCATTCACCAGGGAAGACAGTTCGTCATCTACCAGATCCCGGTAGGTGTGGTTTTCCCGGTCGTAGAGGTGTATGTGCTTGAAGGTATTGATGTCAAAGAACATTTTATTGGTGGCCGACAGGCGGCGTCCGTAAATGCGGAGGTCGGCCAGCTGCGACAGAATGTTGTACACGGAAGCCACGGTTACATGGGAACCTTGCCGTGCCAGTTCTTCCCGCACCATATCGGCCGACGCGTGCCCGAGGCCCATCATGGCTTCGTGCACAGCCAGTCTCTGCCGGGTGGCTTTGAGGTTATGTCTGCGGAGCTGAGTCCGGAATTCGTCAATGGTAGGTGTTGTGTTGAGGGAAAGAGCCATTATTCAGTTCTATGCTAACAGGGATTTTGCGTTGGCAACAGCCGCCTCCGTAATGGTGGAGCCGGAAAGCATCCGGGCAATTTCCCGGACGCGTCCTTCCCGGTCCAGCAGGCGGATGGAGGTGACGTCGTTGGATTTGGACACCAGGTAATGCGCCTGGCCTTTGGCCGCCACTTGCGGCAGGTGGGTAATGGCAAATACTTGCATGTGAGCGCCCATCCGGCACACCAGGGAGCCCATTTTGTCGGCCGCGCTGCCCGATACGCCCGTATCGATTTCGTCGAAAACCAGGGTGGGCATCTGCGTATGGCGGGCCATCTGGGCCTTGAGGCTTAGCATGATGCGGGAAAGTTCGCCGCCCGATGCCGCTTTTGCTACATCGGCGGGGCGTTGTCCGGAGGCCGAAAACAGGAAGTTGACGCTGTCCTTGCCCTGGGCGTCCGGCGTAGCGGCCTCTACGGAAACCAGGAAAACCGCATGATCCAGTTCCAGCTCCCGCAATTGCTGCTGCAGGGCCTCTGCAAAGGGACCGGCGGCATCCATGCGCTTCCGGTGCAGGGCCTCGGCCGACTGGTCATAGGCTTCCTGCGCCTGTGCAACAGCTTTTTCCAGTTCCTGTTCCCGCTGGTCCAGGTTGTCAGCCTCCTGCAAGAGGCTGTCCAGCCTGTCGCGCAGGGCAATCAGCTCCGGCAGGGTGCTTACACCGTGCTTCTTGAGCAGGCCGTACAGCGTTCCCAGCCGGTCTTCCACCCAGGCGAGGCGTTCCGGAGAAACTTCCGTGCTGCCGTTGGCTGCGTCAATCTCGGCCTCTATGTCGTCCAGTTCCAGGCGGGTGCTCTGGATGCGTTGCACCAGCGGGGAAAGGGAAGGCACGTAGCGTCCGGCCTTTTCCAGCAGTTTTTCCGCCTCCCGCAGGCGCTGGCTAAGGGGCAGGCCCATCTCCTCTTCCGGATTGAACAGGGCTTCGGCCGAGCAGAGGGTTTCCTTGATTTCCTCTGCGTGAGCCAGCTGCTTCTGTTCGGCCTCCAGTTCCTCCAGTTCGCCGTCCTGCAAATGAGCCTGGTTCAGCTGCTCGAACTGAGCGGCATTGTATTCCCGTTCCCGCAGCAGTGTACTCCGCTGGTTTTGAAGCGTTTCCAAAGCCTTGCGGCTGCTTTGCAGGCGGGCCCAGGCATCGGCGCAACGGGAACGCAGTTCCTTGTTGCCGGCCTGTAAATCCAGAGCGTCCAGCCGGAAGCGGGCGTCGGAAAGCTGAAGGGTCTGGTGTTGGGAATGGATATCTACCAAGCAGGTGCTCAGCTCTTGCAGCACGGCCACGGATACGGGCTCGTCGGCTGCAAAACAACGGGATCGGCCACTGCGGCTCACAACCCGGCGCAGCACCAGCTCTCCGTCTTCGAAGGGGATGTCGTTCTCCCGGAGAATCCGGCACAGGGCTTCATCCTTTTCCGTGGCAAAGCTGGCTTCCACCACGCAGTTCTCGGCATGCGGCCCCACCACGCCGGCATCGGCCTTTGCACCCAGAACCAGGGAAAGAGCCCCCAGCAGGATGGACTTTCCGGCTCCCGTCTCTCCGGTAATAATGATGAGACCCTCCGGAAACTGTATGTCCAGAGAGTCTATCAAGATGTAATTGGAGACGTGGAGGCCGGAGAGCATGCCTTATTCGCCTTTGATGTCGATGGGGTTCTCGCTTTGGGCTTTGCGGTAGAACAGTTCGCCGTTTTCGAACTCGGAGATGGCTACCAGGTCCGGTTTGGGCTGACGCTCGTAGTACTTGGAGATTTCAATCTGCTCCTTGTTCTCGAACACTTCTTCCATGGTGTCACGGTCGTTGCGGAACTCTTCCAGTTTCTTGGTGAGTTCTTTCTTTTCGGCCAGGGCAATCTGGTTGGCCCGCTTGTAAAGGATTACAACCGATTCGTAAATGTTGCCGGTAGGGGCGGCCAGATTCTTGATGTCGCGTGTGACCGTGTTTACGGGTACTTTCTTCTTGTTATCCATAATATAATACGTTATTCTTTATAGAGTACACCGCCGGTTTCCCGGAAGTTTCAAAAATTTTTCATTCGGCGGTTTCGGGATCCGGAGCATCCTTGCCCAGGATGTCCTGCACCCGGCGGTAAATGCCGTCCAGTTCCTTGCGGTAACGGGATTCCGGATATTCGCCCACAAAGTTCAGGTAGTCGTCGGAGAATACCAGATACCGTTCCTTGCGCTTGGCGGGGAAGCTGAGCCGGGCATAGTGGTAGGAAGACATGGCGGTGTAGTACAACACGTCTTCGCGATAGAAATTATCGGCATTGGTCTTGAGCACGTTCCTCAGTTTCACCTGGGCGGCCAGATAGTCTTCCATCCTGTAGTACAGCTTGCCGGCTTCAAAGTCCTTGCGGTCCAGACGGTCCTGCAGGTCGTGTTTCATCTCGGCGCAGGCGGCCAGGTGCACTGCGTCGTCGGGATGCTCCCGTTCGTACTGGGCGATGGCCGCCATGCAGGAACGGGTGGGCATCTGGTCCAGTTCGTACCGGTAGGTGGCGCGGTACAGGCAGTCCAGCCGGTAGAACTCCGCATCGGAGGCGAAGGGACTGCGCGGGAAGGTTTGGACAAAGCTGGCAAAATTGCCTTCGGCCGTGTAGAAATCCTTATTCCGATAGTTGGAAAGGCCCCAGTAGAACTGTACCGTATCGTCCCGGGCGGTGCCGTTGGTGAGTACGGCCAGGGATTCGAACAGCTGTGCCGCCTTGGCAAACTTGTTTTTCTGGTAAAAATCCATGGCGGCGGCGTATTTGGCTTCTACGTCGTTGGAAGAGAGCAGGGTTTCGAATTGGGAGGCGCAGGCTGCTGCTGCCACCAAAAGGATCACTGCGGCTGTCTTCAAGGTTCTCATCGTTTAACTGTTTTGTTCAATCAGGAATTTTTCGGCATCGCGGGCGGCCATGCAGCCCGATGCGGCGGCCGTAATGGCCTGACGGTAGCGCGGGTCCTGCACGTCGCCGGCGGCAAATACACCGGGTATGCTGGTGCAGGAGGTCTTCCCGTCGGTAAGGATATAACCATTCCCGTCCAGGGCCAGCCAGGGCGCGAACAGGGCCGATGCGGGTGCGTGGCCGATGGCCAGGAAAAAGCCGTCGATGGCAATATCGAACACCGTGCCGTCCTTGCGTAGCAGGCGGGCGCCCGTAACGCCCAGTCCGTCACCCAGCACTTCCTGGGTATTGCAGTTCCAAAGTACCTCTATATTATCTTTGGCAAGCACTTTTTCCTGCATGATGCTGGACGCGCGGAAAACATCCCGGCGCACAATCATATATACTTTTTGGGCCAGTCCGGCCAGGTAGAGGGCCTCTTCACAGGCGGTGTCTCCGCCGCCCACCACGGCTACGGTTTTCTTGCGGAAGAAGAAACCGTCGCAGGTGGCGCAGGCACTTACGCCCGAGCCCTTGTATTTCTCTTCGGAAGGCAGTCCCAGATAGCGGGCCTGGGCGCCGGTGGCAATGATAAGGGTTTCGGCCTCCAGCTCTTGCTCTCCGTCAATCACCACCCGGAAGGGCCGCTGGCCCAAATTGGCCTCCGTGGCCGTTCCCATGCGGATATCGGCCCCGAAACTACGGGCCTGTTCCCGCATGGAATCCATTAGCGTGTTGGCATCTACGCCGCCGGGAAAGCCCGGGAAATTCTCTACGATGGTAGTGGTGGTAAGCTGTCCGCCGGGCTGGATGCCCTCGTACAGAACCGGAGCCAGGTTGGCGCGTGAGGCATAGATGGCAGCCGTAAAACCGGCAGGGCCGCCGCCCAGGATGAGGCACTTTACTTTTTCCATGCTTATTGCTGTAAGGTGGTCATGTAATCTTTCTGGTACACGATGCGGCGCACCGCCGTGTTCTGGTGGTTGTTGTTCCCGTCGTCGGAGAACTGGAAGTCCGTGTGCAGGAGGGAAACCTTGTTATTGCCCAGCATGCGGGTCCAGGCGTGACCGTAACGGGCGCAGCTGCTCACAAAGTAGCGTGCGGTATCGTAGCCCTGGAAGGCAAACTGCGAAGGTTCGGTCTGGAACAGGGCGCGGTAGGCTTTCACAAAGCTGTCCACTGCCGGGCTGTCGTAATCTACATAGTACGAGGTGCTGATGTGCAGGGAAGCCTGGTGATAGGCGCTGCCGTCGATGGTGTCGAAGGTGCGGGCTTTGGACGGGGCGTACATCACAATGTCGTAACCCTTGCCCATCATGATGCCCAGGTTGCGGATAACATCGCCGATGAAAGCTTCGCTCTCCGAGGCTACCACCACGCGGTTCACCACGCCCTTGGCCATCTTTTCCGTAAGGATATTGGGAATGCCGCGGCCTTCCACAATGGCGTAGCTAAGAATCTCGTAGGGAAGATTCAGCTGGGCCATGGCGGTTCGGATGGCCACGGAAGCGGTTACGTTGCCGGCGCCTTTCTCGCTGATGAACAGGATGCGCTCGCCATCCTTAAAGTCTTCCTTCACCCATCGGCCCAGGTCGTCGTACTGGTTTTCTACAGGGGTGGGGGCCTGGATGAAGTTGCTGTAATTGGCGGCCAGGGTGCCGGCCTTCTGGTCCAGCGGGGAAATCACGGGTACGCGCCCGTCAACCCGCTGCAAAATGGCCTCAATGTCCCGGCTGGCCACCGGACCCAGCACAAAGTCGTCCTTCACCAGGGCATCGATGGGCGGCAGGCCGGCCGACAGGTCATATACGTTCAGGTTCACCTTGAGTCCTTCGGCTTCCAGGTCCTTCACGGCCATGAGCACGCCGGAGTAAAAGTCCATATTTACCTCGCTCACCTTTCCGCCGGCATTCAGGGGCAGAATGAGCGACATGTCCACCTGGTCCCGGGAAGTCCAGGCCAGGAGGGTGCTGTCCAGCTGGTTGGGACGCTGTGCGCCCTCCAGCGGAGCAGGATCGGCTCCCTCTTCCTCTAAAACGGCCTCCTGGGCGATGGAAGGGCCTTCCTGGGCCTCTTCTGTAATTTCCCGGCCTTCTTCCGGTACCACCACGGACACACCTTCGCCCCTTGCGGGAATCTTCAGTACCTGGCGGGTTTGCAGCTTTTTGTTCTTGAGGCCGTTAAGATCCATGATATCCTTGGCCGACACGCCGTATTTCTTGGCAATGTCGTCCAGGTCTTCATACCAGCGCACCGTGTGCTCGATATAGGTAGCGGGAGAAGCTGCTTCGGGCTCCTGTGCCTGAGCTTGAGCCACAGCCTCGGCCGCGCCTTCCTTGAAAGGAATCAGGATAATGGCGTTCTTCTGCAGGCCCGTCTCCCGAAGTGGGGGATTGGCCTCATAGATTTCGTCCACGCTTACGCCATAGGCCTTGGCGATGCCGAAGAGCGTCTGGCGCTCCAGCACCACGTGGGACAGGTAGATTTTCCCGTTCAGTTTCACCTTTTCCTTGGAAACGGTGACCGGGGTGGGAACGTATCCGCCGTTGTTGTCCTGGGCGAAGGCTGTCCCGCCGAAGGAGGCGAGAAAGGCGGAGAGAACGAGGATGGCGATTCTTTTCATGGTTTTCTAATTATAATGTGCCGGCAAAGTCGGCCAGGCTGCGGCAAAACACATCCCAGCTCAGGCGCTGTTTTTCCCGGCCGATAGCCGCGATACAGCTTTCCCGAAGCGCCGGGTTGGCAAAATAGCGGAGGATTTCCTCCCGGATTAGCAGCGGGTCCGGGGCAGATGCGACAATTCCCGTGCCACGGTCGCCGATGGTGCCCTTGAGGCCGCCGACGTCGGTAACCACCATGGGAATGTCGAAGTGGTAGGCAATGGAACTGATGCCGCTCTGGGTGGCGCTCCGGTAGGGGAGCACAGCCACATCGGCCGCACTGAAGAAGTTCTTTACCTCCGAATCCCGGATGTAGTCCGGGAATACGTGCACGCGCTCTTTCCCGGGCATGGTGTCTATGAGAGTCTGGTACTTCTCGAAGGAACCGTAAGGCTCTCCGGCAATTAGCAGCTGATAGTCTTCCGGCAGGGTGCGGAACGCTTCCAGCAGGATATCCAATCCCTTGTATTCGCGGATGAGGCCGAAGAAGAGGATGGTTTTGAGACCGGGACGGAGCCCCAGTTTGCGCTGCGCCTCTTCCTGGGGAAGTTTTTCCCCGAAATGGGAGTATAGCGGATGGGGAAGCAGGATATGGGGGGCGTTTGGACGCAGCTGCAGCAAGTCTTTCTGCACGCTGTCCGACATGGCCACAAAGCCGCTGCAGCCCTTCAGGAAATACCGGGTGAGGGGCTTGTCAAACCAGTGGGGCTCGTGGGGGATTACATTGTCCAGAATGGCTACGCTTTTGCATCCGGCATGCCGGGCCACATAGCCCAGCGAGGGTGCAAACCAGCTCATCCAGTACTTCATCACCAGCAGGTCGGCTCCCCATTCCCGGATGGCCCGTGCGGTTTTCACGTAGGTGAGGGGATTCATGGTGTCCAGCAGGGCATCGGCCTGTACCGGCGTGGCCTCGTCTTCCGGGGTTACGTACTGCGTTTTTCCGGGAAACAGGAAATTGGGGTACTGCCGCGAAAAGGAGAAGGCCCGGGTATCAAAAGCGCATTTTCCCAGTCCCTCCAGCAAGCTGGCGTTGAACTGGGAAATGCCGCCCCGAAGGGGGTAAAAACTGGACAGGAGCGCGACCTTCATGGGAAGGTTTACTTGTTCTCCTTGCTCTTGATGTAAGCAGCGTTAAGACCGGAAAGGATGGCGTCCGTAATGTCCAGGCTCTCGTCACCGGTAACCACCGGGGCCGAAATGATATTGCCGGAGGTGGTGAGGATGAGGGCGTACTGGTGCTCTGCGTTGAAGTCCTTTACGAAGGAGGAGATGGCGTCCATGATCTGGTTCATCATCACCTGCTGCTCTTCGTTCATTTCCTGCTGCTTGTTAAGCACATACTGCTGATATTCCTGCTGTTGCTGCTGAAGCTTCTGGTACTGGACCTGGGCCACGGAATTGGTGAGGAGGCCCTTGTCCACCTTGTTCTGGAAATCGTTGAGGTCTTTTTCCAGCTTTTTGCCGCGACGGTCAATCTCGGCCTGGATACCGGAGGCCTTGGTCTCGAACACGGAGTTGAGGTCGTTGGCCATGTCGTAACCCTGCATCACCTGGTCGATGTCGAAGAAGACGATGCTGCCGGCAACGGCGAGGCTGTCTTTTCCGGAGTTCTGGGAGGCAGGGGCTTCATTGCTTTTCTGGTTGCAGGCAACCAGGGTCATGAGTGCGGCGAGGCCGCATACTAGGAAGTTCTTTTTCATTCTATAGTTGTTTGTTTTCTTTCCGTAAAGTCCGCAAATTTAACTATTTTTTTCGGATTTCCCCAAGATAGGCCTTAATTGTTTGTTCCAGGCCCATGTACAGGGCATCCGAGATAATGGCGTGGCCGATGGGAACTTCGTCGGTCCAGGGGGTGGTGCGGATGAAGTAGGCCAGGTTCTCCAGGGAAAGGTCGTGCCCGGCGTTCAGGCCCAGCCCGCAGGCACGGGCGGCTTTGGCGGTTTCCAGATAGCGGGCTATGGCAATTTCCGGGTCCAGGGAATACTCCGCGGCATAATCGGCTGTGTAAAGTTCTACCCTGTCGGCCCCGCAAAGGGCGGCGCCTTCGGCCATGTCCGGATCCGGATCTATGAAGATGGAGGTGCGGATGCCCTTGTCTTTGAAGCGTTTACAAAGCTCTGTGAGCAGTTCTCTGTTGCCGATGGTGTCCCATCCTGCGTTGGAGGTGATGGCGTTGTGGCCGTCCGGCACCATGGTAACCTGGTCCGGCACCACTTCCAGCACCAGGTCCACAAAGCTGGGCACGGTGGGGTTGCCCTCAATGTTGAATTCCGTCTTCAGGAGGGGACGGATTTCCCGCACGTCGGCATAGCGGATGTGCCTTTCGTCGGGCCGGGGATGCACGGTAATGCCTTCTGCGCCGAAGCGTTCGCAGTTGAGGGCGGCCTGGGTTACGTCCGGCACGTTCCCGCCGCGCGCGTTGCGCAGGGTGGCCACTTTATTGATGTTGACACTGAGTCTTGCCATGTTTTTCTTGGCTTGAATTGCCACAAAATTAGTGAAATTTATAGAAATATATTAATTTTGGAGGTTAATTTGAATCACCGTAATGAAAATAGCTTATTTCATTCTGAATGATACGCTCAGGGAGGACCCGCGCATGGCCAGCCTTATCCAGGATTTGGAGTCGGCCACGTTCGAACTCTACGAAATCCGCACCAAGGCCGATGTCCGCCCGGAGACGGACCTGGTCCTTTCCATGGGCGGGGACGGCACCTTCCTTTCCACCGCCCACGTGGTGGCCGACATCGGCCTTCCCATCCTGGGCGTGAACTTCGGCCGCATCGGCTTCCTGTGCGAGAACCGTCCGGAAGCGGTGAAGAAGGCCCTGGTGGAAGGGGAGTTCAGCATCGAGTACCGTACGGTGCTAAATGCTACCCTCAAGGGCCCGGAAGCGCGCCGGAACATCGGCATGCTGCCCTATTCGGTGAATGAAGTGGCCTTGCACCGCAGCGGATCGTCGGTGCTGGGCATCCATGTGAGCATAGACGGAGAACCGCTGCCCACCTATTGGGCCGACGGCCTCATCGTGGCCACATCGTCCGGCTCCACCGCCTACAGTTTAAGTGTGGGAGGCCCTATCTGCATGCCGGACACCAAGGTGCTGGTGGTGGCCCCTATCTCTCCGCACAACCTGAACGTCCGGCCCATCGTTATTCCGGAAACTTCCAAGGTGGACATCTCCTTTGAGTCCCGTGACGGGGTGGCCATCATGTCCACCGATAACCATACGGTGGAAATCCATCCCGACTGGACCATCCACGTAGAGATGGCACAGTTTTCGCTTAAACGTATCCGGCTTGCCGAAACAGGTTTCGTGAAGGCGCTCACCTCACGCCTGTTCTGGGGAGAAGACATGAGAAACAATGGATAACACAAACAGATTACCCAAGCACGTCTCCATCATCATGGACGGAAACGGCCGATGGGCGAAAGCCCGTGGTCTGGACCGCGTAAAAGGACATATAGAAGGTGTAGAAAGCGTGCGCGCCTGCATAGAGGCCGCCGTGGAAAAAGGCATCGAGTACCTTTCGGTATATGCATTTTCGGAAGAAAACTGGAACCGTCCGCAGGAGGAAGTGATTGCCCTCATGGAACTGATGATGCAGTCCATGAAGAACGAATTCCGCACCTTCATGGACAATCATGTACGCTTCATGGTGCTGGGCAACCGTGCCCGTCTCAGCGAAAACCTTAACCGCACCATCGACGAAATGATGGAGGCCACTTCCGTGGAATACAAAACCACGCTCATTCTCTTCCTGAGCTACAGCGGGAAATGGGATATCCTCCAGGCTATGAAAAAAGCGCAGGCGCAGCTGTCCCCGGAGGCTTTCCAGGCCATGGAGCTGGCCGATTTCGACCAGTATCTGGTTACCGCCGGTATCCCGGATCCGGATTTGCTCATCCGCACTTCCGGGGAACTCCGCATCTCCAATTACCTTCTCTGGCAAACGGCCTATACGGAATTCTATTTTACAGATATCCTGTGGCCGGATTTCCGCAAGCCCCAGTTCTTTGAGGCCCTGGAAGAATATGCCCGGCGGGACCGCAGATATGGGAAAGTGAAATAAAATGCGTATCTTTGCAAGATAACAGTTTTTGGAATGACATTTAAACGGCTCATCTGCGCGGCGTTGCTGCTCCTGGCGGGATTCTCCCTCCGGGCGCAACAGTCCCGCAGTTCCATCGAAATAGACTACAACAACCCCCAAAAATATATTATCGGCGGAGTGGATGTAGAGGGGAACCAGTATTTCAATGCCCGGCAAATCCTTGCCCAAACCGGCATGCAGCCTGGTATGGAGGTAACGGTTCCCGGCGAGGATATTACCAACGTTGTAACCCGCCTGGTCGCCCAGCGCTATTTCGAAGATGTTTCCGTGGTGGTGGATTCCCTTTGCCCTACCCGGGACACCGCCTGGTTCAAAATATGTGTCCAGGAGCGTCCCCGTGTTTCCCGCTGGACTTTCACGGGCGTTAAAAGCAATGAAAGAAAAGATTTGCAGGAACGCCTGAACCTGCGTGCGGGCCGGGAGTATTCCGATTATGTAAAGAACGCCTCCGTAGATATCATCAAGCGCTACTTCAAGGAGAAAGGCTATCTTAAGGTGGATGTGGATGTGGATGTGCAGCGGGATACCATGATCCGCAGCGCCATCCGGGTGAACTTTGGCATTAACAAGGGGAACAAGGTCCGTATCAAGAACATCAACTACATTGGCAACAACGAGGATGTGAAGGACTTCAAACTGGCCAAGAACATGAAGGAAACCCACTCCAACCGGTGGTACAATTTCTTCAAGTCCAAGAAGTTCAAGGAGAAGGATTACAAGACAGACCGCAAAACGGTGCTGGACGCCTTCAACGAGGCCGGCTACCGCGATGCCCGCCTGGTCAGGGACTCCATCTATTATGTAGATGACAAGCACCTGAACATAGACATGGTGTTCGACCAGGGCAAGCGCTACTATTTCCGCAACATTACCTGGACGGGTAATTCCATCTATTCTTCCGAGTCCCTCAACGAGGTTATCCAGATCAAGAAGGGCGATATCTACGATATGGTTACGCTGGACAAACGCCTGCATGGCGGCGGCAAGGAAAGCGACTACGACATTACCAAACTGTACCGGGACAACGGTTACCTGTTCATTACCGTAAATCCGGTGGAAGTGAACATCCAGAACGACTCGGTAGATGTGGAAATCCGCGTTTCGGAAGGCAAGCCCGCCCGCCTGAACGAGATTATCATCAACGGCAACGACCTCACCAACGAACGGGTAATCCGCCGGCAGGTGATGACGCGTCCGGGCTACCTGTACCGCCAGACGGACTTTGAACGTTCCATCCGTGAAATCGCTTCCATGGGTCAGTTCGACTCCGAAGCCATCATGAATCCCAACGGCGGTTTCTCCGTCCTTCCCAACCAGCTGAACAATACGGTTGACATTGTTTATAATGTTACCGAAAAGCCCTCTTCCACACTGGAGCTCTCCGGTGGTTGGGGCGGCAATACCTTTGTGCTCACGGCCGGCGTAAGTTTCAACAACTTCTCCACCTACCGGATGTTCGAAAAGAATGCCTGGAGGCCGGTTCCGCTGGGTGATGCGCAAACCCTCTCTTTCCGCTTCCAGACCAACGGACAGTACTATACCAACCTGAGCGCCAGTTTTATGGAGCCCTGGCTCTTTGGCAAGAAGCCCACTTCCCTCAGCATTTCGGGCTACTATTCCAGAATGACCAACTCGTACCTGGCTATCGGCATCCTGTCCAATGACAAGGTGTTCGAGGTGTTCGGTTTCAACGCCGGTCTGGGTACACGCCTCAAGTGGCCGGACAACTATTTTGTGCTGTACAACAACCTTAGCTGGCAAACCTACAAGCTTACCAACTGGACCAACAACTACTTTGCCTTCAACGACGGTATTTCCCATAACCTTAGCTATACCATCCAGCTGTCGCGCAACTCCTCCGACCAGCAGATCTATCCCCGTTCCGGTTCCGAATTCTCGGCCTCCCTGCAGTTTACCCCGCCTTATTCCCTGCTTCGCAAGTATTCCTACGACGAGAACGGCAATAAGATTAATGTAAACAGCTGGAAGGATGTGAACTACGACAACTGGACGGCGGCCCAGCGCTACAAATGGATTGAGTATCACAAGTGGAAGTTCAGCGGCGCTGTTTATTCCAAACTGGTGGGAGACCTGGTGCTCATGACCCGTGCCCAGTTCGGCTACTTGGGTTACTACAACCGGAACTGGGGCTATTCCCCGTTCGAGAACTTCCAGGTTGGTGGTGACGGCATGTCGGGTTACATGACTTATGGTGCCGAAATCATTTCCCTGCGCGGTTACGAGGATTATTCCCTCACTCCGCGCAAGCTAACTCCTTACAGCCAAGAAGGTATCAGCTATGCCGGTAATGTTTACGACAAGTTCACGCTGGAGCTCCGTTATCCGGTAATCCTGCAGCCGCAGTCCACCATCTTCGTGCTGGCCTTCCTGGAGGGCGGTAACTGCTGGAGCGATATCCGGGAGTTCAATCCTTTCCAGATCAAGCGCAGCGCCGGTGTGGGTGTACGCGTGTTCCTGCCGATGATCGGCCTGCTGGGTGTTGACTGGGGTTATGGCTTCGACGATGCCACCAACGGAGGCAGTCAGTTCCATTTTGTGATGGGTCAGCAGTTCTAGGCATTTTATTTGTAACATATACGGAAACCCGAAATTTAATTTAATGAATAACAATATGAAAAAGATTTTCGTGATTGCCCTTGCGGCACTTGCAACCTTGTCCGCATCGGCCCAGCAGTTTGGTCGCGTCAACTTCAACGAGCTTGTAATGCTTATGCCCGAAATGGACCAGGCCCGCGAAGTTATCAACGCTTCCCAGAAAGAGGCCGAGGAAACCTACGGTGCCATGGTAGAAGAGTACCAGACCAAGGCCAACCAGTATCAGCAGAAACAGTCCACCTGGACCGCTGCCATCCGTGAAAGCAAGGAGCGCGAGCTCATGGACATCCAGAACCGTCTCCAGGAATTCCAGCAGACCATTTCCCAAGAGCTCCAGCAGCAGCAGAACCAGCTGATGGCTCCCATCCAGGAGAAGGCCCAGAAGGCCGTATCCGACCTGGCCAAGGCCAAGGGCTACGCTGCCGTGTTCGATGTCTCCTCGTTCCTGTATTTTGACGAGAGCGCCATCGTGGACCTTACCCCCGATGCCCGCAAGGCCCTGAACATCCCGGCCGACCGCACGCTGGAGAGCCTCCAGGCGGAACTGCAGGCTCAATCCGCTGCTGCTCAGAACTAAAAACTAACGAGGGGCAGCCCCTCGAGCACCCCGCGGCCTTTTCGCCTTCCCGTTTTTGCTCGCGCAAAAACCCGGCCCGGCCGCCCGCCTGCAGGCGGGGTCGCTTTGCTCCGAGAATTAAGAACCCAATGCTTTTTTTTAGCATTGGGTTCTTTGTTTTTCTCTTATTATTCTTTAAATTTGTAATCTAATTCAAACGAATTGCTTTATTTTATAATTATAACACTAAACAAACCAAATTAACATGAAAACTACCGACATCATGGCCCGCCTTCAGGCTAAGTATCCGCTGGAGAAAGAGTACCTGCAGGCTGTTCAGGAAGTGCTCGAATCCATTGAAGATGTGTATAACCAGCATCCGGAATTTGAGGAAGCCAAGATTGTGGAACGGATTGTGGAGCCGGACCGTATCTTCACCTTCCGCGTAACGTGGATAGACGATAAGGGAGAGGTTCAGACCAATACCGGTTACCGTATCCAGTTCAACAGCGCCATCGGCCCCTACAAGGGTGGCCTGCGTTTCCACAGGGCCGTGACCCCGTCCATGCTCAAATTCCTGGGCTTTGAACAGACCTTCAAGAACGCCCTTACCACCCTTCCGATGGGTGGCGCCAAAGGCGGTTCGGACTTCGATCCCAAGGGCAAGTCTAACGACGAAATTATGCGTTTCTGCCAGGCCTTTATGCTGGAGCTCTGGAACTGCATCGGCCCGGATCAGGATATTCCTGCCGGTGATGTGGGCGTAGGCGGCCGTGAGATCGGCTACCTCTATGGTATGTACAAGAAACTGGCCCGCCAGTACAACACCGGTGTGCTCACCGGCAAGGGCGGCACCTGGGGCGGTTCCATCCTCCGTCCGGAGGCCACCGGCTTCGGCGCCCTCTATTTCACCCATCATCTGCTGGAGAAGGCCGGTATCGACATCAAGGGCAAGAAGATTGCCGTTTCCGGCTTTGGTAACGTGGCTTGGGGCGCCTGCATCAAGGCCACCGAGCTGGGCGCCAAGGTGGTGGCCATCTCCGGTCCCGACGGCGTGTGCCACATTCCGGACGGTATTACCAAGGAGATGATCGACTACATGCTGGTGATGCGTGCCTCCAACCGCGACAAGGTGGAGGATATGGCCACCAAGTACCCGGACAAGGCCCGGTTCACTCCCGGCAAGAAGAGTTGGAGCGTTCCCGTGGATATCGCCCTGCCTTGCGCCTTCCAGAACGAGCTTTCGGAAGATGACGCCAAGGAACTCAAGGCCAACGGCTGCATCTGCTGCTGCGAGGTCTCCAACATGGGTTGCCAGCCCGGCGCCATCCATTTCTTCCAGCACAACGGCATCCTCTTCGCTCCCGGCAAGGCCGTGAATGCGGGTGGTGTTGCAACTTCCGGCCTGGAAATGACCCAGAATGCCGAGCATATCAGCTGGAGCGGCCAGGAAGTGGACGACAAGCTTCACTTCATCATGAAGAGCATCCACGAGCAGTGCGTGAAGTACGGCACCCAGCCGGACGGCAGCATCGACTATGTGAAGGGCGCCAACATCGCCGGCTTCATGAAGGTTGCCCAGGCCATGCTGGAGCAGGGCACGATCTAATGCTTTGACCATATAAAAAACTGCGACCGTAAAAACGGCCGCAGTTTTTTTATTTTTAAATCCTAGAAATTAAACTTGGTCATGCAGATGAAGCGGTGGTTCACAACCCAGTCCTTGGTGCCGGTGAACATGCCGCGGGCGTTGCGGTCTCCGCTGCCAAATTCGGCCGCCGTAAGGTTGTATTCCAGCGAAAGGGTGAACTTGCCCAGGTTCCAGGCCACGGTGGGCGTGGCGCGGAAGGCCTGCTGAATGTGGGTGTCGGCGGCGGTGTTAATCCAGAGACTGTCGCCATAAGGCCAGCCGCTTGCAATGAGATCCTTGGTAGTGCCCAGCTGCTTCATATAGCCCAGCATAGCCATTACCTGGAACTTCTTGCCGTACTGGAAGCTCACGAAGGAAGCCCAGTCCTGCATGGGGGTATAGGTGATGGATGCCGAAGAGGTGTCGAAGGCGGCCACGCCGTATCCGGAAAGCAGGTTCAGGTGCTCACCGGCCTGGGCCAGGATGCTCTTGGCGCGGAGCTGGAACATCCCCTTGGTGTACTGCAGGAATACGAAGGGTGAGAAAGTGGTGAGAAGACTCTTTACCTGGGCCTGGGCATCGGGGGTGTTTATCCAGTAGGCCTGTACGGTGCGGTAAGGACGCATATTAACCATGTCCACACCCACTTTCCCGGTGAAGCTGGCAGTCTTGTAGGTAATACCCAGATAGGCCTCCGGAAGGCCGTACTTGTAGTAGTCCTTGCTCTTTACGTTGCCTGGACCGGTGGGCAGGTAGTGGTTCAGGTACAGAAGGCTGGCGGTAAGGGTGAATTTCTCACCCAGCCGGATATCGGCCGTCAGCTGCGGGCTGCGGTTGAAGGGGTTGAAGGGCGCACCGGTTTCCAGGTTGTTCATGTGAGGCATATCGGCTGCCATGGGATGCCAGCTCTGGCCGATGGTGAGGGCCACCGGGGAGTTGTCCCAGTTCAGTTTCATGAAAGCCTGACGCAGGCGCAGGGTGGGTACGGAACCGCTGAGGTAGTAGAAGTCGGCCTCCACTTTACCGGAAATACCCATAGTTCCCCATTTGTAGCCGGAAACATCCAGGCCCAGACGGGTGGTAAGGGATACGAAACGCCAGTTGAAACCGTCATTGGCATCAAAGCTGCCATTGGCGGAATTCTTGAAATCCCGGCCCTTGGGCATGTAGAAATACAGGTCCTCGGTTCCGCCATTCACGGCGCGGGAATCGGCCGTAAGATAGTTGCGGATAAAACCGTAAAGCTTGAATTTGGAAGGGGTCTCTTCCTGGGCAAAGGCAATGGTGCCGGTCAGCAGCAGTGCCATTGCAATGATAGTTTTTTTCATATAAATCTGTTTTTGAAAGAGGAAAGGTATTTTCAGGGGGCATCGGCAATCTTTTTTGCCTCCTGAAAATACCTTTCCTCTTTCAATCAATTAAGCAAACGGGAAAATCTTAGTGAGCCAGAAGAAGCCGAAGATGAAGCCAATCACACCAATGATGAGGCCCACCTTGGCCATGTCCTTGGTCTCTACCAGGCCGGTGGAAGATGCAATGGCATTCGGCGGCGTGGAGATGGGGAACAGCATGGCGATGGAGGCGCACACGGCGATGAGCACAATCATGGCCTGCTTGCCACCCAGGGCAATGAACTGGGCATTGTTGGCCGCTGCGGGATCGGCCATGCCTTCGGCCACCACAATGAGGATGGGGATGAGGAGGGCTGCCGTGGCGGAGTTGGAGATGAAGTTGGACAGGAAGTAGCACACCAGGCCGGCGATTACCAGCACCAGCACTACAGACATGGTGCCGAACGGGATGGCCTCGATGAGCACTTTGGCCAGGCCGGTGCCCTGCAGGCAGGTGCCCAGGGCGAAGCCGCCGGCTACCAGCCACAGCACGCTCCAGTTGATTTCCTTGATGTCTTCCTTGGTGAAAATACCGGTGGCGGTAAGAACGCCCAGCGGAATAAGGGCCACAATGTTGGAATTGATCTTGGTTACGCTTTCCGTCATCCACAGCAGGATGGTGCCGATGAAGGTAATCCACACCACGGTGGTCTTCCAGGTATGAGGCTTCTTGTTTTCGGGAATCTCAAGCTTAAGCTCTTTGGCCTTGAAGGGGAAGAAAACCTGCAGCAGCACCCAGGCCAGGACAATCATGATAATCACGTAAGGAACCATGTGAACCATCCACTGCATGAAGGGAATCTCGGCGCCGGATTCGGCCAGGAACTTGACGGCAGTGGCATTGGGCGGCGTGCCGATAGGGGTGCCGATACCACCGATGTTGGCAGCTACCGGAATGGACAGCGCCAGGCCGATCTTTCCTTTATCGTCGGCCGGAAGGGTACCCAGCACGGGAGCCAGGAAGGCCAGCATCATGGCAGCGGTGGCGGTATTGGACATGAACATGGAGAACACGGAAATAACCACCAGGAAGCCCAGCAGAACCCACTTGGGTTTAGTGCCGAACAAGCCCAGCAGGGCACGGCCCATGGTAACGTCCAGGCCATATTTCTCGGCCATGATAGCCAGCACGAAGCCACCCATGAAGAGCATGACCACAGGGTCGGCGAAAGAAGACATAATGCTCTTGAAGCCTACCAGCTGTCCATACTGCGGGTCGCAGAAAAAGCCGATTCCTTTATCGGAAACGGTGAGCAGCGAAATTACGATAACCAGCAGGGACGTGGTCCAGTTGGGGATAATCTCAAAGATCCACATGAGGGCGGCGAACACGAACAAGGCGATAACCCGCTGTTGCACCACGGTGAGGGCGTCAATGCCGAAGAAAGAAGTAGGCACAGCCCAGAGGAAGATTGTGATAAGCAGCACAATGGGCAGAAATACACAATACTTCAGATTCAGTTTTTTAGTAGACATTATGATAAATATTAATACTTAGCTTTTTGCGCCGCAAATTTAGTCAAAATTGCCCGGATAAGCAACTTTTTTCCCGTCTTTCAAAGGGCGGTTTCCGTTTGGCCGGCCCCGTTTTTTTTATTATCTTTGTAAACTGACATTAAAACTAAAATAATATGGGAGCTTTTCACGCATACGACATCCGGGGTATCTACAACGTAGATTTCGACAAGGAAACCGCCTATAAAGTAGGTTACTTTCTTCCCGAACTGCTAAAGGCCGACAAAGTGCTGGTGGGCCGCGACTGCCGCCTCTCCGGCCAGGAGATTCACGACTATCTTATCAAGGGCATTACCGATGCCGGCGCCGATGTGGACGATATCGGCTACAGCAGTACGCCGCTGGTATATTTCGGCACGGCCAATTACGGCTACAAGGCTTCCGTACAAATTACCGCCAGTCACAATCCGCGGGAATATAACGGCATGAAGGTAAGCCGTGAGAATGCGCTTCCCGTGGGCCTGGATACCGGCCTGGGTCAAATTAAACAGTGGATTGACGAAGGCCGTCCCACGCCTGTTGCCGCCAAGAAGGGTACGGTTAAGGAAATAGACATCAAGCCGGACTACCTCAAGTTCCTCATGAAATTCAAAGGGGACTACAGCAACCTCAAGATTGCTTTCGACCTTTCCAACGGCATGAGCACCCTCTTTGCCAAGGAAGTATATAAAGGAGAAGACGCCACCTTCCTCTTTGACGAAATGGACGGCAGTTTCCCCAACCACGAACCCAACCCGCTGGTGGCCAAGAACGTGGAACCGCTCAAGAAGCTGGTCGCAGAAATCAAGGCCGATGTGGGCGTTATCTACGACGGAGACGCCGACCGCGTGATGTTCGTGGACGACAAGGCCCGTTTTGTGGCGCCGGATCTGGTGGTGGCCCTCATGGCCCGCTATTTCTGCGACGAAAGAGGGGAGAAGAACCCCCGCGTGCTGCAGGAAATCCGTTCCAGCCTGGCCGTGGCCGAGGAACTCACCAAGAATTATAATGCCGAGGTGCACACCTGGCGTGTTGGCCGCGCCTTTGCTGCCCCCAAGCTCCGCGAAATAGACGGTCTCTGGGGCGGTGAGCTGGCCGGTCACTATTATTTCAAGGACTTCTTCTATTCCGACAGCGGCATGCTTTCCAGCATCATCGTGCTGCGTATCGTGAGCGCCCTCAAAAAGCAGGGTATCAAGCTCTCCGAAGAGATGGACCGCCTCACCGGCTACGAGAATTCCGGCGAAATCAACTACAAACTGGAAGACAAGAAGGGCGCCATGGACGCCGTTAAGGCCTATTTCGAAAGCAGGGAAACCCCTACCAAGGTAATGGACTTTGACGGCTATCGGCTGGAATTCCCTGGCTGGTGGTTCAACATCCGTCCTTCCAACACGGAACCCTACCTCCGCTTCATCTGCGAGGCCACTTCCAAGGAACTCCTGAATGAAAAGATTGCCCAGGCCGACGCTATCCTGGTAGGAAAGTTCGGCGGCAAGCGCTAAAAGACTTAATGAAAAGAATCATCCTCCCCACTTTAATCCTGCTGGCGGCATCGGCCGGTATTTCCCTGCACGCGCAGGAGACCGATTCCATTGCCAGCCGGCAGGCCGACTCCCTGCGCCACGTTTTCGGACGCCAGCACGTGGCTCCTACCAATGCTATCAGTACCCCTTATGCCGATACGCTGGACACCGGCAATCCTGCCGTGAAGGTGGTCCTTTACGATAATGGTACTTACCGTTATGTGCGGGATCTGTCCCTCATGGCTGCCGACAGCGTATTTACGGAATGTTGGGACACCCGGAATGTGAATCCCTACCGGAGTGAGCCGGACCCTATCCCGGACAAGTTTACCTTGTGGGTAGTGGACAGCCTGGGGGCCTATTGTTGCCCCAACCAGGTGAAACCCCGCTCGCTTTTCGGCTACCGGCACGGCCGGCGGCACCAGGGTATAGATTTGCCTTTGTCCACCGGTACGCCCGTCCCTGCCGCCTTCGACGGGAAGGTGCGTATCTCGGACTATGTCAGCGGCTACGGCAACCTGGTGGTAATCCGTCACGCCAACGGACTGGAAACCTTCTACGGGCATCTGTCCAAGCGGAATGTGCAGTCGGGCGACTGGGTAAGTGCGGGAGAAATCATCGGCCTGGGCGGCTCTACGGGCCGTTCCACGGGGCCGCACCTGCATTTTGAGACGCGGTATCGCGGCGCGGCCTTCGATCCGGCCTGGCTCATAGACTTTGAAACAGGAACGCTCCGGCACCGCCTGCTCAAGATAAGAAGCTGGTACTTCAACCCCAACCAGCGCTATGTGCAGAACGTAGATGACGAAGATGAAATCTTCCGCACCGACGAGGAAGACCGTCTCCTGGCCGAAGAGCAGGCCAAGAAGGAAGCGGCTGCCCGTGCTGCTCGTGAGGCAGCTGCCGTCAAGTACCATACCGTGCGTTCCGGCGACACCCTCTCCTCCATAGCCAAGCGCTATCACACCACGGTGAACCGCCTCTGCCAGCTGAACGGCATCAAGTCCACCACCATCCTCCAGATAGGCAAACGCTTAAGAGTGAACTAAGGTATTCTCTCGTCATCCCGGCAGGGGGTTTGGGGGGGTAGCCCCCCAATGAATCGAAGATTCTCTTGTCATCCCGATGCAAAAAAGCCAGGCGGCTGCCTGGCTTTTTTGTGTCGGGATGACTCGACTCGAACGAGCGACCCCTACGTCCCGAACGTAGTGCGCTACCAACTGCGCTACATCCCGAATCCGATAAAAAACAAGCCCTTAGGCGAGCTTGTTAATGTAAACGGCCAGACCACTCTTGAGGTTGGCTGCCTTGTTCTTGTGGATAACACCGATTTTGGCAAGTTTGTCAATCATGGCATATACCTTGGGAGCGTTCTCCTGGGCTGCAGCCTTATCGGTGGTGTTACGAAGGTCCCGGATAGCATTCCGGGTTGTCTTTGCATAATACTTGTTATGCAGGCGGTGACGCTCGCTCTGACGGGCGGCACGCGCGGCGGATTTTGTGTTTGCCATTATTTTACTTTTTTATATTTGGTAGTGGGTAGGAGAATCGAACTCCTATTGCGGGAATGAAAATCCCGAGTACTAACCGTTATACGAACCCACCAAACTTTGGGACTGCAAAGGTAAGAATTTTTTTTAAGCAAGCAAAATTATTTCACATCTTTTTTCCATTCAAAAGAATAGAGCAAAGATTCAACCTGCCGGAGGTACTGCCTTTTGTCGTATTTAGGTGCGTATACAAAGGCTTCCAGTACTATCACATCCTTTCCGTCCTGGCTGTAAAAAGAGTGGGAAACGAAGGGGCCGCCCATGAAATCTCCCTGCACTTCCCAGAAGCCGCGGGTTTCTACGAACTCCCTGCCGTGGAAGCGCAGATAACGCATGGAAGGTTCTATGGCTGTGGAAGTTGTCATGTAGGTTCCTTCAAACATGCCGGGAACGTTTTCCTGCAAAATCCGGTTGCGGGAGCTGATGATATTGTCCAGTGTGAACAAGCCCTTGGTCAGGGTTACCGGATACTTGTAAACGAGCACATACTGCTGCACATACTGCTTTTCATCGGCAATCCACACAAAGTTGTCGGTGGCCTTGCGGAGCTTGTAGCCGGAAGGGCAGTGCAAAATGCCGCCGGAAATCTTTTCCACCGGATCCCGCAGGGACGATTCCTCGTACAGTTTGGCATTGGCAATGATGCGGTCACGCTCGGCCTGCTCGAAATACTCGGCCACCAGGGCACCGTTTTCCTGGAACAAGGCCAGGGCGCCTTCCTCGTCGTAGGCATTCACTTGCGCCACCACCTGGGGCTGGGCCCACTGGTTGGAGTGGTACACCATTCCGGTGCTCTGGTTCTGCGGATTAATGTTGATGATAAGAATGTTCCGATGCATCTTGAACATGGCGTTGAAGGTGCCGGTGGGAACATTGGACAGGGTGAACAGCGGCTCCCGCTGGGCCAGGTAGGGGCAGTCGTCGGCCAGAACGCTGCGGATGGCCATGCCCAGGTTGCCTTCCCACTGGGCGCGGTCTATCACCACCAGTATTTCACCGGCTTTTCCGCTTACGTTGGGAAGCAGTTTCCCTTTCTTGTCATTTTTGCAGGCAGCCAGGGCAAGGATGCAGGCCGCGAGGGCGAAAAGTCTAGTTAAATATTTCATAATCATCGAATTAATCTTGCAATGTCGTTACCAAATGCCAGGAACATAAGTAGCAGCAGAAGAATCATGCCGATAACCTGCGTTATCATCAGGAAGCGGTCGCTGGGCTTGCGGCGGGTAATCATTTCGTACAGGCAAATCACAATGTGACCACCGTCCAGCGCCGGGATGGGAAGCAGGTTCATCACGCCCAGCATGATGGAAAGCAGGGCCAGGATTTGCAGGAACTGGTACCAGTCCCACTGCGACGGAAATACCTGGCCGATAGCGATAAAGCTGCCCACGGACTTGTAGGCTTCGGTCTGGGGCGTAGCCACCAGCCGCAGATCCTGCAAATAGCCTCCCACGGTGCTCCAGGTGAGTTTCCACCCGGCCGGGATGGCTTCTGCCAGGGTATAACTGCGCAGTTCCACCGAAGGATTGCGGAAGAAAATGCCCAGCCGGCCCAGGCTGTCTATCTGCAGCGGCAGGGCCAGGGTATCGGCCTCCCGGATAATCTGGACGGGCAGCAACTCTCCGGGATGGGCCTGCATCAGCTTCCGGGCGTCCTGCAGGTAGGGGGTGGGCACATCGGCCATGGAGGCAATGCGGTCGCCACGGAGCAGACCGGCGTTGGCGTTGGGGGAGCTGGTCATTACGCTGTCCACCACAAAGGGAATGGCCAGGTCGAACATGCCGGGGGTATTCACAACGGCGCCCAGGAGAGACTGGTCGATGTAGATATCCAGCGTATCCGTTCCGCGGAGCACCGTAGCCTTGCGGGCCTGGTGGCGGGCCAGATCGGCCTGCAGGGAAAGGAAATCTTCCGGCACGTAATCGTCGAAGCGCAAAATGCGGTCTCCCGTGCGGAATCCCAGCTCATAGCCCAGCTCGTTCACGTAAATGGGGTTGTCCGGCGATACGTAGGTGGAGCCCCAGATGTCCAGGATGGCAATGTACAGGAGGATGGCCAGGAGGAAGTTGTTGAGCACGCCGCCGGCCATTACCAGCAGCCGCTGCCAGGCGGGTTTGGAGCGGAACTCCCAGGGTTGCGGATCTTTTTTGAGCTGTTCCGTGTCCAGGGATTCGTCCACCATGCCGGCAATTTTGCAGTAGCCGCCCAGGGGCAGCCAGCCTATGCCGTATTCGGTCTCCCACTGTGCTGCAGCCGGGAAAAGTTTCACAAACCAGGGGGCTTTGGTAGAGAACAGCTTTACGCCGCCTGCGTCAAAAAAGAGGAAAAACTTATCTACCCTTATGCGGAAAAGCTTGGCCCACATGAAATGCCCAGCCTCATGGATGATGATGAGGATGGAAAGGGCCAGGATAACCTGGAGAATCTTCAGTAATACGGTCATATCAAGCTGCCGGCCATTTGGAAGGCCTCCTCGTGGGTGGCAAAAATGTCATCCAGCGAGGGCTCTTGAGCAAAAACTACGCCATCCATTACATGGGAGATGATTTTGGGGATGTCGTAAATGCCGATCTGGTCTTTCAAATAGGCGGCAACGGCGGCTTCATTGGCTGCGTTCATGGCGCAGGGAATGTTTCCGCCGCGTTCCATGGCGTTGGAAGCCAGTTGCAGACAAGGGAACTTTTCGCGGTCTGGTTCAAAGAAGGTGAGGTCTTGCAGCTCGCTGAAATTCAGGCGCTTCCCTTCCAGGGGCAGCCGCTCCGGGAAGGCCATGGCCAGCGCAATGGGCAGCCGCATGTCCGGACAACCCAGCTGGGCGATAACGGCGCCGTCGGCAAATTCTACCATGGAGTGGATTACCGACTCCGGATGCACCACCACGTGAATGCGGGAGGGTTCCACGTCAAAGAGCCATTTGGCCTCTACCATCTCGAAGCCCTTGTTCATCATGGTGGCCGAGTCGATGGTGATTTTGGCGCCCATGTCCCAGTTGGGATGCTTGAGGGCCTGTTCTTTGCGGGCCTTGGCTATTTCTTCGCGGGACCAGGTGCGGAAAGGGCCGCCGGAGGCTGTAAGGTGGATGAGATGGACAGGATTCCCCTGCGCGCCCAGGAGGCACTGGAAAATGGCCGAATGCTCCGAATCTACGGGCAGGATGGGGGCCTTGCACTGACGGGACTTTTCCATTACCAGCGCACCCGCTGCCACCAGGGTTTCCTTGTTGGCCAGCGCTATGGTTTTTCCGGCTTCGATGGCTGCCAGCGTGGGCCGCAGGCCGCTGAATCCCACCATGGCTGCTACTACCACATCTACTTCCGGAGCCTGTACCAGCGCACAGGCTTCCTGGATGCCGGCGTGCACCTGAATGGAAGGGGGAAGGGCTTCCCGAACCTCCCGGTATTTATCGGCATTGCAAATGACCACATGCGGAACATTGAAGGCAAGTGCCTGCCTGATAAGCAGTTCTGCGCTGTTGTTGGCCGATATCATGAAAATGCCGAAGCGGTCTGGATGTTGCCGGACCACATCCAGCGTCTGGGTGCCGATAGAACCTGTAGAACCCAGGACGGCTATTAGTTTTTTCTCTGTCATGCTGTATCTCACCTTGTCATTCTTAGCGAAGCGAAGAACTAAAAACTGATATACTGTGCCGGATCTACCGGGGCGCCTTCGTACCAAAGTTCAAAATGCAGATGGTCGCCGGTGGTGAGCGAAGCGGACGAAGCCAGCATGCCGATGGGCGTACCGCCTTTCACTACGTCTCCGCTTTGCCGGAGAACCTTCTGGTTGTGCTTGTAGATGGAGATTATGTCTCCCTTGTGCTGGATGGCCAGGGTGTAACCGTTTTCATCGTCCCAGCCGGTATATACCACGGTTCCGTCCAAAACGGCCATTACAGGGGTACCTTCCGGGGCGGTAACGTCTATCCAGGGGTGCACCGAACGCTCGAATCCGCGGGAAATGATGCCTTTGAGCGGGGGGAAGAAGGACAGCGCCTCAATGGAAAGGTTCCGCTGGGTGCCGGTAAGGTTGAACTGTTCCCGCTGGGAGACATCGGCCCGGAGGAGGGAATCCCTGTAGGCCAGGTAAAGGGAATCTACCGTAGCACGGGAGGCCTGGTTGGAAAGGATGAGGCTGTCCATGCGGATGGGGGCTTCCCCGGCCACCACCCTGCGGAGGTTCTCCGTATAAAGCTCCCACTGCAGGATGCGGGTTTCCAGGGAGTCGATGCGCAGCGAATTCTGCAAGGCCTGGCGGCGGGAATGGGCGTCCGGATACCCGGGAATGAAGGTTCTGATGGGCGTATAGGCAATCAGGCAATAAAGCCCCACCACCACGATGACCACGGCCGATATAGCCGCCACAATAAAGGTGGAACGGCTGAACCGCAGGCTCCAGAGCCGCTCATGCGACGTGGCGTCGATGAGTGACAGCCTGTAGTTCCGGATCTTCTTATCTTGCTGGTTGTCCATAAAATTCTTACCTTTGCAGCCGTATGGACAGACTTGTCGGAATAGATTATGGACGCAGGCGCACCGGCGTTGCCGCCAGTGACCCCCTGGGCATCTTCGCTTCCGCGCTGGATACGGTCGATTCTACAAAGTTAATAGATTATCTCAAAAAATACGCGGAAAAAGAGAGAATCGTTAGATTTGTAGTGGGCTATCCGGTGAATCTGGATGGCCGGCCGGCCGAAGCCCAGGCCTATGTGGATGCCTTCCTCAAGCTGCTGGAAAAGGCTTTCCCGGAGGTTCCGGTAACGCTGGAAGACGAACGCTTCACTTCCGTGCTGGCCCACCGGGCCATGATAGACGGGGGCATGAAGGCCGGGCAGCGGAGAGATAAGGCGTCGGTAGACCGCATCAGCGCCGCCATCATCCTGCAAAGCTATCTGGACCGCCAGAACGGCAGCGCCACCTTCGACCCTGCCAACGTTCCGGAAACCCTGTCCAGAAAGAACAGAAGATAATAAGACACATTGCCTGTCATCCTGAGCGAAGCGAGAGGATCTTATAACAGAACGATATGATAAGACCAATATACTTATATGGTGCGGAAGTACTCCGCAAGAAAGCGGCCGATGCCGATCTGTCCGACAAAGCCGGCCTGGCCGCCCTGGTGCAGGACCTGAAGGATACCCTCACCAAAGCCGATGGCTGCGGCCTGGCTGCTCCCCAGATAGGGGAGAGCGTGCGGGTGGTAATTGTGGACGGAGATGTGGTGTCCGATATGTACGACTACCTAAAGGACTTTCGTCGTACCCTCATCAACCCGGTTATCACCGAAGAAAGCGAGGAGAAGGTCACCTATTCGGAAGGCTGCCTAAGCATTCCGGGCATTTACTGCGACATTGTGCGCCCCAAGAAAATTACGGTGGAGTATTACAACGAGAATCTGGAGAAGGTTACCGAATCGTTCGACAACTTTGCCGCCCGCATGATCCAGCACGAACTGTCCCACCTGGATGGTGACCTGTTCACGGACCACGCCGCCCCCATCCGCCGGAAAATGCTCTCCAGCAAGCTGCAGGGCATAGTGAAAGGCAAAGTGCATCCGCACTACAACGTAAAGTACAAGTAACAAGTTGGGGGCAAAAACGGTCTGTTTTGCCCCCAACTTGTTTTCAAGATGTCATTCGGGTGTAAAAGGAGGCGTTTCGGCCCCCTTTTTCTTATTTGAACAGCAGTTGGGCAAATTGGTACAGGGCGCGGCGCCAGCTCTGCCACTCGTGGGCCGTGCCGGGGGACACGTAGAAGTGGGCGTTTACGCCACTGGCGGCCAGGGCCTCGGTTTCCTGACGGGGATCGGTGCCGTCACCGAAGCCGGCCACGCGGTTCTCCAGTTCCCGGCTGCCGAAGCTTACGAACACCAGCTTGAGGTCTTTGGCGAACTCCGGATTGTTCTTGGTGTCGTCCACGGTGATGGTGCCGCCGCTGAAGATGCCCAGGTTGGAGAATACCTCCGGATGGGCCACGGTGATGGCTTTGGTTTGCATGCCACCCATGGAGAGGCCGGCCATGGCGCGGTGCTCCTTGTCGGCAATGGTGCGGAAACGGCTGTCAATCATGGGAATAACGTCCTTGATAAGGGTGTTGGCAAAGCCATCGGCCCAGTTGGCAGGCATGCCGAAGCCACCGCCCTGGGGACGACCGCCCTGCGGGCGCTGGCCCTGACCCTGCGGAGGACGCTGGCCCTGGGGACGCTGCATGGCGGGAGCGCCGGCTGCCGGACGTGGCATGGTCCAGGAACCGTTCTCCATCACGATGATGAACGGAACGGCCTTGCCTTCGGCAATGAGGTTGTCCATAATCTGGGCGGTATGGCCCTGCTGGGGCCAGCCATATTCGTTCTCGCCGCCGCCGTGCTGCAGGTACAGCACCGGGTAGCGTTTGTCTTTGTTCTGGTCGTAGTCGGCCGGGGTGTACACAAAGCAGTGACGCATGGCCTGGTTCACTTCCGACCAGTAGTAAATCTCCCGCATCTGGCCCTGGGGAACGTTCTTTACGGCGTAGAAGTCCTGGTCGGCGGCCGGCACGTCAATACCGCTGCCCCAACGGCTGGCACCATAGTAATAGAGGCTTGAGGGATCCGGAACATCGGCACCGTCGATGTTCAGCTGATAGTAGTGGAAACCTTCGTCCTGCGGGGCCGATTCGCCCGTCCAGAAGCCTTCGGCATCTTTGACCAGGTCGTACTTGACGCCGCCGATGTCCAGCTTAACGGACTGGGCCTCAGGTGCTTTCACCTTTACGCGGACGCAGCGTTCCGAATTGACCATGGGATACTCTTTGCCAGGCTGGTTGTTGGGGGAGGACACAAAGTCTTCCTTCACCTGGGCGGTAGCGGCAATGGCGCAAAGGCTCATTGCGGCCGATAAAGCAATGTGGTAGATTTTCATAAAAGACATAAGTTAAAACGATATTACTTTGACACGGATAATAAAGGAAAGTTTAATTGGCCGCACCATATTTGGGCCGTTTGTAACTGCGCGCTTTTTTGATTAACTTTGCAAGTTATGAAAATGCACAATTATAGAGTGGCGGGGTTCCTTTTGCGTATAGCGACTCCTCTGGAATGCAGGCTGCCGGAAGAACTCCGGAATATGAAGCCGTTTGAGGTGCCGGAAACGGCTGGGGAAACGCCGCTGTTCACTTTGCAGGTAGTTAAGGATCTGCCGGCAGTGCTTGCCTGGCCGCTGTTCAAGACAGACGACGGCCCGGGCTTCCCGGAAATTACCATAGAAACCTATTCAGACGGATACCGCTTCCGCTTCAGCGCCTTGCCGGGAAAGCCCGTTGCCGGCATCTTTTTGGCCGATAAAGACTTTCAGCAGGCTCAGCTGCAGCTCACCGGGGTGGACGATGCTTTTGCCCTCAACAATGCGCTCATGCTGCTGTTTGCCTTTTCATCGGCCCGGAAAGGGGCGCTGGAAATGCATGCCTCCGTGGTAATGAACAGCGGGAAAGGCTATCTTTTCCTGGGTAAGAGCGGCACCGGAAAAAGCACCCACAGCAGCCTGTGGATCAAGCATATACCCGGAACGGAACTCCTCAACGACGACAACCCCATCCTCAAGCTGGAAGCCGACGGAACGGCCCGGGTGTACGGTTCTCCCTGGAGCGGGAAAACCCCTTGCTATAAGGCCATGGATGTCCCCGTGGGCGCCATAGTGCGCATCCGCCAGGCACCAGAGAACCATATTCAGCGGCTTTCTCCTTTGCAGGCCTATGCCTCCCTGATGGCGTCGGCCTCCGGATTCCGTCCGTTCAGGGAACTGGCCGAAGGCTGGCACCAAACCCTGGAATCGCTGGTAGGGAAGGTGCCCTGCTATACGCTGGACTGCCTGCCGGACCAGGCGGCCGCCGAACTTTGCCATAAAACGGTGCATGGATAAACGCGTACTGCCCAACGAAGTGCTGCTGGAAGAAGCCGGCCAGCTGCTGGACGAGGGCCGCGAGGTAGTTTTCACCCCCCTCGGCAGCAGCATGCTGCCTTTTATCCGCGGCGGAAAAGACAGCGTAACCCTTCGGAAGAAGGACACCGCCGAAGTGGGAGACATTGTGCTGGTACGCCTGCCCGGTCGATATGTGCTGCATCGCATTATCGCCCTGGACGGAGAAAAAGTAACGCTGATGGGCGACGGAAACCTGGTGGGGACCGAGGCTTGCACCCGGGCCGATATCATGGGCACCGTCACGCTCATCCAAAGGGGAAAGCGGAGCGTTGTACCCGGCGATGGTCGCTTCTGGCGCGTGCTGAAGCCGTTTAGAAGATACATTTTAGGAATATATAGAAGACTGATATGAGAATTAAGGAAGGATTCATCCTCCGCACCATTTGCGGAGAATCGGTAGTGGTGGGCGAAGGCCTGGCCCAGGTGAATTTCAACAAGATGCTGTCGCTCAACGCGTCGGCCGCCTACCTCTGGAAAGGGGTGGAGGGCAAAGATTTCACGCTGGAAGACCTTACGGCCCTGCTGCTGGAAAAATACGATGTCAGTGCCGAAAGGGCTGCGGAAGACGCAGCCAAAGTGGCCGAAATCTGGATCCGGGAGGGCGTAGCGGAAGCATGAGGGACGTCCGGGCTTGCATAAAGTCCCTTTGGGGCATGTCCCGTCCCATCCGCTGGCGGATGGCGGTGAATGTGGGGATTGGAATCCTTCGCATCGCCGCTTCGCTGGGCTTTGTGGCCGCCAGCAAACTGCTGGTAGATATTGCCACGGGCAACAGCAGCGTGGCCATCGGCCCGGCTATCGGGCTGTTTGCAGGCATCCTGGCCGTCCAGCTCTGTTCCGTAATCTTTTCCTCCTGGTGGGACAGCTACTGCCAGGTTAAATCCCAGAACATTCTGCGCAAGAACCTCTTTGCGCATGTGATGCAAAGCCGCTGGGACGGCCGGGAAAGGTTCTTGTCCGGCGACACCGTAAACCGCCTGGAAGAAGATATCCGGGTGGTTTCGGAACTGCTCACCCAGCGTGTTCCGGGCGTTATTATAACGCTGTTGCAGCTGCTGGCTGCATCGGCCTATCTGTTGTATCTGGCGCCCAACCTGCTTTGGGTGCTGATTATTCTCATGGGAGCGGCTGTTTTCGGTTCCAAGCTCTTTTTCAAGAAGTTACGTAGCCTGATGGCGGCCATTCGCGCCCGGGAAAGCGAACTGCAGCAGCTCATGCAGGAAAGCTTGCAGCACCGGGTGCTGGTACTCACCCTCACCAGCATGGAACGTGTGCTGGAAAAGTTCGGCTGGATTCAGGCCGATATAGAGGACAACACCCGTAAACGCTTGAATTATAACGCTGTAGCCCGCGGCCTCATGTTCTTCGGCTTCCAGGCCGGCCATGCTGCGGCCTTCCTCTGGGGCGTCTTCGGCATCCTGCACGGAACTGTCACCTACGGTATGATGACGGCCTTCCTGCAGCTGGTAGGCCAGGTACAGCGGCCCATTGCCGAATTCGGGCATCAGATACCCGCCTTTATTAATGCACTGGCTTCTGTGGAGCGACTGATGGAGCTGGAAGAACTGGAGCAGGAACCCAAGGCCGATCCCATACGCCTAGCCGACGTGCCGGAGATTGTGGTGGACCACATCTCGTATGCCTATCCGGGGCAGCAGGAGCCTGTTTTCCAGGATTATTCCTGTCGCTTCCAAGCCGGCAGCCTTACCGCCATTGCCGGGCCTACGGGTATTGGAAAGAGCACGCTTATCCGCCTGATCCTGGGGTTGCTGAAACCTTCCGAAGGGAGCATTTCCATCGGCGGATATCCCGCCGGCGCGGCCCTTCGGGAGAACTTCCTGTATATCCCGCAGGGGAATTCCCTCCTGAGCGGCACCATCCGAAGCAACCTGCAAATGGCCAATCCTTCGGCTACGGACCAGGAGATGAAAGAGGCCCTGGAAACCGCTGTGGCCCAGTTTGTTCTGGATTTGCCGGAAGGGCTGGATACGCCTTGCGGAGAAGTGGGAGACGGCTTTAGTGAAGGACAGAGCCAGCGTATCGCTGTTGCCCGGGCCCTGCTCCGGAAGGGTGGCATCTTAATCCTGGACGAATCTACATCGGCCCTGGATGCAGCTACTGAGGCAAAGCTGCTGGAGAACCTGCACGCCCGTTTCCACGGAAAAAAGACCATCCTCTTCATCTCTCACCGGGAGGCAGTGGTCCGTTGGGCCGATGCCGTGGTAACGGTTTAGAGCAACTTCCCTATATAGAAAACATTTTGCCGAGTGTTCATTTTTTATGCGCCCGGTTCCGGTGGCTTGTGTTCTTTGCGCAATATATATACCTTTATCCACACAGTTATTACCAAGGAACATTTAATTCAACAACCGTTTTTTATGAATCCTGTCAAATTAATCCTGGCCGCATGGGCTATGACTATTGCAGCGGCAGCCGGTGCCCAAACCCTCAAGATGACGCATCAGGTTGTACGCATTACGGCTTATGAGGCTTCTACCTCCGTTAATCTGGTGGTTGTTAAGCCGGAAATCAAGCTGGACTTGCTGGATCCTTCCGTTTTCACGGTAGAGACCAACGGTATCGCGAGAAACGTGAAGATAGTGTACACCTGCGACGACCGCGGTGAATGGACCGATAACGGCGACTATCTGGCTTTCGGCCTGGAAGTGGGTCAAGGCTGGGGCGTTGCCCCGCTCGTTTCCAGAGGGATGGGAAGCTGGAGCACGGCCTATCCGGTAAAGGTCTCGCTGAAGCCCGGCAAGAGCATCAAGGCCGGCGGTAAGAAGTACACGGCTGTGGACTGCGCTACGGAACACGCCCTGCGCAACTTCCTTTCCGAGTCCGATTTCTTCCGCCGCGGCACATTTACCGGCCCTTCAACGGGCCGTCCCGGCGACGAAACCCTTACCTGGGGCGCCTTTGAGCCGGAAGCCCTGCGGGTAGACGGCAAACGCAATCCGCTAATCATCTGGCTTCACGGCATGGGCGAAGGCGGTACGGACGTATCCATTGAACTGATGGGCAACGAGGTGGTGGCCCTTATCCGCAACGACATCCAGTCGCACTTCACCACGGAAGGCGGCGATAAGGGTGCCTACGTGCTGGCAGTCCAGTGCCCCACCATGTGGATGGGTACCTCCAAGGGCTTCGGCTACGGCAATTATCCTTCCCTCTATTCCGACGTCCTCAAGTCCTGCATCGACCATTATATCGATCAGAATCAGGATGTAGATCCTTCCCGCGTTTATATCGGCGGCTGTTCCAACGGCGGATATATGACCATGAACATGGTTCTGCGGAACCCCGGATTCTTTGCCGCTGCCTATCCTACCTGCGAGGCTTATGCCGATGCCAACATCTCCGACCGGGAAATCCAGTATCTGGCCAAGGAGAACATCTGGTTCGTCCAGTCCTTCGACGACACTACGGTGAATCCTGCGCAATACTGCATCCCCACTTACAAGCGCCTGATGGAAGCCGGAGCCAAAAACGTGTGGATTTCCATGTTTGAGAACGTGACGGGTACCGATACGCCCGGCCAGAAACTCTTCGGGCACTTCTCCTGGGTATATGTCTTCAACGATCAGGTAACAGGCGCCCAGGAGCAGTCCACGGCCGATATGAAACCCACCAACAATGGCGGCGGTACGGTGGCTCCCCAGGGGTTCAGCAACCTCTTCGACTGGATGAACGCACAGGTTCTGGTGGAACCTGTTCCCGTGGAAAATCCCAGGTGGTAAACAATTAAAGAAAGCACAACATGAATAAGATAAGATTAATCGCAGCCCTTGCTGCATGTGCGGCAACCCTTTCTGCCAACGCACAGACGCTGAAAATGGAGCCTCAGGTAGCAGGAGTTACCACCTATGAGGCCACTACCGCCGTAAACTTTGTGGTGGTAAAGCCCGAAATCAAGCTGGACATTCCGGATCCTTCCGTTCTGTCCGTAAACACCAACGGAATCGAGCGTAACGTGCTGTCGGTCTATCCTTGTGATTCCCGTGGCGCTTTCAATCCGGATGGCGAATATCTGGCACTGGGCCTGGAAAAGGCTTCAGGCCGGGGAATCGGCCTCACGAAGGCGGGCAATATCTGGAAAGAAGAATACAGCGTGAAGGTGGGATTGAAAAAGGGCAAGACCCTCAAGGTGGGCAAGCAGAAGTTTACTGCCATTGAATGCGAAACCAACAGGGCGCTCAAGGATTTCCTTTCCGAGGCCGACTATTTCAACAAGGGATGCTTTACGGGTAAAGCCACCGGCAAAGTGGGGGACATCACCCTGACTTATGCTGCTTATGAGCCCTGGTCGCTCAAGAACGACGGAAAGGCCAATCCGCTAATCATCTGGCTTCATGGAGGAGGCGAGGGCGGCATTGACGTGTCCATCACCCTGCTGGGTAACGAGGTGGTTTCGCTCATCCGTCCCCAGATTCAGTCGCACTTCACCACGGAAGGCGGCGAAGGGGGAGCCTACGTGCTCTCTATCCAGTGCCCCACCATGTGGATGGGTACGGCCAACGGCGGCTTTACGCACGGTGATTACCCCTCTGTCTATTCCGATGTCCTTAAATCCTGCATCGACGATTATGTGATGCAGCATCCGGACGTAGACCGCAAGCGGATTTATCTGGGCGGCTGCTCCAACGGCGGCTACATGACCATGAACATGCTAATGCGCCATCCCAGATACTTCGCTGCCGCATATCCCACCTGCGAAGCATATATGGACCAGTACATTTCCGACAACGAGATAAAGGTGCTGGCCGAGGAGAACATTTGGATTGTCCAGTCCTTTGACGACACTACAGTAGATCCCAAGACGCACTGTATCCCCACTTTCCAGCGCATGGTTAAGGCCGGTGCCAAGAATGTGTGGATGTCCATGTTCGAGAGCGTGGAGGGTATGGATACCCCCGGCCAGAAGCTTTACGGACATTTCTCCTGGTGCTACCTCTTCAACGACGCCGTTACTATGTCGCAGGAGCAAAGCGAAGCCGATGTGAAGCCGTCCAACAACGGCGGCGGTTCCGTGGCGCCGCAGGGCCATGCAAATATCTTCGAGTGGATGAACGCCCAGGTGCTCACCGCCCCCGAACAGCCCCGGCAACAGCCTGGCCAGCGCGGAAGATAATGAACTTCTGAAAGCAAAAAAGCACCTGCAAATATCGCAGGTGCTTTTTTGTGCTCCCCCTGTTGGACTTGAACCAACGACCCTCTGATTAACAGTCAGATGCTCTAACCAACTGAGCTAAGGAGGAATTTTTGCCGCTCTCATGGAACGGGATTGCAAAGGTACAATCTTTTTTGGATTCTCCAAAGATTTTCAGATTATTTTTTTAAATTTGTACGATTAACCCTAACAGCCCGCTGCAATGGATATAGACCTGCTTGCCAAAATGGTGAAAGAAGTGATCATGGATCACGACAGCGTCACGCTTCCCGGCGTGGGAAGCTTTGTAACGGAAGTGGTCCCGGCTTCATTCGCCGACAAAGGGTATACCATCCATCCGCCGTACCGGAGGCTGTTTTTCTCGCCCAAGCAGGGAAACGACACGCTGCTGGCCGATTTGTACGCCAGTTCCAACCATATCTCATCGGCCGATGCTACCCGCATCCTCACAGAGTTCCTTTCGGAAATGAAGGAAGTGCTGAAGGTGCGAAAAACCATCATTTTCCCCTCCCTGGGCCGTCTGAGAGCAACGCGCGAGAACCATTTCTTCTTTATTGCCGATGAAGACCTGGATATTTACCCGTCCGGTTTCGGCCTGGAACCCGTGTCCCTTAAAACGCACGAAGAAACCAGGGAAGAGGTGGAGGAAGCGGTGTCCAGCCTGGCCGGTATGCTGGAAGCTCCGGCACCAGTAGATCAAGGGGCAGAAGATGCCTCCGTCGTCGCTGAAAATATAGCCGATGCTCCTCAGGAGGCATCTCCTGCCCCCGAGGATACGGAGGAGCTTCCGGAACTGGTTACCGTAGTGGATACTCCTGAAGAAGAGATTACCGAAGCAAATACAGCCGAAGATGTCTCCATCGTCGCTAAAGAGATAGCCGATGCTCCTCAGGAGACATCTTCGGCTGCTCCGGAGCCTGAGCTTGAACCCGAACCGGAACCCGAACCGGAACCCGAGCCGGCACCTGCACCCAAGCCTGTCACGGAGTACATTCTGGATCCGGAACTGGATGTTCCGCCGCCGGAGAAGGATTATGCCTGGGTGCGCGTAATACTGCGAGTGCTGCTTTGGATAGCCGTTCTGGCAGTGGCGGCGCTTATTGTCCTGGCTATTGTGGGACGCGTGGCGCCCGACTGGCTGGACAGATTCCTTTATTCTCCGGAGGAACTTAAGATTCTCCACAATTAACGTATAATGAGCCCTGTTAAAAGAGAAGGCTACAAATTTATACAGGACCTTTGCATCCCCTGTTACCAGACCGATGCCAACATGGTCCTGAAACCGGCTGCATTTATGGATGTGGCCCAGGAAATTGCCTATTGGGCGGCCCAGGAGCTGGGTTTCGGATACGACTCCCTGCACATTCACCATACAGCCTGGGTGCTGTCCCGGATGCATATCCACTTTGAGAAACTGCCCGCCTGGCGGGACAACGTACGCTTATATACCTGGCACAAAGGAGCTGGCGGGCTCTTCTATTTGCGTGATTTCCAGCTGATGGGGGCCGATGGCCTTCCGGCCGTTACCGCCACCAGTTCCTGGGTGGTGATAGACGAGCAGTCCCGTCGCCTGGTGCGTCCGGAGGACCTGACGCAGCTGCTGGAGGTGGAACTGCAGGTGGACGATGCCATAGCGGAACCCGCTCCCAAACTGGCCCTGCCTAAGGATCGTGAAGCCGAACCGGCGGGGGAGCATCTGGTTTCCTATTCGGATATAGACATCATCGGCCATGCCAATAACGCCCGTTACATGGTGTGGGCCATGGATTGCCTGCCCGGGGAGCTTCTCCAGCATCGGCAGGTAAAGGATGCTTACATCAACTTTAACAAGGAAACCACGCCCGGAACTGTGGTCCAGCTGTTCCGCCTGCAGGAGTCAGATACCGTGTGGTACGTGGAAGGCCGGGTGGAAGGCAAGTCCCATTTTATAGTAAGACTGGAGCTATGATGGATTTAATATATCCCAGCGAACCTGCGCCCATTTATCCCCGCCCTTCGGCAGACCATCCCGGCCGGCCACTGGTGGGTTGTGACGAAATGCTGCCCCTGGTAGAGCCCAGCGGCCTGGTTTATGGCCAGGCTACGCGTGCCTACTGTCACAGCGGCGCCCGGGTGCTGCATCCGGTGGTGCACCTGCATATCTTCGACCGGGAGAGCAATCTGTATCTGCAAAAAAGGTCCATGGAGAAAGACCTCCTGCCCGGCTACTGGGACACGGCGGTGGGCGGTCACGTAACTTACGGGGAACAGGTGCTGGAAGCCCTTTTCCGCGAAGCTGGGGAAGAACTGGGCCTGCAGGCTTTCAATCCCAACTTCCTGGGTACCAATATCTGGGAAACCGAACGGGACCGGGAGTTCGTGTTTACTTTTGTGATGGTGGGTCATCCCGATTTGGATCCCGACAATGCCGAAGTCTCCGAAGGCCGATGGTGGAGCCCTTCCCAGTTGGAGGAGGCCATCGGCAAAAATATCCTCACGCCCAACTTCGAGTGGGAGTATTCGGCCATCCGTGAACGTTTGACGGCACTTTTGTAGCTATGGCAAGCGATATCGACAAATTCGTTCACGATCAGCTGTCGGTGTGGCCGGCGGTGGCGGCCAAGTACCGCGCCCTCAAGCGTGCCAATACCCGCACGATGCCCTTCGGCGGTATTCTGGTCACCCTGCAGTCCAATCCGGGCCGGCTTCCCATCTTCGACCACGGCTGTCCGCTTTGTGAAGAGAATTACATGGAGCATCAGCACACCCTCCCGTTCGAGGGACGGAAGGGCCGCAAGTACAATATCCTGGTAAACCGGGCACCCATTTTCCCCAATCATCTGGTAATTACGCGGGACATCCACGTTCCCCAGACCATCTGGCACCGTTTCCCGGATATGCTGGACCTGTCGGCCTCCATGAGCGACTATATCGTTTTCTACAACAGTCCCAACAGCGGTACTACGGTGCCCGGGCATGCCCATTTCCAGGCCTGTCCCAAGGGCTATATCCCTTTGGAACGGGCGGCGGAAAGGCTCCTGCACGCGATGGCCGGCCTGGACGGTGCCGTGCCGGAGGCTCTGCAGGGAGACCTGGAGTTCGTGGCTTCCGTGCGGGATGCCCAGCTGTTCCATTACAAGCATTTTACCCGCGGCATCTTCATGCTTCGGGCTCTTACGGCCAAGTCCATGGCCAAGCTTTTCTACCGGCTGCTGGACTGCGAAAACCTGGCGGGGGAGGAGACGGAGCCCCGTTTTAACGCCTTCACCTGGTGCAGCGAGGGCGAATACCGGGCCCTGGTGGCTATGCGCGGAAGCGATGTGCCCCGCCATTATAATGCCCAGGGGGAGGACAACTTCTCCATCCGTCCCGGAGCGGCCGAGATGGCTGGCTTTGTGGTGGTGCCGGAGGTGAAGGATTTTGACCGGATAGACGCCCGCATCCTGGGTGAAATCCTGGACGACGTGTCCATTTCCGAAGCCCAGGAAAAGCGCCTCCTGTGGCGTCTGGTGCGCACCCAGCCCAAGATTGAGGTGGGTATCCTGTCGGCGCCGGAAATCACTTTCGAGATTATTTCCGACGGTGCCGGCCCTCAAAAGGTATCCTACCGGGAGGGCAAGATTGACTACAACGGCATGCTCTACGACGAGCTGGAGTTCGAGGCGCCCAGCATTTCCACCCTGTTCGCCGAACCTTCCTTCATCCTGCACGATGTAGTTATCGGCATCGGCTTCCATTGGGAGAGAAAGCAGGAGGAGCGTTTTGCCGGCGCCCTCAAGTTCATTGTGGACGGCGGTAAAGTACAGGCGGTGAATGTGATAGGCCTGGAGGACTATTTGCTAAGCGTTATAGCTTCGGAAATGAAGGCCAGCGCTTCGCCGGAGTTCCTGAAGGCCCATGCCGTCATTTCCCGCTCCTGGGTGATGGCCCAGGTGCAGCAACGGAAGGCCGGAAAACCCGCCCGCAGCGGCCCGGAGTTCAGGGGAACGCCTTCCCTGGTAACCTGGCTGGATACGCAGCGGGCCGATGCCGCTCCGGACAGCCCCTCCCGGGAAATCCGCCGCTGGTTCAATCACGAAGACCATCAGCGTTTTGACGTTTGTGCCGACGATCACTGTCAGCGCTATCAGGGCCTTACCTATGCGGTTGGAGAGGCTGTGCGTGAAGCCATTGACGAAACCTGGGGACAGGTGCTGCGCTACAACGGGGAACTGGTGGATGCCCGCTTCCACAAGTGCTGCGGCGGACGTACGGAACGTTTCAGCGCCGCCTGGGAAGATGTGGATTATCCCTACCTCACCGTGCATGAGGATCCCTGGTGCAATACCCGCGATGAAGCCGTCCTGCAGCAGGTATTAAACGATTACGATTTGGAAACCAAGGACTTCCACGACTGGGAGGTCCGCTATGACGTAGAGGAACTGTCGGCCCTGTTTGCCGAACGCTCCGGGGAAGACGTGGGGCTCATAACCGCTATTGAGCCGCTGGAGCGAGGCGGTTCCGGTCGCATCACCCGCCTGCGCGTAACGGGCACCAAAGGCGCTGTTATTATCGGCAAGGAGCTTATTATCAGGAAGTTCTTCTCCCGGAGCCATCTTTACAGCTCCTGGTTCGATGTGGCTTTCAAGGGCTCTCAGGTGGTCTTCCGCGGGCATGGATGGGGGCATGGCGTGGGGCTGTGCCAGATTGGTGCCGCCGTAATGGCCGCTTCCGGCAAGTCCTACCGTGAAATCCTGTCCTTCTATTATCCCGGCACCACCCTATGAAACCCCGTTCTCCCTGGCTCTGGGTTCCTTCCCTGTATTTTGCCGAAGGTGTCCCGTACTTTGTAATCAACAATATCTCCGTGATTCTGTTCAAGCGGATGGGGATGGGGAATGCCGATATGGCCCTTTACACCAGCCTGCTGTACCTGCCCTGGCTCATCAAGCCCTTCTGGAGCCCTTTTGTGGACATCCTCAGGACCAAGCGCTGGTGGGTTACGGCCATGCAATTGCTTCTGTGCGGCCTTTTTGCTGCACTGGCCTTTTCGCTGCCCCGGACCACCGGCAGCGAGGTGTCGCTGTTTTCGGCCACGCTGGTGCTGTTCTGGATATCGGCCTTTGCTTCGGCCACGCACGACATAGCGGCCGACGGCTTTTATATGTTGGGCCTCTCGGAAGGGGAGCAGTCCTTCTTTGTGGGCATCCGGAGCACGTTTTACCGGATTGCCAACCTGTTTGTGCAGGGGGCGCTGGTGGTGCTGGCGGGGGTGCTGGAGAGCCGCGGAGACATCCCCCGGGCCTGGCGTCTCACCCTGCTGGCCGTAGCGGCGGTATGGACGGTAATAACGCTGTATAACCTCTGGGCCCTGCCCAAACCTTCGGCCGATACCGCCCGCTCCAGCCATTCTTTCGGGGCGGTTTTCAAGGAGTTCGGCCGTACCTTCGCCACCTTTTTCCGGAAGCCCCTGGCCTGGGCGGGCATTGCTTTTATGCTGCTGTACCGTCTGCCGGAGGCCTTTGCCCTGAAGCTGCTCCCGGCCTTTCTGGTAGATCCGGTTTCCGAGGGCGGCATGGGCCTTTCCACGGTAGACTTCGGCCTCATCAACAATACGGTGGGGGTTGTCGGCATTGTGCTGGGCGGCATCCTGGGCGGTGTTTTTATTTCCCGGCACGGGCTCCGGCGTTCCCTCTGGCCGATGGCGGCCTCGCTGGCTCTTCCCTGTGTGGTGTACCTTTATATGGCGCTGGTCCAGACGGTGCCGCTGTGGGCTGTGGGTGTTTGCGTCTTTATTGAACAGTTCGGTTACGGTTTCGGCTTCACGGCCTATTCCCTCTATATGATTTACGTATCGGAAGGGGAGTTCAAAACCTCCCACTATTCCCTCTGCACCGCTTTCATGGCGGCCTCCATGATGTTGCCCGGCTTGGTGGCAGGCATGCTGCAGGAGGCCCTGGGCTACACCTGGTACTTCGGCCTGGTGCTCCTCTGCGGCCTCGGTACAGCCACCGCCGTCCTTATAGCCCGCCGCGGCCTTCCGGAATCTTTCGGCCGCAAATAGGTGTGGAGTGTAATCCATTCAGTGTCAGCGAAATAAAAGTTTCCCGGTGCAATTAAATTTGCACCGGGAAACTATTAAAGCGTTGAACTACAGTTGCTTGGATTCTGCTAACGGTAGATGTTGTACTGGTTGTACAGACTGCCGTACATCTGACCCAGCACCTCCAGGAAGGGTTCGCCCTCGAAAACGGTGGTGCGGTATACGGTGTTGTCCACCAGGTAGTACTCTATGCCGTTCATCACAATTACCTCGTAGTCGTCCGGCAGCGAGGTGACCAGGGCACCGGCCGGAGGAACAATGGTAGTGAAGGTTCCGGAAGCATTGATGCTGTAGAACACACCGTCCTGATAGAAGTACTCGGAGTTGGCGTAGGCATAGCTCTGTACCAGGCCCAGCATATTGGCCAGTTCGTAGGCCGACAGCGCCTTGTTGGCGTTTAACGCGTAGTTGGCGTTTTGGGCTGCGATGCGGGCGTTGTTCTGGGCAATGATCAGGTTCTGCCGGGCAATCACGCTGTAGTTGTCAAAGACCGTGTTGTAGGTGCGATAGGTGTCGCAGTAGTAGGCAAAGCGGATCACTTTGAGGATGGCTCTGTCGATGGCCATCTCCAGAGGGGTTCCGAAAGGAGGACGGCAGATTACGTAAGAACCGCCGAAAGGACGATAGTAAATGCCGTTGTAATAGTAGTAGTCGATACCCCAGTGGGTGATGCGGCGCCAGTGCGGAGGAATGGTGTGGATGCGGTATCCGTAGTAGTGAGGCTGGTCACCCCAGAAGTGTCCGGGACGGTCCCAGGCCATCGGCTCGCGCTGGCGGGGAGCAACACGGTACATCTCGTGGTGGTCATCCACCCGGAAACCGTCGTCGTAGCGGTAATTGTAGCTGTTGTCGCGGTAGGGCTCCTGAGGCTGCTGGACAGGCTTGTCATTGGCATTGCCGGAGGAAAGACCTCCGCGGTCGGCATTGGTGGCCCGTACGTTTCCGCCGGTAATGGCGGTGGATCCGGCGCGGACGCTGGAGTTGCTGCTGTTGCGGTTATCCTGCTGCACGGTGCCGGAAGAACGGCTGCTGTTGGACACGCTGCCGGAAGAGCGTACGCTGCTTTCGGAACGGCTTACAGTACTGCCGGAGGAACGGCTGGTGCTGCTGGAAGACCGGGTGGAGGTTCCGCTGCTGGAAGACCGGGTGGAGCTGCTGCCAGTGCTGCGGTTGCGGTTATCCTGCCGTACGGCGCTGGAAGACCGGGTGCTGCTGCCTTCGGAAGAACGGCTGACGCCGCTGTTGGAAGAGCGGGTGGAGCTGCTGCCGGTGCTGCGGTTACGGTTGTCCTGCTGTACGGCGCTGGAAGACCGGGTGCTGCTGCCTTCGGAAGAACGGCTGACGCCGCTGTTGGAAGACCGGGTAGCGGAGCTGCTGGAAGAGCTCCGGGTAGAGGAAGAAGTGCTCTGGGAAGAGCGGGTGCTGCTGCCGTTGCTCCCGCGGGAGGAGCGGCTCTGGGCCAGCATATCGGGTGCTGTGAGCATGGCGATGGCCATTACCAGAGAAGCGGCAAATGTCATAAACCTTTTCATAGCATCTGAGTTTTAACAGTTATTGGTATAAGTAATACTGCCGGGAAACCGTCTTGAAATCTTCTGCGTCCTTGTTCCAAAAATCAACGATGTCGGAGACTTGCAAACGCTTTCCGAAAGTAGTCCTTACATAATCCGTACCACAAACAATATCCAGCATTCTGGTGCTCTTGAGCGGGAAGGGATTGTGGCCCGGGAACAGCTCCTGGACGGCCTGCATCACGTAAAACTGGGTGAGGGTGATGGTGGCTGCTTCATAGTCCGGGAAGAAGAACTGTACCCCGTGCACCAGCTTGCCGGAAAGGCTCCCGGAGATGGGCTTGTAGTGGATGGTACGGAAGGCCGTACCGGGGATTTTGTAACTGTCCAGCCGTTCCTTGAGCTTGTCGGCATCGATCCAAGTGGCGGCGAAGGTCTGGAAGGGGATGGTATAGCCCACGCCGATGTTCAGATGGCCGATTTCTCCGCAGATGCCGGCGCAGGGATAGCCCAGGGCCGATGCCTCCGAGGGGATGTTGGGGGAGGGCAGGATCCAGGGCAGGCCAGTGTCGCGGTACTGCATCCAGCGCTGCCAGCCCCGCATGGGAACAACGTTCAGCCGGCACTTGAGGGGCTCCTCCTTGCCGTTCTGTCCGCGGTTGAGGCCTTCCTCGTTGATGAGGCCGGCCAGTTCGCCCACGGTGAGGCCATAGACATAGGGTATGCGGAATTCACTTACAAAGGAGTGGAAGTTCTCTTCCACGTACGGTCCTTCCACCTTGAGGCCGCCCAGGGGATTGGGACGGTCCAGCACCAGCACTTCTATATCGGCCTTGGCGCAGGCGCGCATTACCAGGCCGAGGGTGGAGATAAAGGTGTAACTGCGGGTACCCACATCCTGAATGTCGTACACCATCACGTCTATTCCTTCCAGCATCTTCTGGGTAGGTTCCCGGGTGGGGCCGTACAGTGAATAAACGGGAAGGCCGGTCTTGGGGTCCAGGCTGCTTTCCACATGGTCGCCGGCATAGGCGTCGCCCCGCACGCCGTGCTCCGGGCCGTACAGGGCCACCAGATTCACCTGGGGCGCCTCAAAGAGGATGTCGATGGTGGAGCGCAGCTGCCGGTCCACACCGCTGGGGTTGGTGACCAGGCCCACGCGTTTGCCCAAAAGCTCCTCGAAGCCGTTCTGCTCCAGCACCTCGATGCCGGGAATCACCTGCGCCTGCAGGAAAAGGCTCCCAAAGAGAGCCCATAATATGATAAGGATGCGTTTCATACTACTGTACAAGCTTAAAAATGCGCTGCAGTGAATCCGGTTCTCCGGAGAAATACAGATCTACGGAGAACGGCCCCTCACCGGTGGGGATACCCTTTTCCTGCAAGATGCGGACCGTTTGCCGGGCTACAGCCGGAGCCGGGTCTATCACTTTTACGTCCGGCCCCGCCAGCCGTTCGATGACAGGCTGCAGGAAAGGGTAGTGGGTGCAGCCCAGTACTATGGTATCGGCTCCGGCATCCAGCAGGGGCTGCAGGGAGGCGCGCACGGTGGCCTCGGCCTCCGGACCGTCCAGGATGCCGCCTTCCACCAGTTCCACGAATCCCTGGCCCACGTGCTCTACAATTTTAACATTGTCTTCGTAGAGGCCCCTGGTTTTGAGGTATTTGGAGCCCTTGAGGGTGCCCGCGGTGGCCAGAACGCCAATTACCCCGCTCCGGGTACCCAGAGCGGCGGGTTTAACCGCCGGTTCCATGCCGATGAAAGGCACCGCCGGGTATTCTTCCCGCAGGGTGGCGATGGCCGCGGCCGTGGCAGTGTTGCAGGCTACCACAATAATATCGGCCCCCAGGCCCAGCAGGATTTCCGTAATGGCGCGGCCCCGCTCCTGGATGTACCGGGGCGTCTTTTCCCCATACGGGCAGTGCGCGTTGTCCGAGAAATAGAGATAGCGTTCCCTGGGGAGCAGCTTTACCAGTTCCCTGTACACGGACAGCCCGCCGGCGCCGGAGTCGAATATGCCGATGCTTGCCATAGCTGCACAAATATAGTCATTTTTACTGTTCCAGCAGACGGGTTGCAATGGCCTTGGACAACGTCCAGGCCTTGTCGTCGGCCTCTATGTTCCAGTACATGGCGCCCAACAGACCTTTCTGCCTGATATAATCGGCCTTCAGGCCCACGGAGGTTTCGTCGTCGTAGGACAGCACCATCGTTCCGGATTGGTCGGTAAGATAGGGCACTTTGGCTTTGTCGTCCCGGCAAACGTTGTACCCGGTGGTTTTGATGTCTTTGAAATCAATCTCGTCTTCTCCGCCGAAGGCTTTTCCGTCGGCCCGGCCGAAGAAGGTGATGCCCATGACTATTTTATTGTAGGGAACGCCTGCGGCATAGTGCAGGGCAACCGATTCGTCGCAGCTGATTTCGGTCTTGTCCGAGGGGTACAGGCCGGCGTTGTGGTAGGGAGGCCTGCCCATGTCGTACGTCATTACATTCACATAGTTCAGGTAAAAGATGGCGTCTTTGAAGTTAATGTACTGGGCGTTGGCGGCCGATGCCATGGTGATGAGCCGCTGGCTGCCCAGCGCTTCCCGCAAATCTTTGAGCAGCAGGGTGAAGTTCCGGGTGTCTTCGGGGGAGTGGCTGATGCCGGCGACGCCGCTGGTGGGATACTCCCAGTCCAGGTCGATGCCGTCCAGACCATAATTCTTTACGGCCGAAAGGCAGTTTTTGCAGAACTGCTTCCGGTGTTTTTCGCTGGCCGCCATTTCGCTGAAGTTGCCGGCGCCCCAGCCGCCCACGGAAAGCTGAACCGTAAGCTTGGGATTCTTCTTTTTAAGGGCGACGATTTGCTTGAGCCGGCTTTCGTTCTGGATGTCCAGGGTCTCGAAGTCGCCCTTGATGTGGGCGAAGGAATACACAATATGGGTGAGCAGGGTGGTATTGGGCAGGGTAGTGTCCCAGTACGTGGCATATCCCACCACTATGGGTCCGCTTGGCGGCAATGCGGCTTGCTCTGTTTCTTCTATTTCCTCCGGAGTGGAATGCTGCTCCTTACAGGCAATGAGGAGCAGGGACAGCATCATAAAAATGGATAAAAGGCGTTTCATGTTGTAAAGATACGAATAATTCTTTTGGATTTTCACTATCTTTGCAAGCATGATTACGCTGGAACAGATACGCGACCTGCAGGAGCGGGTAAAGAGCCTGGAAAGCTGCCTGGACATTGCCGGGAAGCGGAAGGAAGTGGCGGCCAAAACGCAGGAGACGCTGGCTCCGGACTTTTGGGGAGACCCTAAAGCCGCGGAGGCCTTTCTCAAAAGGCTTTCCGGCGTAAAGTCGTGGGTAACGGATTTCGACAAGGCCCGCAGCCAGGCCGAGGACCTGGAGGTGCTGTACGACTTTGCCAGGGAAAGCCTTTCCGGCAGCGAGGATGAGGCAATGGAAACGCCTGAAACAAAGGAACTTGAATCGGCTTATCAAGAGGCAGTGGAGGCGGTGGAGGCTTTGGAGCTTCGCAATATGCTGGGCAATGAAGGCGACAATCTGGGCGCCGTACTCACCATCAATTCCGGCGCCGGCGGCACGGAAGCCAACGACTGGAGCGCCATGCTCATGCGCATGTACCTGCGTTGGTGCGAGCGCAACGGCTACAAATACACCGTCACCTCCCTGCTGGAAGGGGAGGAAGCCGGCATCAAGAGCTGCACCATAGAGGTGGAGGGAGACTATGCCTACGGCTATCTGAAGGCCGAAAACGGCGTGCACCGCCTGGTGCGCATATCCCCCTTCAATGCCCAGGGAAAGCGCCAGACTACTTTCTCCAGCGTGTTTGTATATCCCCTGGTGGACGACAGCATCAATATCGAAATCAATCCTTCCGACCTGGAGTGGGACACCTTCCGCAGCGGCGGCCATGGCGGCCAGAACGTGAACAAGGTGGAAACCGGCGTACGCGTGCGGCACCTGCCCTCCGGTATCATGGTAGAAAATACGGAAACCCGCAGCCAGCAGGACAACCGGCAGCGGGCGCTGCTAATCTTGAAATCCCGCCTGTACGATATTGAGTTAAAGAAAAGGCAGGAAAAGCAGGCCGAACTGGAGGGCCAGAAAAAACGGATTGAGTGGGGCTCCCAAATCCGCAATTACGTGCTGCATCCCTATAAGCTGGTAAAGGATCTGCGCACCGGTTGCAGTACGGCCGATACACAGGGCGTACTGGACGGGGACCTGAACGAATTCATGAAAACCTATCTGATGGGTACCGGAACCGCGGTAACGGATCCGGACGATCTGGATTAGCGCTTTCTCAGCACCGGATCCAGTGCTGCCAGAACGCCGGGCAGCAGGCACAGGATAATCAGCAGTACCGCAAAGGCTCCGATGGCCAGGCTTCGCAGAATGAGGGCTATCATGGGGTCCTGCATGGTATAGTACATCACACCGGGTACCAGTGACAATATGATTCCCGAGGTTAAAATGGAGTGCGACGAACCGCGGTAGGCGGCTTCCAGCGCTCCTTTTATGTCATTTTCCTTCCTGGCCCGCAGATAATAGGAGGTGAAGAGGATGGAATAGTCGATGGTGGCGCCCATCAGGATGCCCTGGACTATGAGATAAGCCAGATAATACATGGAGTTGCCGCCCAGTCCGCTGGCCCACACGTTTACGTACACGCCGGTCATGATGGTCATCACCAGCGGTATGGGAACCAGGATGGAATGGAAGGTAAGGGCCACAATCAGGAAGATGGACAGCACCGTAAGCAGGGTGAGCAGCAGCAGTTCCCGCGGGAATCCGTCCTTCAGTTCCTTGTACATCTGCGATTCCCCAATCCAGTAATGCGGCTGCTGCAGCGCTTCGTCGGCCAGGGCGCGAACGCGTGAGACAAAGTTGAAAGTGGCGTCCGATTCGGCCTCATAGCCGCTCAGGATGGCCGCGGCGGAGTAGTCGGGGCCGTGGAGCATGCCAACCCCCGAAAGCAGCTGTTCCCGTGCCTCCAGTACCGCTGTGCGTGCGCTGTCCGGTACCATTCCGGCAAGGGCGGGACTGGTGAGGAGGGTGTCGGCCACATAATCCAGCAAGGTGCCGGGCGCGATGGCCGTTTCCGGGTCAAATCCCTGCTGTGCACCGGCATAAAGGTACAGCAGGTCAATTTCTTCCCGCGTTACCGGGAGACCTGCGGCGGAAAGGACGGCGAATACCCGGGAGGCCGGATAGCGGTTGCCGCTAAGCGCCATGTCCATAAGGACTTCCTGAGGCGTGAGCTCCGGTTCGGGTTCAATGACAGGTTCGGGTTCGGGCTCAATGGCGGAGGCTGGTGCCTCGGAGGGAGCATCGGCATTTTCTTCAGCGACCGGAGAGGCATCAGCCTCTGTCTCTTCCGTCACGGGCTCTGCTTCAGTCTCTGTTACTTCCGGAATGGGTTCCGGACCGGCGGCTATTACCTGGTCCAGGGCTGCCTCAAAGTCGGCAATCTGCTGGGCCGTGCCTTTGGGTATGAGAGCGGCATAAATCCGCTTGGAAAGGATGTTCTCCTTAATATAGGTGACGAACTCCTTGGGGGTCATGGTCCCTCTCCGCTTTCCGGCCAGGCGGTATATCGTGTTCACCTGTCCGTTTTCCTGTCCGGTGAATGCGGCCATTTCCGCCGCTGTGCGGGGCCTGGTGGCCTGTTCGTAGGTGAACGGGGCTGCGGGAGAAGGATCGGCCACGGCCAGAGTGTCGGCGATGATGGGCGGCGGAACTGTGGCTTCCTCTATAAGCGTATCCAGGGGCTGGGGTTCCGCTTCGACGTCGGGGATAACGGCGGGTTCCGCTTTGGCAGCAGGTTTAGGTTTTGGGGCGGGTTGGGGGGCCTTGGGAAGCAGGCTCTCCATCAACTGCTCCGGGTTAAAACGTCCCTCCGGAATCATACCCCGGGCCGACAGGTCTGCCGCAAGGCTTTGCAACTCCGTGAAGCTGAGTTCTTCGGTGCGTTGGGGATGCGACTGGGCGTAATAGACCAGCCGGAGCAGGTCTTCCGGCAGTTCCGGCGCCGTATCTTCGGACAAGCCTTCGGCCAGGGGCCGCAGTTCATCAATGGTGCGCGGCTGCAGCACCAGCGAGGGGTAGCTGGCGCAGCGATGCACCAGGGAGTCGGTTCCAATCTGCTCCAACAGGCGCGGAACGGCCATTTCATCGGCATTATTGTACAGTAGCATCAGCGCATTTTCGCCGGTGCTTTCGTCGGAGACTTTGCTTTCCCACTGCGGGGCAAAACACATCTGGGTGCGGCGTTGCAGCAGGGTGAAACTCACGAAAACGCCCAGGAAAAGGATGGCGATGGGGATGCGGAACCGATGCTGGAAAGCGGCCAGGCGGGCCGATGGCAGCACAGGGATTTTCTTGCGGGTGGCGTCGATTACCTTATCGGCCCAGATAATGAGCGTGGGCAGCACGGTGAAGTTGCAAATGAGCGAGAGGGTGACGCCTTTGGCCAGCACAATGCCCAGGTCGGCCCCAATCTTCATCTTGATGAAGCACAGCATCAGCAGGCTCACGATGGTGGTGAAAGCGCTGCTCAGGATGGACGACGCTGCGCCGTCCACGGCCGTTTCCATGGCCGATACGGGCAATTCTCCCTTCTGCTTTTCCTGCCGGTAGCGGTTCATCAGGATAATGGAGTAGTCCATGGAAAGGACCATCTGCAGCACCGAGGAAAGGGTGTTGGTGAGCATGGAAACGCTGGGCAGCAGGGCGTTGGTGCCCATGTTGATGACAACGGCAAAGCCTACTGTGACCAGGAACAGCGCTACCTCGGCCACCGAGGCGCTCATTACCAGCAGCACCAGAAACAGCAGGCCCACGCCGATGGCCAGGGTGCGGGGAAGGCCCTTGGGCATGAGGTCGTTGCCGTCGGCAAACACGCTTCCGAATTCCTGCATCTGTTCCTGGATGTCCGGCAGTTGGGCTTCCAGTATATCCAGCCCCTGTTTCATGGGGGAACTGTCCGGAAGGTACACCACCATATTGGAATTGATGTTGATGTGCGGAATCAGGAAGACGCTGACAACGGCGGCTGCCGTCATCAGGAGAAACAGCAGCAGCCTATAGCGTACCAGAAGGCGCGGAATATGAGGGGTTTGGCTTGCCAAAACAGGAGACGGCAATTGAGCGCACAAAGATAAGCCAAATTCCCGGAAAAATCGTTATCTTTGTATGAATCAATATGCTGTTATGGATATCATTAATACCGCCTACGTCTCGGACAAGTACCAGTACACCATGGGAAAGTCGTATCTGGACTGCGGAAAGCAAGACCAGATAGCCGTGTTCAACCTCTTTTACCGCAAGGCTCCGGAAAATAACAACTGGGCAGTGGTATGCGGCACGGAGGAAGTGATTGAAATGGTGCAGCGGCTGGGTACGGAGCCGGAAGAGTTTTACGAGAGATTCCTTCCCGGAGAGGAGTATAAGGAATTCCGGAAGTACCTGAGCACCATGAAGTTCACGGGCGATTTATACACTATGCGGGAAGGGGAGATTGCTTTCCCCAACCAGCCGGTGGTAATTGTGGTGGGGCCGATGATCCAGGCCCAGGTGCTGGAAACCCCTATGCTCTGCATCCTGAACCATCAGATGGCGGTGGCCACCAAGGCCTCCCGCGTGTGCCGCTCTACGGACAAGCCGGTTTCGGAGTTCGGTTCCCGCCGGGCCCACGGTCCCTGGGCGGCGGTCTATGGCGGCAAGGCGGCCCAGATTGCCGGCTGCGCCAGTTCCTCCAACATCCTCACCGGCGCCTTCAACAACGTGCCTTCCACCGGGACGATGGCCCACAGTTTCGTCACCTCCTACGGCAGCACCGTGGAAGGGGAGCACCAGGCTTTCTGCGACTATATCAAGACCCACCGGGGAGAGAATATCATCCTGCTCATCGACACCTACGATACGCTCAAGTGCGGGGTCAAGAATGCCATCCGGAGCTTCCGGGAGAACGGCATCGATGATAATTACGCGCCCGGATACGGCATCCGGCTGGACAGCGGAGACCTTGCGTATCTGTCGCAGGAAGTGCGCCGCATCCTGGACGAGCACGGCTGCTTCAAATGCAAGATTTTCGCCACCAACGGCCTGGACGAATACCTGATCACGGACCTGGAGCGCCAGGGCGCCCGCATCGACAGCTACGGCGTGGGAGACGCCATCGCCACTTCCAAGGCGGCTCCCTGCTTCGGCAACGTGTACAAGCTGGTGCAGGTGGATGACGAGCCCGTGCTCAAGCGTTCGGAAGACAAGATCAAGCTCATCAATCCGGGCTTCCAGATCACCTGGCGCATATCGGCCCAGGACAAAGAGAAGGGCAATTCCCTGGACGGCTACGTATTCAAGGCCGATGTAACCTGCCTGCGGGGCGACGCCATGGACCTGGCCATCCAGCAGGGGAAGACCTTCACCGTCCGCGACGAATACGATTCCTTCAAGATCAAGACCTTCGAGGAGGGCCAGTACGAGGCCCGTCCGCTCCAGCTGCAGTCCGTGAAGGCGGGAAAGCGCATAGCCCCTTATTACTCCCTGCAGATGAAGAAGGCCTTCTACAAGGACAACCTCCATCACTTCTCCCCGGCCGAGCGTCGTCTCATCAACCCCCACTATTACAAAGTGGACATCTCCGACGCCTTGTACGACGTGAAGATGTCCATCATCGGGAAACTCGTAAAAGAGATAGAGGAGTTTAAGATCGATTAAAGGGTGCTCATCCGGTCCACGCACAGTTCTACAAGCTTGCGGATGGCAGGCTTGTAGTCCGGGTTGGAGCTCTTGAGATAGCGGTTGGCTATGATGCAGCAGACCGTGGAGGCGTTGTGGCCCAGGTGGGCGGCCAGGCCGGCCAGGGGAGAGCTCTCCATCTCGAAGTTGGTAATGCGGTACTTCTCCCCGCCGGAAGTGAAGCGGAAGCTCTCGATGTCCTCCAGCATATGGGGCATGGCCAGCGGCACGCGCACAACCCGGCCCTGGGGACCGTAGAAGCCGTTGGCCGAGATGGTTACGCCTTTTATGGTTACGTCTTTCATCAGGTTGATGATCTTGGGGGAGGCCTTCACGAAGTAAGGGGAGGGCAGCACGTCCAGCCAGCCCATATGCTTCTTGAAGGAGGATTCCACGCGGGGGATGGTAACTTTGCTGCGGTTGCCGTACCAGTTCATCACACCGTCAAAGCCCACGCTGATGTGGGCCAGCACGTAGCTTCCCAGGGGAATATCGGCGTGCAGGGCGCCGGAAGTGCCGATACGGAGGATATTCAGGGCCTTGTGCACGGGTTTTACCTCGCGGGTATTGAAGTCCACGTTGGCCAGGGCGTCCAGCTCCGTCATCACAATGTCGATATTGTCTGGACCGATGCCGTGGGACAGGGCCGTGATGCGCTTTCCGTTGCGCTTGCCGGTGATGGAGACGAATTCGCGGGATTCGTGCCGGAACTCGATGTCCGTGAGGTATTCGCCAATCATATCTACGCGGGAGGGGTCTCCCACCATGATAACATTATCGGCCAGTTCTTCCGGCTTCAGGTGGATATGGAACACCGAGCCGTCGCCGTTGATAATGAGTTCAGATTCTGGGATTCTCATAGTGCAATGTGGTTGTAACACACAAATATAATCATTTTTGGAAATATTCGCTATAAATTGTTGATGCAGGTGTCGAATAGACCTGCATGGGATTGACAGAATCAAAACTAATTCCTATTATTGTAAAACAAATGGTCCCGGTGTTTTCTGGATTCAAAAAGGAGTTGCTATGAAAAGGTTAATACTGTTAATGCTCACTGTTTTGGTTGCCGTGTGTGCCTCCTGCGGTTCCCGCTCCTCCAACAAGAACGAGAGTATAGATGGCACCTACGTGTATCAGGACGGTATAAGCCGCTCTGTGGTAACCATTTCCGGAGATAAGTGGACCATGAAGACACAGTTCGGTGCGCCCGGCTACTACTACGGCAATGACGCCAAGTATGATTCCGGAAAAGTCAAGGGGAACATACTATATTATTCCGGAATCTTCGAATATGGGGAAGTCACCGGCCGCACCCTTCGCCTTGCCGGCCGAAGCTATTACAAGCAGTAACATCCGCCACGTAGTCTTGGGGCAAAGCTAACAGGAGGTCATTCGGCCTCCTGTTTTTTTACCCGTATCAATAGCTGTAATACAGTACTGAAAAAGGCGTTTCTGCTTTGTTAATGGCCGTTTTTATGTATATTTGCCGTAAAGGACAAAAGAATGGACGACAAAGATCATATTTTGGAAGAGCCCGGTGCAGAATATGGACGAAAAGTAAAGGCCAGTGAGATTGTTTTCGAACCCATGCCTCATATGAGGGAATCTTTACGGAAGCAAGGCTATATAACTCACGAAGAGTTTGTTGATCGTCTGTCCAAGTATCTGTAGAAATGCAGATACCCATCTCAAAGACTGGTGCCCCTTTATTGTACCATGCTTCATATATACCTATAGCCCACTTTCCACGATTGCTAATATTGGGAATAGTTCTCGGTTGAAACGTTCAACCTTTTTTTACGATGTAGGTTCCGTCCCTGCCTGAGAGGTTCTACTCCTGTTTTTCATGGCCTATGCCCTTCGGGCGGCGTAGACGCCCATGTCTTCGTGAATGGGAGGGCACTTCGTGCCCAGAAGTGATTTACGTTACCCCTCCTCTAAATCCCCTCCTCGGGAGGGGACTTGTTTGGCCCCCACACGTACCGGCCCGAAGGGCATAGGCCATGAAAAACCGCTACGCCCGCATTTTTGGCGTTTTTTGTCGGCGCCGAAGTCTGCGTGAACTTCTGCGCCGACGTTTTTGGCGTTTTTCGAGGGATTGGAGGTTAAGAGGATAGGCGCTACCGCCTCATCTGGACGTGCGGGATGCCGTCCTCCAGGAATTCGGCGGAAGTGACGGTGAAACCTTCTTTCTGGTAGAAGCCGATGGCGTAGGTCTGGGCCTCCAGGTAAAGGCGTTCGGCGTGCATAGTTTCCAGGGCGTAGAGGACGCCCTCGTGAAGGATCTTTCCGCCAAGGCCGGTGCCGCGGGCGGCGGCCGATGTGACCACCCTTCCCACCTGGACGGTGCCGGGTTCATCCTTTTTATGATACAGGCGCAGATAGGCCAGCACGTGCCCCTCATCGTCCCGGTAGAACAGATGCACGGCATCATAATCCTTTCCGTCGGCTTCGGGATAGGGGCAGTTCTGCTCCACGATGAAAACGGCTTCGCGCGTGCGGAGAATCTCGTAGAGCTCCTCCGTCGTGAGTTCCCGGAAGGTCTTGATCTGCAGTTCCATACCTTTTATTCCGTCAAATAGTCATCAATAGTCTTGGCAATGGAGAGGATGGTCTGGTAGAAGAGGATCTGGGAGCCTTTGAGGGGCTTCCAGTGGTCTTCGGAGGCTTTGCCGCGGAGGAATTTGTCCGTGTAGATGGTACCGAAGTTGCCCACGCACACTTCCACCTCGTCCTTGTCGTTCACCCGGAGGGCGCGGATGGGGAAGGTTTCGGTATAGCCCTTCTTGGAGTCAAACACCAGGCATTTCATATCCACTTTCTCCTGGCGGTTGTTGGTGGTGTTCACAAAACCGCCGGCAGCCTTCACCAGGTCCCGGATGGCGTCGTGAATGGCATTGCCTGCCTCAAGGTAACTGCTTGCAAGGTTGATAAGTTCTTGTCTCATAATGCGTTAAGTTATTATTCCCGCGCCCGGCTCCTGTTCGCCGGCAGGACGCCGCCCACCGCAAGGTGTCCGGCCAACTGTTCCCTGTTCTTTGTCAAACTCATAGACTACAAAGATAAGAATTATTCGTATCTTTGATCCCTGATTATGGGTAAAAGCCGTCTCAAATATCACTTGCTGGCACTGGCCGTAGTGGCCGTGTGGGGCGTCACGTTCGTGTGCACCAAAGTGCTCATCGGCGCGGGAATGCATCCGGTGGCCATTTTCTTCATCCGGTTTGTGATGGCCTATGTCGGCATCTGGGCGTATACCGGCCTCACAGGGCAAAGCCGCAAACTTTGGTACGGCTGGAAGGAGGAACTGGTTTTTCTGCTTTTGGGCATATCTGGCGGTTCGTTTTACTTCCTCACGGAAAATACGGCGCTTGCATACACGCAGGCCACCAACGTCGCGTTCCTGGTTTGCTCCGCGCCGCTTTTTACCGCCATTTTCACGCTCATTTTCAAGCGTTTAGGGAAGGGTCGATTTGCCGATGGCCTGGAAGACATCCACCTGGGCTGGCCGCTCATCGGCGGCACTGTCCTGGCCCTTACTGGCATGGCGCTGGTGGTTTTTGACGGCCAGCGGCTGCAGCTCTCGGCCGCGGGGGACCTGCTGGCTATAGGAGCCGCACTCTGCTGGGCTGTATACAGCCTTTTCATGGGTCAGATGACGCACGATTATGGCGCCGTAACCGCCACCCGGAAGGTGTTTTTCTACGGCCTGCTCACCATTCTGCCCTTCCTGGGCGGGGTAAGAGAATCCTTCTCTCCCGCCGTCCTGGGACAGACGGAAGTATGGTCCAACCTGCTGTTCCTCGGCCTGATTGCCTCTCTGGTCTGCTTCATTGCCTGGAATCTGGTTATGGACAAGCTGGGTAACGTAACTTCCGTCAATTACGTGTACCTGAATCCGGTTTTCACCCTCCTCACGGCCATGGTTTTCCTGGGAGAGCGCATGACCCTTCTGGCCGCAGTGGGCTGTGCGGCCATCCTCGCAGGCGTCATCTGGGCCGGAAGAAAGGGGGATTAATCCGCAAAGTGCATCTCGTCAAAGAGATAATCGGCATGGCCGATCTCTTTGATGGTAAACAGCAGGTAGCGGATGTCCAGAGAGATGTTGCGGCAGATTTCCGGGTCGAAGGCCAGGTCGCTCATGGTGCCTTCCCACACGCGGTCGAAATTGATGCCCACCAGCTGTCCATCGGCGTTGAGCACCGGAGAACCGGAATTGCCACCGGTGGTATGGTTGGTGGCCAGGAAGCACACCGGCTGGGCCTCGTGCCCACCCTGGGCATAAATGTCCCTTAAAACCTGCGGAATGTCGTAGTCAAAGATGTCCGGATTGTCTTTCTCGATAATGCCCTTGAGCGTGCTCACAGGCCGATAATAAATGGCGTCGGAGGGGCTGTAACCCGCTACGGATCCGTAGGCAATGCGGAGGGTAAGGTTGGCGTCCGGATAGAAAGCTTTCTCAGACTCAAACTCCATCTGACCCTGCATATAGTCGTGATAACACTTCTCGATGGACTGGTTAAGGGCCGATACCTGCGGCGCCAGATTCTCGTTCACGTAATCCGTGAAGGCCTTGGACAGTTCGCGGGCCTCCAGGCTGTCGGCAAAGACGGCGTCCCGCCACTTCTCCATGGAGCCGTATTCCGCGCGTTTCTGCAGGAAGAGCGCCGGCTTGTAGCTGTCGTCCAGCGCTTTATCAAAGGCTTCCATCATGGCTACAAACATCTCTGAATCAATGGGTTCGTAGTAGTCCTTGCGGTTGAAATTGGGGTTAGCCGCCATGTTTAGCCGCTCGATGGTCCGGACGGTCTCGTTGTAGTATTCATAGGCCCGGTAGATGGGTTCACGGGCGGTATATAGCTGAGCCAAACGTTCCACAAGACCCTCGTAGCGGGTGCCCACGGCCCATTCGGCAAAACGCTTCTCATATGCCTGCTTCTGAGGAACTATCTTGTTCTTGCGAAGACCCTTTTCCTCTCCCTGCCACTTCTTCCAGGCATTGGCCACGGAGGCGTATTTGGAGGAATACTGGATGCGGACGGCCTGGCTCTGGTCCATGTATTTCTTCATGATCTCCAGGCGCTGGGTACGGAGGGCAATCTTCTCAGGATCAGAGATATCCTGGGTGTAGCGGACGGCCTCCGAATGCACATATTCCTGGGTGCTGCCGGGGCAGCCGTACACAAAGGTGAAGTCGCCTTCGCTTACACCCTTCCGGGAAACGGTGAAGGACTTCTTGGGATGGTAGGGAACGTTTTCCGGGGAATAATCGGCCGGATTCCCGTCCTTATCGGCATAGATGCGGAAGATGGAGAAATCTCCGGTATGGCGGGGCCACATCCAGTTGTCCGTCTCTCCGCCGAATTTGCCGATGGAGGACGGCGGGGCACCCACCAGGCGCACGTCGCGGAACTCCTGGAACACATACAGGAAGTACTGGTTGCCGTAATACAGGGAGTTCACCTGGGCCACCAGCCCCTTCGCGGGATCTGTCTCCAGCTTGCGCAAAGCCTCTATATTCTTCTTGATGAGGGCATTCCGCTGATCCTCCGTGAGCTTGGGCTTGTCGCCTTTAAGCACCGCGGCCGTCACGTCTTCCATCTTTACCAGGAAGCGGACGGTGAGGCCCGGATTGGCCAGCTCCTCGTTCCGGTTGCGGGCCCAGAAACCATCCTTCAGATAGTCGTGCTCCACGGAAGAATGCCGCTGGATGTAGCTGTAGCCGCAGTGGTGGTTGGTGAAAAGGAGGCCCTCGTCACTCACCAGCTCTCCCGTGCAGCCGCCGCCAAAGAGCACCACGGCGTCCTTGAGCGAGGAATGGTTCACACTGTAAATGTCATCGGCCGATAATTTGAGGCCCTTGGCCTGCATGTCGGCAATGCGCTGGGAAATGAGGGACGGCAGCCACATGCCTTCATCGGCCCGGGCCGGCAGGACGGTGAAAAGCACCGCCGCAAGGAGGAGAAAACGTTTCATTATACTGTCAATTTGCACAAATATAGTCATTCTAAAGCACACTTTCGCTATTCTGTGAGCCAAAGTGTGCTTTAGACGAAAATATGGAGAGGGGTAAAGCACGTTTTGGGCGCTGGAAGGCCGAAAGTGTGCTTTAGACTACAAGGACAGCATTATGTCGTTCAACAGCCCGCCGGCGGTCTGGCGGGTGCCGGCGCCTGCGCCCTGGATGAGCATGGGGGAGGGGTAGTCGCCGGTGGTAATCATGATGGCGTTGTCGGTGCCCCGGAGTGCGTACAGCGGGCTGTCGGGGCCTACTTCCTGCAGGCCCACCGTGGCGTTGCCCTTCACATCTACCGAAGCTACATACCTTAGCTTCAATCCCTTGGCGGCAGCGGCCGAATAGCGCTCGGCAATGTTGGCGGGAATGGGCTCCAGCGCTACCTGCTTCTCTTCCAGCGGAATGCCGGCCTGTCGGCTCAGGATGAGGATCTTACGCAGCACGTCCTTGCCGGAAAGGTCGATAGACGGGTCCGGTTCCGTGTAACCCTTGATGCGGGCGTCCTCCACCAGTTCGTCCCAACCGCTGCCCTTGTAATTGTCCAGCAGGTAGTTGAGCGTTCCGGAGAGCACGGCGTCCATGCGCACCAGGGTGTCACCGCTCTGGACAACGCGGTCCAGGGTAACCAGTACCGGCAGGGCGGCGCCGGCGGTGGTTTCGTACCGCAGGGATACGCCGGCTTTGTGTGCCTCCTTCTGCAGGCTCTTGAATTGCGCGTAAGTACCCGAGAACGGAATCTTGTTGCAGGCCACTACGCTATAGCCGCTGTGGAAGAGGTCCGGATAGCGGAAACCGATATCTTCGTTGGCCGTGCAGTCCAGGAAGATGGGGCTCTCCATGGACAGGGCGCAGAGAGCGTCGATGTAAGAACCGGTACTGCCCTTTTCCAGCAGTTCGCCGGCCTTGGAGAGGTCGATGCCTTCGGTGTCTATCACAAACTTTTTACTCCTGGCCAGGCCGCACACGCGCAGCTCTTTTCCGGAGCGTTTGGCAATGGCGGCGGCGTTGTCGCGCAGCATCTCCACAAGGGCTTTTCCGACGCGCCCGTACCCCGCAATAAACAGCGGAATCACCTGGGTATCAAACTTGTCGAAGAATTCGTGATGGATGGCGCGAATGGCTTCCTCAGAGCGGTTAGAGGGCACAATTACGGAAATATTCCTCTCCGACGACCCCTGTGCGGTGGCGCGGACCGGGATGCTGTGGCGTCCCAGGGCGGCCAGCATCTGGCCGGTGGCGCCGCTGTGGCCCAGCATGTCGTCGCCGATTACGCACACAATGGAGAAACCCGTCTCTACCTTCAGGGGATTCAGTTTGCCCAGCGAGATTTCATAGGCAAAGCAGGCTTCCCCGGCCTTCCGGGCGCGCTGCGCATCGGCCTCGGCCACGGCGATGCACATGGAATGCACCGACGAAGCCTGGGTGATGAGGATAATATTGATGCCTTCGCGGGAAAGGGCGTCAAACAGGCGGGAACTGAAGCCCGGAACACCCACCATGCCGCTGCCTTCCAGGGAAAGCAGGGCAATACCCTCGGAATGGGCAATGCCGATAACGCCACCCCGTGTGCGCGGGGGATTCTTTTCCACCAGAGTACCCGGCTCGTCGGGATGGAAGGTATCCTTTACGTAAATGGGAATGCCCTCTGCCACAACCGGTTGGATGGTGGGCGGATAGATGACCTTGGCGCCGAAGTGGGAAAGCTCCTGCGCGGCGCGGTAAGAGATGTGGGAGATGGGCCGGGCGGTGGGCACCACCTTGGGATGGGCGGTGAGAATGCCGGGAACGTCGGTCCAGATTTCTACGCGGCGGGCGTGCAGGCCCACGGCAAAGAGGGAGGCGGTGTAGTCGGATCCGCCGCGGCCCAGGGTAGCCGGCCGACCGTCATCCTCGCGGGCAATAAAGCCCGGAACTATAAAGAGCTCGGCATGCGGATACTTTTCCAGGGTTTCCCGGATGCGTTTGGTGGTTTCGGCCTCATCTACGGTGCCGCCGTGCAGCCGGATAATCTCCCGGGAATCCAGCCATCGGCAGGTGATGCCCAGGGACTGGAATTTGGCAGTGATGATGCGGGTAGAAAGCAACTCGCCGAAGCTCTCGATGGCCGCCAGGCTGGTAGGGGACAGTTCTCCCACCAGGAAGACGCCGCGCACCAGGCTTTCCAGTTCCCGGAACAGCCCGTCCACGGTATCCTGCGTCTTGCTCCGGTACCCTTCCGGAAGCAATTCGGCGATAATCCTGTTGTGCCTGTCCTGCAGCGCTTCCAGGGTGGGCAGGTAGGCAGCATCCCGGGCGGCTGCCTCCTTTCCTATCCGGATAAGTTCGTCGGTACAACCGCCGATGGCGGAACACACCACCAGGGTACGGTCCCCGTCCAGGGCCTTTTCTACGATATCGATTACTTGCCGCATGGCTGCGGCACTGGCTACGGAGCTGCCGCCAAATTTTAGTACTTGCATAGGCTTACATTAAAAGGGCCGTCAGTTTGGCGGTTTCCAGGAGGAATCCGTCGTGGCCGAAGTTGGAGGTTATTTCAAAAAAGCGGGCTCCAGGTATCCAGGAGGCCCATTCTCGTCCTTCCCGGGGCGGGAAAAGGGCGTCGGTGTCAATGGCTACTACAATGCACTGCGCCTTGATGCGTGCCAGTGCGGCCCGTACGCCACCCCGGCCGCGGCCCACATTCTGGCTGTCTATCAGGTTGCAAAGCGTGTAGTAGGAGTAGGCGTCAAACTGGCGCTTTACCAGCTTTTCGCCCTGGTAGCGCTCGTAGGAGGCAACGCGGGAGGCAAACAGGGTGTCGGGATCCTGCTCGCTCTGGGTAAGGGCATAGCCCTGGAAGCAGCGGTAGCTGATGAGGGCCTGTGCGCGGGCGCATTTGAGCCCGGCGGCTCCGCCCTGCAGGGAAGCAGCTTCCCGGAATGTGGGATCGGCCTCCAGGGCCATGCGCTGGGCTTCCACGGTGGCGCCGAAGAAGGGAGATACCCGGGGGGCCGTGGCCAGGAAGGCGCAGCGGTGGAAAAGATTCGGTTCCGTAATGGCCCATTCCAAGGCCTGGAAGCCACCGGTAGAACTGCCGATAAGAAGATCTATCTCGTTAATACCCAGATGCTTCCGAACGGCTATCATGGCGGAGATCAGGTCCCGGACCGTGATGCGGGGGAAATCCAGCAGCCAGGGCTTTCCCGTGGCGGGATTCGTGCTGGCGGGGCTTTCCGACCCATAGGGAGAACCCAGTTTGTTCACACAAACCACAAAGTTCTTTTCCGTGTCGATGGGTTTGCCGGGCCCCACCATCTCCGGCCACCAGTCCTCGGGGTTGCTGTTGGCCGTAAGGGCATGGCAAATCCAGATTACCTTTCCCTGCCAGCGATCCGATGTATGAAAAACCAGGTGCGCGTTCTTCAACGTGCCCCCGGCTTCCAAAGCGATATCCGTTATGATCTCGTGTCTTTTCATTTTGTTTTATCGCTGCAGGGAAAATCATCTTCCCTTCCGCTCATGAAACATGGAAAAACATGTTCAGTTCACTTTCATTAAGCTTTTGCCGTGCTAAGCGCTTGTTCCAGGTCGGCGAGGATGTCTTCGGGAGCTTCCAGGCCGATGCTCAGGCGGATGAGGTCCGGAGCGATACCCGCTGCACGGAGCTGCTCGTCGGAGAGCTGGCGGTGCGTATGGGAGGCCGGGTGCAGTACGCAGGTGTGGCAATCGGCCACGTGCGTTTCTATGGTAATGAGCCTGAGGGCATCCAGGAAGCGGTTGTCGAAGGCGCGTCCGCCCTTGAGGCCGAAGGCTATTACACCGCTGCAGCCGTCGGGGAGGTACTTTTTGGCCAGGGCCCGGTGGGCGTCGTTCTCCAGGCCGGGATAGTGTACCCAGGCCACTTCCGGACGGTTTTGCAGCCATTGGGCCACGGCGAGGGCGCTTTCGCTGTGCCGCTTCATCCTGAGGTGCAGGGTTTGCAGGCCCAGATGCAGGTAAAAAGCGTTTTGGGGGCTCTGCGTGCTGCCCAGATCCCGCATCAGGTGCGTGGTGGCCTTAACTATATAAGCGGCTTTGCCGAATTTCTTGGTGTAGGTGAGTCCGTGATAGGATTCGTCGGGCGTGGTGAGGCCGGGGAAGCGCTCCGGGTACTTGTCCCAGGGGAAGTTGCCGCTGTCCACTACGGCTCCGCCTACGCTGACGCCGTGTCCGTCAATGTATTTGGTGGTGGAATGGGTTACGATATCGGCCCCCCATTCAAAGGGACGGCAGAGGAAGGGGGTAGGGAAGGTGTTGTCTACCACCAGCGGCAGGCCGTTCTTGTGTGCTACGTTTGCCCAGCGCTGGATATCAAATACTTCCACGCCGGGATTGGAAAGCGTTTCGCCGAAGATAAGCTTGGTGTTGGGCCGGATGGCGGCTTCAATCTGGGCATCCGTGCTGTCGGCCGAGAGGAACGTGACCTCGATACCCATCTGCTGCAGCGTTACGCCCAGCAGGTTAAAGGTGCCGCCATAGATGTTGTTGGCAGCAATAATATGGTCGCCGGACCTGCTGATGTTCAGGCAGGCAAAGAGGTTGGCGGCCTGGCCGGAAGAAGTGAGAATGGCACCTACGCCGCCTTCCAGGTCGTTAAGCTGGGCGGCCACAATGTCCGAAGTGGGATTCTGAAGCCGGGTATAGAAGTATCCACTCTCTTCCAGGTCGAAGAGTTTGCCCATCTGGTCGGAGGTCTCATATTTAAAAGTGGTGCTCTGTATAATGGGAATCTGTCGGGGTTCCCCCTTTCCCGGCTCATAGCCGGCATGAACGCAACGGGTGTCTATTTTTGCCATACTACTAACTTTTTCTGGGGAACAAAAATAGGGAATACAGAATACTTTCACAAGTATTTTTGAGTATTTGGAATATTTTGCTAATTTTGCATGTGAATATAGAATAATTGTATTAATTCGGACGAATATTTAGACAAAAACAGAATGGGTGCCATGGTAGACATAGAACTGGATAATACCGATTTACAGATTTTGCGGGCCCTGCAGGAGAACGCCCGGCTCACCACCAAGGAGCTGGCGGCACGGGTAAACCTTTCCACTACGCCGGTTTTCGAGCGCCTGAAACGCCTGGAAAAAGGTGGATTCATCCAAAAATATGTAGCCATACTGGATGCCGAAAAGCTGGGCCGGGGTTTTACGGTGTTCTGTTCGGTAAAACTGAAGCAGATGACCCGTTCTACCGCCAAGGACTTTATTTCAGTAATCCGGGATATTCCGCAGGTGGCCGAGTGTTATAATATATCGGGCGAGTACGACTATCTGCTAAAGATCCAGGCGCCGGATATGAAGTACTATAACGAGTTTATTATCAACGTACTGGGTACCATCGACTCCATAGGCTCCATCCTCTCGTCCTTTGTGATGGACGAGATCAAGAACACGCACGCGCTGTATTTATAGCGGAACTATTTGCTGTTGAGGACGTATTCGGTAGAGATGCCGCCGAATTCCTCCAGGACCATCCGGGTAATGCGGCCGTCTTTTCCATAGTCCAGCTCTACGCCGGAATAGCCTTTGGCCTGCACTTTCCGGGCTTTGATTACCACGTGTTTACCGCCGTTTTTCGGCGTTACGGTTAAATCGGCGTCCATTTCTTTGGCCACTTCTTCATATTTGCCGGCCAGGCTGTACAGGAGGGCGTTGCGCTGGGAGGCCACCAGTTTATTGGTTTTGGTGTCCACATCCAGCGTTACGCCGCGCAGGTCCATTCTCACGATAGGGCCGTCGATGATAAAATAATCCCCGTCGGGATTGGTATAAAGCATGGCCAGCTGGTCCGGTGCAGTGAAGCTGATGTTGCCTTCACTTTTGATGACGCGACCGGAAACTTTGAGCGTTTTGGCCTGTTTGAATGTTCCTTCAAAATTCTGTGCTCCGGCGGCGATGCTGCAAAGGAGCAGGGCTAATGCGATCAATTTCTTCATGATGCCGCAAAAACTTTCAAATAATATGCCTGCAAAGGTAAGACTTTTATTTGGATTAGCTGCCATTTTGACAGAAAAGCCGGTCGGTCTGGTTGTTGATAAAGGTAAAAATCATTAGATTTGTAAATCCTTATCCGTGCATACATGCAAATTCAAATTTCCGACGAGCTTAATGCAGTCATCAAATATGCCCGCGAAGAGGCCATGCGCACCGGCAGCTATGGCATCGGCCCGGATCACCTTTTCCTGGGAATCATCCGTCACGAGGAAAATGCGGCCTTCCAGTCGCTTCGGAGCGTGGGCGTGGAGCCGGTAGACCTCAAGGCCTTCATCGACCAGCGCATCTTTACCAACGAAACCATACCCTACGACCAGATAGATCATATCACCTTCTCCCGCCAGGCGCAGAACGTGCTCAGTATCACGGTAATGGAGGCTTCCCGACTCAAGAGTCCCGCTGCCATGCCCCAGCATTTGCTGCTGGCGCTGTGCCGTACTACCGACAGTTACGGCCAGGTGTACCTGCGTTCCCGGGGCGTGGATTACGGCCGGTTGCTGGCCTTCATGGAAGATGAAGGGCTGCTCCGTCCGGCAGGGGAGGACGAGGAGGCCAGGCCGGATAACCAGCCCGTTCAGGGCGAGGAAGAACCGGCCGATAAAAAGCTGGATATAGAAGAGTTTGCCTATGATCTAACCCGGGCGGCCCGGGAGGGTAAACTGGATCCGGTGGTGGGCCGGGACATGGAGATTGCCCGCGTCATAGAAATCCTGGGACGACGCAAGAAGAACAATCCCATGCTTATCGGCGAGCCCGGTGTGGGTAAATCGGCCATTGTGGAGGGTATTGCCCAAAGGATAGCCACGGGGGATATTTCTCCCGTACTGGCCCGCAAGCGCATTCTGTCGCTGGACATTGCCTCGGTGGTGGCCGGCACCAAATACCGCGGCGATTTTGAGAAACGGCTCAAGGCCATTATCAAGGAAGCGTCGGAGAATCCGGACCTGATCCTGTTTGTGGATGAGTTCCATACCATCGTGGGCGCCGGCGGCGCGTCCGGCAGCCTGGACGCCGCCAATATGCTCAAGCCTGCTCTGGCCCGCGGCGAATTCCAGTGCATCGGCGCCACAACCCTGGACGAATTTGCCAAGATTGTGGAGAAGGACGGAGCCCTGGACCGCCGCTTCCAGAAGATTGTAGTGGAGCCCACGGACGTACAGCAGTCCATAGAAATCCTGTATCACCTGAAGCCCCGCTACGAGGAGTTTCACGGCATTACCTATACCGACGAGGCTGTGGAGGCCGCCGTACGGCTCACCGACCGCTATCTCACGGACCGTTCGCTGCCCGACAAGGCCATCGACGCCCTGGACGAAGCCGGCTCCATGGTGCGCCTGTCACTGGCCAAGAAACGGGGCAGGGAAAAGGTGGTGGATGCCGAGGATGTGGCATCGGTGCTTTCCAAGATGACGGGCATTCCCGTGAATAAAGTGGCCGAGAGCGAGGGCAACCGCATCATCCGGATGCGCAAACGCCTGCAGGACCGGATCGTGGGGCAGGACGAGGCCGTGGAAACCGTAGTGCGCGCCATCCAGCGCAACCGGGCCGGACTAAAAGACCCGCACAGGCCCATCGGCACCTTCCTGTTCTTTGGCCCTACCGGCGTGGGAAAAACCCAGCTGGCACGTTCCCTGGCCGAATATTTATTTGACAGTGAGGATAATATGGTGCGCCTGGACATGAGCGAATACATGGAGAAATTCAGCGTTTCCCGCCTGATTGGCGCGCCTCCCGGCTATGTGGGCTACGAAGAGGGTGGTCAGCTGAGCGAGCGCGTTCGCCGCAAACCCTACTGCGTGGTGCTGCTGGACGAGATTGAGAAGGCCCATCCGGACATCTTCAACCTGCTGCTGCAGGTGATGGACGAGGGACGGCTCACCGACAGCAACGGCCGTACGGTGGATTTCAAGAACACCATTGTAATCATGACCTCCAACGTAGGCAGCCGGGAAATAGAGGAGTATGGCAACGGAATAGGTTTTGCCACGGCCGGCAAAAACCTGGATGTGGACAGGCGGAGTGTAGTGGAAAAGGCTGTAAAGAAGGCTTTCCCGCCGGAATTCATCAACCGGGTGGATGCGCAGGTGTACTTCAATTCCCTAAGCAGGGAGTCCATCGAAGCCATTATAGACATAGAGCTTAAGGACCTGCGGGCCAGGGCGCTGGAGGCGGGTTACAAGCTCATGATAACCCCTGCCGCCAAGCGGATGATTGCCGATGCCGGTTTTGATCCGGCCTACGGGGCCCGCCCTTTGAAGCGTGCAGTAATGAGATATGTGGAGGACCCCGTGTCCGAATTCATTATCTCCGACCGGGTGCTGGTTTCCCGCAAGAAGGGGCCGCAGGAGTTGCGTACCCTTAAAGTGGGGCTTTCCCCGGACAAGGAGAGTACCGTGGTATCTATAGTTCTGTCACCTCTTCAAACTGAAGGTCCAGATCCGAAATGATGTCCTTGAGGGTTTGCAGGGAGGCGTCTGAAGAAATGAAGCAACCCAGCGTTTCCATGTTGTAATCCGTGTTTCTCATGATCGTTTGTTTTAATTTCTGATGCAAAGGTACGGCCACCTTGCGCCAAACCATTGCCCAAGCAAAAATTATGAAGAAAATATTGCTATCGGCCATTGTCCTGCTCTGCGCAATAGGCGCGGGAGCCCAGGACCGTTACCAGTTTGCCCAAAGGGACACGCTGGCCCTGAACCTGAACATTTATGAAGCCACGCCCGGCTCGGAAACCACTTTCCAGGGGCAGGAGAAGCCGCTTATTCTGTTTGTGGTGGGCGGCGGATTCGTGACCATGGCCTACGGAGACTATGTTTACGACTGGTTCGATACCCTTAATGCCAACGGTTATACGGTGATTAGCGTGGACTACCGCCAGGGGATGAAGGGTTACAAGAAAGGTCCGGGCCTGTCGGGCCTGCTGAAGGCGTCGGACCAGTTCTCTCTTTCGCAGCAGATGGCGGTGGAAGACTTGTTTGCGGCCGTGCAATTCCTTATCGACAAGCGGGAAGAGCTGGGCGTGAACCCGGACAATATAGTGCTGGCGGGCAGTTCGGCGGGCGCCATTACTGTTCTGGCGGCCGAATATGAGCTGGTGAACGGCCGGGTGGAAGGGCTGCCGGAAGGCTTCAACTTCCGGGGCGTGATGTCTTTTGCAGGCGGCATCATAAGCACTTCCGGCTCACCGGATTATCCGGCGAAACCCTGCCCCACGCTGCTGCTGCACGGTACGGCCGACGGTGCCGTAGCCTATAAGAAGATGGGTGCCCTGGGACGTGGCATCTGGGGCAGCGACAGCCTGGCCGATAAACTCAAAAAGGTGGGGGCCGATTATTGCATTTACCGCTACCTGAACCGTACGCACGACGTAGCTGCCTATATGGAGGCCGCCTGGCCCCTGGAAAAGGAGTTTCTGGAAAAGAGCGTTATCCTGGGTGCGCGCCGGGTAATTGACGCTACCATAGACGATTCTTCCCTGCCCAGCTGGGGCAATATTACAACCGATGATATTTATTGATTATTCCATATTTTTTCTTAACTTTGTACGTTTATAAGTGATATAAAATCTATGGATAATAACGAAGAGAAAGAGATGCTTGAGGAAGCTGGCGGAACCGGCTATATCGAGCAAGTAGAGATAGATCATGAAATGCGCACCGCCTACATCGACTATTCCATGTCGGTGATAGTTTCGCGGGCCCTTCCGGATGCGCGCGACGGCCTCAAACCCGTGCAGCGCCGCGTTCTGTTCGGCATGGACAACATGGGCCTCAGCTACGGCGGACAAACCAAAAAGAGCGCCCGTATCGTGGGTGAGGTGATGGGTAAGTTCCACCCGCACGGAGACTCCAGCGTATACGACGCCATGGTGCGCCTGGGCCAGGAATGGAATCAGCGCTACCCGCTGGTCAAGGGTCAGGGTAACTTCGGCTCGGTAGACGGCGACTCCCCGGCCGCCATGCGTTATACGGAGGCCAAGCTGCAGAGAATGGCCGACGATGTGCTGGGCGATATGGACAAGGACACCGTGGACATGACGCTGAATTTCGATGATACCATCGAAGAACCCACCGTCCTGCCCACCAAGGCCCCGCTGCTGCTCCTGAACGGTGCTTCCGGCATTGCCGTGGGTATGGCCACCAACATGGCCCCCCACAACCTGGGAGAGTGCTGCGACGCCATCTGCGCCTATATCGACAATCCGGAAATCACCACCGACGAACTGATGCAGTACATCAAGGGCCCGGATTTCCCCACGGGCGGCATCGTCATGGGCAAAGGCGGCATCAAGGAGGCCTATGAAACCGGCCGCGGCCGCGTAGTCATCCGCTCCAAGACGGAAATTGAGGTGGACGAGCATGGCCGCGAAACCATCGTGGTTACAGAAATCCCCTACATGGTGAACAAGCGGGAAATGATAGAGAAAATTGCCCAGTTGGCCGATGAGAAGAAGGTGGAAGGCATTTCCTATATCAACGACGAAAGCGCCCGCGGAGAAACCCGCGTGGTCATCCGCCTCAAGCAGGGAACCAATTCCGGCGTAGTGCTCAACCTGCTGTTCAAGTACAGCCCGCTGCAGAGCAGCTTCTCCTTCAACAACGTGGCCCTGGTAAAAGGCCGTCCGCGCACGCTCAGCCTCAAGGAAATCATCGGCCAGTTCGTGGAATTCCGTCACGAGGTTGTGGTACGCCGCACCAAGTTCGAACTGGACAAGGCCCAGAAGCGCGCCCACATCCTGGAAGGCCTCCTGA